>NZ_SGXV01000394.1:0-377 GCF_005435055.1 Halorubrum sp. SS7
GGTCGGATCCGCGCTCGTGAGTATCGATCCCCCTTTCGTCGACGGAGAATGCGCGTTCGTGGGTACCCTCGCCGGTGGTGGCCCTTTTATACCCGCCGCACGTGACGGCACGGAGTTCACGATCGCGGTCGCCGGCGCCGAGAGGCACGCGCTCCGCGGCTCCCGGATCGGCGTCCCGACCGACGCCCGCGGTGACCGCACACACATAACCCAACATACATGAGCCTCGGACGGGTCCCACGAGGTACGTTTCCGATCATGATGAGCCGTTGGACGTGTGGCCGGTGTGGGTTCGTCGCGTGGACGCGGGACCGCTCCGAGATGCGCGAGGTGACGGGATCACACCTGATCGCGCACCACTCGGACGCGCTCTCCAC
>NZ_SGXV01000395.1:0-373 GCF_005435055.1 Halorubrum sp. SS7
ATCGTCGGCCTCAAACTTCCAGAGGCCGGCCAGCGTGGGTGCGAGAGTCCAGAAAACCATCATCGCTGCCGCAGATATCTGGATCCGCCGCTGAGTGCCCGTGATCTCACCAGACTGAAGCAGGATGTCGGTGATGACTCCGAACGCACCGGAGGGTCGCCCGACTCTGAGCAGCGTGTACAGCTCCTGTCCGGTGATGGGAAGCCACGATGGGTCCGCGGCGGTCAGCCAGAGTGACAGCGGGAGTTCCGCGACAGACCAGACTGGGATGAACAGCACGTATATCGCGAGTCCACCGATGAGGGCGCGCGTCTGCGTCGACACCGCCGCAGAGAACCCGACGGCGATTCCGATGAATGAGCTTCCGAGCAGA
>NZ_SGXV01000396.1:0-373 GCF_005435055.1 Halorubrum sp. SS7
GGTGTTCACGCTGCCGGAAGCGACCCGGCGCTCGCTCGCGTTCGCGTACACCGACCCCACAGTGTCCTCGGCGTTCACGGCGCACTACGTCCACCTCGGCGCCGACCACCTCGTCGGGAACCTCGTCGGGTACGGGCTCCTCGCCGGCGTCGGCTACGCGCTCGCGGTCCTGAGCGGGCGCCGCCGCCTCTTTTTCACGGCGTTCGTCACCTACCTCGGCGCCTTTCCGTTCGCGCTGTCCGTGCTGAACCTCGCCGTCCCGCGGGACGCGATCGGGTTCGGCTTCTCCGGCGTCAACATGGCGCTCGCGGGACTGCTTCCCATCGTGTGGTACTGCTACGCCCGCGAGCGGTTCGCGCCCGCGGCCTCCGTC
>NZ_SGXV01000397.1:0-372 GCF_005435055.1 Halorubrum sp. SS7
CGAAGGGCTGCTTGGCTCCGATTCTCTCGACTGATACCGGCGCCGGCGACGATTTAAGTGAGTCCGGCGAAGGAGGGAGTGATAATGGATCGCCCGGGGTCTCGGGCCGTCGCGCTGTCGCTACTGGTCGTCGTAGCGACCGCCGGCGTCGGCGCGGCCGCGGGGCAGACCGCGGGAGTGGAGTCGCTCGCTCAGCCGTCGGCCGCGGATTCCTCGGGCGGTCCCGCGACCGTCGGGCCGGGCGTCGACGCGAACGAGGGGATCACCCCGATCACGCGGTGTTTCAGCGGCGAGGGGTATCCGATTTCGATCGGCGGCGGCAAGGGAGGCGCGACGATGGCGGCGGTGATCCACCTCTCCGTGCTGACCGAT
>NZ_SGXV01000398.1:0-371 GCF_005435055.1 Halorubrum sp. SS7
TTCAGAGCTTCTACAACTACCGCGAGTTTGCCGGCGATTCGCTCGACGGCATCGCGGACCTCTCCGAATCGGAACAGCGCCACCTGTTCGGCGGGACGCTGAGTCCGACGCTCAGACTCGACGTGGGGGGCGATCGGACGCGTATCCACGGCCGGCTCGCTCACTGGCACATCCCCACGTCGGAAGAGGGCCTCCCGAACACTGACGGGTATCAGCCCCCCGAAGACGTCGGCTCCGACGACGGCTACGACGGCCGGCCGAACTCCCGGATGGACCGGCACCAGACCGGCGGGTACTCACGCTGATCCCGAGGGCGGAAGCCTGCGGCTTCCGTCGTCGGTGACCGACGGGGCGGCTACTGAGACTCCGTG
>NZ_SGXV01000399.1:0-371 GCF_005435055.1 Halorubrum sp. SS7
GGAGCGTACCTTGAACCCGAGCCGGGAGACGGTCTCGATGTCGGACTCGTAGGGCACCGCTTTGTTCCACGAGGTGTCGTCCGAACCGGCGAGGCGGTCGAAGTTGATCGACTCGCCGATCTCGGTGTCGACGCGACCGAACTCCTCGAACCGACCTCCGGAGCGAGACCGGCTCATGGGGGAGAACACCCCCGGACGAAGGTACCGACGGCACCCGCATGTCTGTCGAGAACGTGGTCGCGAACGGACTCCGCCACGTCTTCCGGTGGGACCTGTTCCTCGTGGATGTAGGTTGACTCGACGACGACCTGGTCGTCCTTGATGGTCGTCTCGGTCAGGACGTTGACGTGGTAGAACTCGCCGTCGCGACG
>NZ_SGXV01000400.1:0-370 GCF_005435055.1 Halorubrum sp. SS7
GGCCGAGGGTGTGGTAATGGGACTGGAGGAGGAGATCGAAGACCTCCGCGAGGAGATCGCCGAGACGCCCTATAACAAGTCGACGGAGGCTCACATCGGGCGCCTGAAGGCGAAACTCGCCGAGAAGAAGGAGAAGCTGGAGAACCAGTCCTCCGCCGGCGGCGGTCACGGCTACGCGGTCGAGAAGCACGGGGACGCCACGGTCGCGTTGGTCGGGTTCCCCAGCGTCGGCAAGTCCACCCTCATCAACGCCCTCACCAACGCCGACAGCGAGGTGGGCTCCTACGAGTTCACCACCCTCGACGTCAACCCCGGCATGCTACAGTACCGCGGCGCGAACATCCAGATCCTCGACGTGCCGGGGCTGATC
>NZ_SGXV01000401.1:0-370 GCF_005435055.1 Halorubrum sp. SS7
GACCACAAGCCCGTACCAACCCAGATTCGCGGTGAGATGCGCGGGGCTATCGTGAATCGCCGCCGCCGTCCAAACAGTGGTTAGTGTTGGATCTCCGTAGGTAAACACCAGTCGCGAGGATACCCCAGCAGGGAGCCAAGCATGGATGCCGAAAAGAACGCTCGGGACAACAAGAAGGAGAACCGCATCAGCGCACCGGATTTGTTGTTTGGAGGCTGAGAGCTGTGTAACCGACCCCATCATCGCTACTCAGTTATCTGATTCGTAGTGGGTCATTCAAGAGACTACTGTATTTTATTGGACTGGAACATCGGTAGCGACGCAATATCGAACACCGCTGAGGAATGTCCGCTGAGCGTCGGAATTGATC
>NZ_SGXV01000402.1:0-370 GCF_005435055.1 Halorubrum sp. SS7
GGTACACCGGCAGCAACACCAGTTGGAGGACGAGGTTGTACGGCAACACGGAGGCGGCAAGCGGTACGTCGCCGTCGGCGACGTCGGTGAACACGAGGTACCAGTCCGTACACGGCGTCACGAGGAGCATGATGAGTCCGACCCAGAGCGCGGGCTGGTTCCGGAGGAAGAGGGCACCGAGCCCCACGGCGAGCAGAGGGCTCCAGACGAAGTTGACCAGCAGGCTCGACCCGACGACGCGGCGGTTGCCGAACGCTTCCCGCAGCCGAGAGAGGGGGATCCCGACGAACGCGGCGAACAGCATCACCATCAGGAACGGGACGATGAGCCGGTCGGCGACGGGGGCGACGCGGACGACGGGTCCGCCTAG
>NZ_SGXV01000403.1:0-367 GCF_005435055.1 Halorubrum sp. SS7
GTGTGACTTTAATCTATCCTAGATTTACGGATAAGTGACCTTATCTTCTTTTCTAGTGCTCTTAGCCGACCGCCGTGTATTGAATATCTCGTAATTTAGGGCTACTACTATGAAAATCTAGTACTACATCTTCGGATATACTTTTTGTGGATAACTGTGCGAAACACCCGCGCGAGTTCGAGCCGAATCGTCGGTCGCTCACTCTGATCGGAACGACTCGATCAGCTGCTACCGTTTTCTCGCGGCATCGAGACGGTCAGTACGGGGTAACGTGCCGGGGTCGATGCCCGTCTCACCACTACCGCATATATCGCATCCCGCGATATCGTATCCGGCGTCAGACGCGAATCTCCGAGTCGGCGGCTTC
>NZ_SGXV01000039.1:0-4581 GCF_005435055.1 Halorubrum sp. SS7
GTGTTTCTTGAGACCCGCTTAATCGTCGAGTCACCGGTCCGCAGGTTTGTCTTCTCGTCAGATGTCTGCTGGAGTATTGTCGGCGTCGAGCCTTCTGGAGGTTGTTCAAAACCAATATCTCCTAGCTCAGGCCCATTCGTATAGGTCCCAAGATGGTCTGTAAGATTTGTATTGAGTACTGACTGCTCTTTTTCTTGAGTAATCCGTTCCGCAGCCAGAGCTCGGAGAATTTCCTGATAAGACGGGCCATCTCCAGAATCCACTGCGTTTCCGGTAGCGAACAGATTATTCGCTCTTTCAACAAGGCGTTCTGAATTCAGCTTTTTGCTCGCCGCTCCGATCGACGGGATACAGAACGGTTCCAAGTAGTCCGTTTTGAAGGTAAAGTAGCCGCCGCGGAGTACGTATCCAGTACTCCTTAGGTAGAACCAGAACAGCTTACTGTTCAGTAAAGTCAGAAGGTATTCATTGTCGATGTTTTCTTCCGACACGATGCCGTAAACTTTCGACTTATGGAGTACACCAGTCTCGTCTAACGTGAAGTTACCCCCGTAGCTGATCTCGGGAGTGACTATTTTGTCATTCAGAAATTCACCCATGTTCTGGGCCCGAGTGAAGTCATACCACCGTTCCGTGTCCATACTACCACTGTCACGCGATCGAAGCTTCGACTCGTGACTCTTGAAGTACTCAAATGCTCGTGGGAACTCTGAACGAAGGGATTCTTCTGGTATGAAGTCTAGTTCGTTGTCATCAACCCGGTATGGTAAGATGATTTGTAGAGGCGGATTTAAGGGAGCATATCGTTTCACGTCTTTTCCTTTCAAAAAGGGGTGTAGAAGCTCTGATTCTACCTTAAATTGCTCACCATGTCCGTTTTCTACAACTGTCAGATCTCCCATCTGTTCGGTGGTTTCCACCAAGAAAATACTATCAGCACTCGTTATGATTCCCTGATATATTTTCTTCGTAGCATCAGCTAGACTTAGTGGGTTATCCTCGATTTCCTGAATAATCTCTAGAACTTCTGGCGATTGGAATACCCAAGCATCTCCGTCAAGTTCAGGATTGATGTGACGGAAATTAGGATCTTTCCCAGTTGCTAGATCCGCAGGATCGACTTCAGCATATTCGAGTCCGTCCTCGTCATATTTGCTCAATATAAGGACGCAGGTATAGACAGAGGCGTTCCCAAACACCTGCTTGTGACCGAATGAGAGGATCTTATCGAGGGAATCATTGTCTGCGAGGAACTCGCGGATACCTCTTCCAAATTCATTTTGGAAGAATTTGTGAGGCTCAATAAACCCGAGTAGCCCCCTCGGGGATAACAATTCGTACCCCTTCTCGGTGAAGTTTACATAGAGATCGAAATTCTGCTCGGAGGATCGATATCTAGAGAGATACTCCGCCCGTTCTGGCACATTTGTCTGTAGCTCTTGGATTCGCACATAAGGCGGATTCCCGATCACGGTGTCGAAACCGGCTTCAGGCATCCGCTCACCGTCGGCGTCGAAGAACACCTCAGGGAACTCCAGTTCCCAGTGGAAGAAGTCTTGCTCGGCGGCCGTCGCCTGTGCCGATTTGAACCACGGCTCCTCGCGGATCTCTGCCCAATCGGCTTCGTCCTCGATCGCCCCCGCCATCTGCTCGTAGGCGTCCTCGGGCACGTCGACGCCGAACTCCTCGGCGGTGTGGACGTTCGCCAACTCGAAGAGGCGCGTGTACAGCGGGTCGTCGCGGATCTCGTCGTACAGCTCCTCCATCGATTTCACGCTCTCCAGCGAGTCGTTGTCGTACGCCAGCAGGTCCGCCATCAGGTCCATCACGTGCCCGAGGGTGTCCTGCCGAACGCGTGCGAACGCCTGTGTGAGCGTTAGCTGGCCGTCGTTCTCCTCGGTGTCGTCGGAGAGGACCTCCGTGATGTCGCTGCCGACGAGCGAGTTCCCGTCCTTCAGGTGGTGGTCAAGGAAGGCGAGCGGCTGGTCCGCCGCGAGCGTCTCCAGCCACATCGAGAGCTTCGCGAGCTCGACCGCCATCCCGTTCAGGTCGACGCCGTAGATGACCTCCTTCGAGATCGTCCGGCGGATGTCCTGCTCGTCGTACGACTGAATCTCCTGCTCGCGAACGACGCTCATGACGTGCTCGGTGAGGTAGCCCGTCGCCTTCGTCAGGAAGTGCCCCGAGCCCATCGCGGGGTCGAGAACCGTCAGGTCCGTCACGCGGTCGTAGAACCGCCGGAAGTACTCCCCGTCGCTCCGGGAGAGCCCGTCGGCTTCGAGGTCCGCGTGAATCTCGTCTATCAGCGGGTCGATCGTCTCCTCGACGATGTAGGTGACCACGTAGTCCGGCGTGTAGTACGCCCCCGTGGCCTTGCGCTCGCCCTCGTCGTTGACGACGTACAGCCCGCCCTCGTCCGCCGCCCTCCGCGACCGCGGCCATGCCCGCCTCCGGCGCGATCCGGAACTCGTGTTCCAGCAGGCCCTCGTAGATCGAGCCGAGGTGCCGCGTGTCGAGGTCGGCGTAGTCCGCCGGGACGTACTCGCCCTCGTCGTTCTCCGTGGTCGACAGCCGGAAGATGACCTCGGCGATCGCCGGGTCCGAGACCGAGTTTTCCGCGAGGAACTCGTGGTCCTCACGGCTGAATGCCGAGGTCCTCTTCGCCCTCGTCGATCAGCTCGAACAGCTCCGAGAGCCGACCCCAGATCGACGAGGAGTACTGACTGAACTCCTGCTCGAACGCCGCGCCGGACTCGACGTCAAGCCCGTCGACCTCGTCGAGTATCTCCTCGCGTTTCGCTTCGAGGCTGAAGTACTCCTGATATTCCTCGCTGGCGGCCGGGTCGTCGGGGTCGATCAGCCCCCGCGACTCGGCGTAGAGGACGAACATCAACCGGTAGAGCAGCACCAGCGACTGCTCTTTCAGTTCGTCGGCGCTGAGTCCGTCCTCGTCGTTGGGATCGATTTCCAGATCGTTCGACTCGACGAACCCCTTTCCGAGGACCCGCAGCGCTCGGAACACGTTGTCTTGGAGGTCCTCTCCAAGTCTCCGATTCGGACCACACGTCGTCGAGGAAGGAACTCCCGGCCGTCTCGACGAACGCTCCGGGCCGGAAGAAGACGTAGAAGTACTTGAACGCCTCTAGGTTCCCGCTCTCCAGAATCTCCGGCAGGTCGACCTCGTAGTACGTCTGTGTCTCGTAGTCCTTCGTGCCGTAGAGCCGCCACTTCTTCCCGTCGGTGAGGATCCCCCAGTTCAGATCGCCGGGAGTCCGTTCGAGGTAGAACTTGATCTGGTGAGACGCGTCGCGATAGGACCGCTGTTCGGAGAAGAACTTCTCAAAGTCGGCGTCCCACTGCTTGGCTTCGAGGATCGACAGCGCCCGGGAGAAGTGCCCTTCCGTGCCGCTGTCAAGCGCCTGCCGGGCACTCTCGCGGCGTACGTCCTTGTTCTCGAAGAGTAGCCGGTCGACGTAGCCCCCGCCGTCCGGGAGCGTCACCTCGGAACTCGTGCCGTACCCGAGGATGTCGAGAACCTCGGCGATCCACGTGTCGATCAGTTCGTCCTCCTTGTAGGAGGGCAAGAGCGCTCCCTCCCGGTTCCAGAGGTCACGAATCTGCTCGAACGCTTCCTCGGCTTCGGCGTCACAGTCCCACGCGTCGAGGTCGGCAACGCGCTCGTCGAGATAGTAGCCAGAGAAGAGGCTGGAATTCCGGTAGGGACCGCTTCCGAGCGTCGCTTGGCTCATTGAATATCAAACCCACACGTCAGCGCAATTAAATAGATGACGGAGATAGTCACAGATTCCGAACGGTCGCGGGCCGACACCGAGACAACACTCTCAGGTAGCGATTAGAACCGATCTCCCGACGCCGCCTCAGTCGCACCCAACGCCCGCCGATCAGCGCCGTCTCGACCTACTGGCGCGTTTCGACCACGACGTTCAGCCCCGCTCGTTGAGCTTCACGATCGGGCGCAGGTCGGTCGGGTCCGGCATCGACTCGACCACCGCCGCGACGCGGTCAGCGATCGCGTAGGTGTCCGTCGTATCGTCGGCGTAGTAGAGCACCGGCACGTCCCCTCGCGTCTCCGCGTCGAGAAAATCGGTGTCGTGCGTGAGGACGACGTAGCCGCCCTCGCGAGCGAACGCCGCGATCGACTCGTCGTCGACGCCTTCAGAAAGCGCCTCGTGGACGTGTTCCGCGGCGACGCCCTTTCCCCGGAGTGACTCCGCGACCCGCGGACTCGTGTCCTCGTCGACGAGGACCCGATACTCCATCCGGTTTCGCGCCCTCGTCGCCTTTCAGCTCCGACAGCGACACCGCACCCGCCTCCTGCGCCGCAGCCTCGCGGTCAGCCCGCTGACGCTCGACCGCCGCCATCCCGTCGGGGTGACTGTGGTAGTACTGGAGCGCGCCGTACATGTCCGCCACGTCGAGGTCGAGCTGGTCGGCCACCTCGTCGGCCGACTTTCCGGCCCCCTCGACGAGCCCCTGAATCCGCCGGACGGTCACGCGCCGCCCCTCGATATGCGGCTCGTCGTGGACCTCGGTCCCGATCCGAACCGACGACTGTGCCAT
>NZ_SGXV01000404.1:0-367 GCF_005435055.1 Halorubrum sp. SS7
GGGGATGTCACCGTCGACGAGGATGCCGTCGCGTTTCAGACGAACCCTCGTGGGGTTGAAGCCTCAAGGCAAGCCAGCGCGTCGAACGCGTCGCGTTGTTTCAGACGAACCCTCGTGGGGTTGAAGCGATCTCTCGTACGCTGACACGGAGCTCGTCGACGATCGTTTCAGACGAACCCTCGTGGGGTTGAAGCTCGATAGTGCCTGGATTTCCCGACCTCCCGTTCCTCGTTTCAGACGAACCCTCGTGGGGTTGAAGCGAGACGAAGGCCGGGAGCGGCTCGGGTGCGGGCTAGTTTCAGACGAACCCTCGTGGGGTTGAAGCACGCAGGGAGTCATCGCCCGGGCGACGCGATCTCGCGTTTCA
>NZ_SGXV01000405.1:0-365 GCF_005435055.1 Halorubrum sp. SS7
ATCACGTTGTTCATGTCGTTGTCGACCTCGCTCGGGAGGTCCCTGTCGATCAGGCCGTCGGGGACGATGATGTCCAGATCGGGCGCGCTGTCGGCGAACTCCGAGTAGAAGTCGCGGAACAGCTGAATGCCGGACTGCGGGAACCCGACGACCATCACGGCGTCGGGGATGCTGCTGGCGTCGCCCCCGCCGCCGTCGGATCCGTTGCCGCCGCCAGATCCGTTGCCACCACCGGTTCCGTTGCCGCCGTCACCGCTCTCCGTCGAACAGCCGGCGAGCCCCGCGATACCGACCGCGCCGGCACCCCTGAGTACGTCGCGTCGCTGGATTCTTCGCTTCATCCTGTGATCGTATACCATACGAGC
>NZ_SGXV01000406.1:0-365 GCF_005435055.1 Halorubrum sp. SS7
GCCGATCACGAGGAACGACTCGACGCCGAGTACGTCCTCCCCCAGCGCGGGGACGACGGTGCGCTCGGACCCGATGGTCAGGCCGGTGGCGAACACCAGCAGGACGTGGAGCGAGAACTGCCAGCGGTGTTCGCGGATCCCCTGTTTGATGTCGGTTGCCGTGCTCATTGTCACTCGGCCGCGCAGTTGTTCGGCCCCAGCTCCAGCTCGGCCAGCTCGTCCGCCGGAACCGACTCCTGTCCCACGTTCGTGCGCTTGACGCGCTCGAAGTTCGGGGGGTGGTCCGGGACGTCCGACGCGAGCTCCTCGACGAACGCCTCGCGGTCGCGGCGGAGGTCACGCCGGCGGTGCGCGAGGGGGTCGCG
>NZ_SGXV01000407.1:0-364 GCF_005435055.1 Halorubrum sp. SS7
TGCGAGACGGTCCCCGGGAGAGACGCGAGACGGTTCCCGGGAGAGACGCGAGACGTCGCTGTCACCCTCGCGTGCGAGAATGCCGTTCCACCGTCGAGCGCCGGCGTATTCGAGTGTTTCCGCCGATTCGGCGGTAGTAGCGCGGATTCGTACTGAGAAGAGGGCACACAGCGAACAGATCCAACCGTACGGACACGCCGACCCAAAAGCTTATTTAGTGAAAACAAGAGTTGCCTGTATGCGTCGACAACCCACACAACGCATTTCGCGACGAAAGGTCCTCGCCGGCGGGGCGGCCGGCACCTCCCTCCTGCTCGCCGGGTGTACCGGCGGCGGGGACGGCAACGGCTCCGGCGGCGGCAAC
>NZ_SGXV01000408.1:0-364 GCF_005435055.1 Halorubrum sp. SS7
TCTGAGCAAGCGGGTAGCTGTCGGTCGCTTCGGGCAACAAGCCTGGAGAGATCGGATTAGCGTCTGGTACTTATCCACCGAAAATATTCGTTTCGAAAGCTCTAACAATGAATCACACATCAATAGAGGGGTGTACACGAATGCGAGTGGGAACGCATTAATTGGCCTCAAATAGGTGAGTTAAACAACAATTGTGATCCGATAACAGATCGACAATACACATCGATAGAGGGGTGTACGAAAACGAATAGAAAGCAATCATTTGGAGGAGAGGTGGTATCGTGATAGCCGACACAGCGAACACATCGATAGAGGGGTGTGCGGAACCGAATGGAAAGCAGTCATAAAGGTGGGTGGTGAGACG
>NZ_SGXV01000409.1:0-363 GCF_005435055.1 Halorubrum sp. SS7
GGTCGGACTCGTAGTCGATGAAGCCGCTGGCGGCCAGCTTCGGGAGGTGCGACTGGTGAAGCGCCGTGTACACTCGCTTGCGCTGCTTGTACGTCACTTCGGGGATCTCGACGCCGTTCTCCCACGCCGCCAGCTGCTCCGCGATGTCGCGGACGCGCGCCTCGCTGCCGTTGGTGTTCAGGTACTCGATCACGTTCCGCCGCCGCGCGTTGCTCAGCGCCGTGAACACCTCGTCGCGCGACGGACCGTCCTCATCGGCGGGCGAGGGCACCTCCGATCCGATGAGTTGTGATGTCATGGCTCGCCCATGTGGGTTGAGAGCATATTGATTAGACACAACATATAATTTTCTATTAATGAGTC
>NZ_SGXV01000410.1:0-363 GCF_005435055.1 Halorubrum sp. SS7
GGACGCCCGCCTCCGCGGCGAGCCCGTTGTATTCGTCAGTGTCGACGCCGAGGACCGGGGCGTCGATCGTCCCGGACAACTCCTCGAGGATGGGCGTTTGCTGCTTACAGGGGCCGCACCAGTCCGCGAAGTAGTCGACGACGACCTGATCGTTCTCCGCGATCGCCTCGTCGAACGACTCGGTGCTCTCCACGTCGATGATCCCGCCGACCTGTGCGTCGTCGCTGGAAGCCGCGTCGGATGACATACCCGAACGGAGGGCTCGAAACGGGATATTCTTTCCCGAACCGCGCGGTAAGCGGGTTACCCTCGGCTCACCGCGAGACGCGCTCGCCCTTCCGTGTCGAATGGTAACGCGGACAC
>NZ_SGXV01000411.1:0-362 GCF_005435055.1 Halorubrum sp. SS7
TCGTCGTCGGCGTCGTCGACGATGTACCGGATGTGTTCGTCGGGCAGCAGCGGGTTGATCGTGTGGAGCTGCGCGCCCGTGTTCGGGACGCCGAAGTACGTCTCGAAGTGCCGCGTGTGGTTCCAGCAGAACGTCGCGACGCGGTCGCCGCGCTCGATCCCGTAGTCCTGGAGCGCGTTCGCGAGCCGCGCCGTCCGGTCGGCGTACTCGGCGTAGGTGTGCCGCGTGCGCCCCTCGTGGGTACGCGAGACGATCTCGGTGTCCGGGTACAGTCGCTCCGCGCGCCACATGAACGGTCGCAGGGTCTGGGCGTGTCCGCCTGGCATACCTTACACACCACGGGGCCGGGAACTATGAACGTT
>NZ_SGXV01000412.1:0-361 GCF_005435055.1 Halorubrum sp. SS7
GGCCACGGGGACTGCGGCGGCGATAGGATCGGCTTCAGCGTCTGTATCGGTATCGTTCTCGGATTCGAACCGTCGCCGCTGGACGACCGCGGCGTCCAGTTCGTTGGCTTGCCGAACCAGTTGCCGCGCGAACGGCGACGTGAGGAACGACTCCGCGTCGGTCTCGCTGAACGGGTCCGTCGCGACCGCGCTGGAATCGATCGTCACGGCGTCGGCGTCGCCTCCCGTCCCGACGGTCGCGATCCACGCAGTCTCGTACAGCGACGAGTCGGCGAGCTCGTCACAGACTGATTGTCTGACCGCCGCTCCGCTGGTCGCCCGTAGTACCGACCGAATCACTTCGGTGACGAGGGTGTTGAAC
>NZ_SGXV01000040.1:0-4490 GCF_005435055.1 Halorubrum sp. SS7
CCTCAGGCTGTCTCTCTGAGGATCGAGTCCAGCCATAACATACGAGTGGTTCACGTTTGAACTGCGGGTATGCCGCTTGGTCCCCTCCACAGCCACCGCTCATCAAATTCCTCTTCTGAGGACTACGCCAGCGAGGACGAGTCATCATCTGGCACCGCTGACCAGGTCGGTCCGACGACTCCCACCCGGACGGTTTCTCGGCGGCGCTTTCTTGCCGGAGTAACCGCCACTGCGAGTGTCAGCCTCGCTGGCTGTACCGCTCGACTCCCGGGCAAGGCCGCGAGCGTTGACTCCAGAACCACCCGTGACGGGAACACCCTGATCTGGGCCTACCCCGCTAGTGCCGCCGAGAGCGATCAGGGGTTCGAAGGGATCGGCTACGCGGCAATCCGGTTTCAAGTGTTCAACATGGCCGTGGATGCGGACTCGGTGATTCCTGCCCTGCAGTTCAGGTTGAACTCGACTGTCGCAGACCTCGCTGCCGGAGAATCCTATCAGGGATATCAGGCAGACTCGTTCCGGTTTTACATCGGGGTCCCGCGCACTTATGATGGGGCGGCGGGGCTCCGAGCGTTCGTGCAACCGCCTCAGTGGCCCGACATCCGCACCACGTACGGCTACACCGGTGCTGTGCGAGAACTTGCTGTGCAAGCTCCTGATGTACACGAGGACGGCACGATCATCGTGGAAGGCCGATTCCAGCCGTATGATGCTACGCTGCCCAGCGAACTACATTGCGGGTTCGAGGTACAAGCTTCACAGTCAGGGCCGCTCGGCCGGACGGTACGCGTCGATGGGCGCGAAACGTTCGACGTGTCCGTGATTGACCTCCCGGAAGGGATTACAACAGCATAGCAGCGGAGATCCCAACCGGCCACAAGCAGTCGACCGATGGACCATAGCCTTCGCTACAATCTACGATGCCATCACCCCGACGTGGAACATTCGTGGTTCGTTAGGCCCAGGCATTACTAAAGTGTCAGAGAAGTGTTCTCACATCCGTTCTTTGCCGCATCTATTTCGCTCGCTTTTGGGTAGCAGATTGTTGGTCAGACCTCTTCACTGGTACCCCAGACGACAGTGGCGAGTAGCACCGCGACACCCAGGGCACTTATACTGATACCCAGAATGCTACTGATTCGTTCGTCGCTGGCACTTACCCACACCGCGCTCCCGGTGACTGACAGTGCCATCCCAGCAACGACCAGCGTCTCAGTGTCTTCCTTCTCGAACTGATTTCGGAGGGCATCTATCATTTATACTGGCACCAGATTGAGATCACATTGAATATAACGATCGCTCCTCCGTAGCGGATCGCTGGTCGTCATGGAGCGGGGTGGTTCGGGGCAGATGATCGGCGGATTCGCTCGTGACAACCGCGTCGATCTTAAGTTACTCAGTTCAAGGCTGTGACGTAACCGTAAGACAGTCCCCCACCAACAATCGCTTGCCCAAGAGCAATTTCGCTAGCTGATTAGAATGAGCCGCCAATACCAATGTACACAAGAATAGCAACTACGGTTGCAATTACGTCAAGCACGAACAGGATGGCGTAGTCCCTTGATTCCATGGCAAGGTGCCAAACCAGCAGTTACTAAGAAGTTTCGGGGACGATACTTGCTCAATTCGAAAGCGAATCTTACAGTCCTTCGACTGGGGGGCATCCCGGGAGGTAGCTCAGGCGGCCGGGGCGGCGACGAGATTTTATTACTTCCGTCCCCTTGAGCCGGACGTGTCTGGCGTCCTCGAACGAACGAGGGATGGCTATTCGGCCCAGAGACTCCAGTCCTCCTCGCTGCCATCGTCGTTGCTCTTCCGACCGCCTACAGCGTCCAGCACTGGCTGGACAGCGGGTTCGAGGCCAGCTTCCTCGTGCTGATGACACTCGGGGTCGGCGTCCCGCAACTCTACGACCGCTGGCCGCACCAGTACGAACCCCCGCTGGCGGTTGCGTGGGCGCTCGTGGCCTGTGCTGTCGTGACTGCCGTGTTCGTCGCTGTCTACCTCGTCGCCAAGGGACTGGGCGCCGGCACACCAATCGCTGCTATCGTGGTGCTCCTCGTCGCCGACCTCGGTACGCTCGCAGTTATTAAGTTGTGGACTGGTACAGCGATGTCGGAGTGAGGATTTTCGCCCCGAGGACGCGACGCCAGGAGTCAATAATCAGTGACAGTCGGTTCAGCTCTGACTGTCTGTACTGGTTCCGCAAATCTATCTTTTCAATCGGTCTTACCGCTGCTGACAGAGGATGGGAAGTTCGAAACGGCACTGCTACATACACAGTGCGAGTCGATCAGACGGCTATCGGATCGTGACGGCTGACCACTTGGCTCCCCGCTACGAAGTTGAATCGCACCTCAGTGACGAATTCGAAGGCGGAATTACCGATGGATGAGATCTCCAAGAGAAACACATCACTTTCGGTTCAATAGACATCCGTTCCGCTCCGTATGTCCCGGTGTGGGCTTGTGATTATCAAGGTAATTCACAGGTGCGGTCGCCTCGGTTGTTTTCGTGAACCTCCCCTCGTTTCGCCTCCGGACGTGGCGCTGCCGACAGACCTCGGATCGATGTCGAATGGAGCGAATTGGAGACCGGTTCATGCTGACTGAGGGAGGGTAACTCTCATCGAGACGTACGCGCCGTCGCGAACAGCGAACTCAATCGGTCGTCATCGAATCCTGGTGCTGCTTAGGCGGCAGGAGTAAGCAGACGGCGTTTCCCCCGGAATTCCGCGATTCGAACAACACCTCTCCCCCGAGCGATTCGACGCACCACTTCATCACGAACAGGCCGATCCCAGAGCCGTGGGACGTGCTCGTGGTGACGGTCGGCGAAAACAGCGCGGCGATCTCCTCGGGTGGGATCGGCGGATTCGTGTCTTTGATGCGGATCTCCGCGCGACCGGTGTTGGGCGACGGGCCGACCGTTATCTCGACTGCCGGCGCCTCGTCGTTGCTGTGGACGATCGCGTTCTCAACGGCGTGTGCGAGCGCGTACTCGAACGCATCGTTGACGTCGATCCACATCCGTTGCCGTTCGCTGACCCGGATGTCCGCGTCGGGGTGCTCGGCGCCTATCCGATTCGCGATGTCCCGCACGGCGCCCGCAGCGGAAACCCGGGCGACGCTCGTCTGCGAGTCGGTCACCGCGTGTTCGATCTGTTTCACTGACGTGGCGATGTTACCGAGCTTCTCGCCTCTGGATCGAATGGTCGACATGACCTCTTCGGACGGTCCGCTCTCGGGGCCGTTCATCGCCTGCTCCGCACATCCAATGATAATCGCGGCCTCGTTCCGGAGGTTGTGCCGGAGGACGCGCCAGAACAGTTCCGCTCGATGATGGGTGTCGTAGTGCCGTGTGATATCTCGTACCTCGACGTGGACACAGCGGTCCGCCGTCGGGCGCTGTCGCGAAGTGAACACCTGAATCCAAATGAGTTCGCCGTCCGCTCGTTTGGCTCGCCACACGAACTGTTGCGGGCTTCCGTTGGCGGCCTTGGAGAGTCGATTGTGGAACTCAGACTCGGTGTGCGGGTAGGTGTTTGCCGTGTATTCGGCCACGGAGAGCTCACGCAGTCGGTCCGAACTGTATCCGAGGATTTCCTCCAGTCGCGCATTCGCGTCGATAACAGCCCCAGAGGCGGCGTCATAGATCGCCACACCGGTGTGGAGCGTATCGAGTACCGGAGATAGCGTCCCGCATTCGGGCGAGGACATATACCCGGGAATTTCACCGAGGTACCGTTTTCGTTGCTATGAGTGATATATATCGCTCCGTACGAAATCAGCGGCCGGCCGGGAATTTTCTGATCAAGAGAGAGTCGAATTTGTATCAAGCCGACTATGACATGATCGCCCATCTCCGGAGTCCCGTCTGGGCCCACGCCATAGTCTGATTATCTCAATCTGAAAAACTACAATCTAAATGTCGGAGTGGACTCGTCTTCGTTGAGCGAGAAGGGGCATGACGGACTGGTCACGACGAGTATATATCCCACCGGTCGGCTTCTGACGCGTCCGTTCGCCTATTATAAGGGTTCAAGCACAGGCTGCCGAATAACTCGAACGAGTAACAGATGACAATAGATACCAACCAGAGGTCGAAGAACGACGAGACGACCGGGCGGAAATCGGTGAGTCCCGCGTTCATCGGTCTGGTACACCAAGTCGACAGGCGGTCGTCGGGTCCCGATCGGGTCACGGTGTTCCCAGCTGAGGCGACCGATGACGAGCGGCTGTCGACGTGGGTGACGGTGGACGCCGACTCCGTCGTCAAGCCCGAATGCTTCCGATAACCGCCCGGATGTACCGCGACTGCGGCGGGCGAGACGGTCGCGACGCCCGACGCTGCCGGTCCCCGTCGCATCCGAAGCCCCTGTCGACGCGGACTCAGATGTTTCGCCTGCCGCCGATTCGGACGCCTCTCCCAGTAAAGAACGAATCCGAGGTGATCCGTCGGTGGGCATGAAACGACGGGAACTCCTCAAC
>NZ_SGXV01000413.1:0-360 GCF_005435055.1 Halorubrum sp. SS7
TAGTCGGCGCGGCGCCGACCGGTTGCGCTCTTTCACCGGAAACACGGTGTCCGGAGTCGGAGTCCGGGCGTCACCACATGAGGAAGGGGAGACCACATTTCCGGTGAAACGCCCGGTGTCGCCCAGCGAGCTGTCGCCCGTCTGGCTTGGCGAGCTGTACTCTGGAGTAAGTAATAAATCCTGTTGTTTTAGTTCGGTCACAAATGACAGCCACCGCCGCACGGACGCTACCCGAAGCCCACCACACCCCCATTTCACCGGAAACACGGTGTGTCTCTCCGATCGAAAACCGAATCCGAACCGCCTGTCGACCTATCGTTCGAGGGAGTCGCGTACCTCGTACCGAACGCCGTCTTCGCG
>NZ_SGXV01000414.1:0-359 GCF_005435055.1 Halorubrum sp. SS7
GTCGACGAAGCGAAGGCCGCTGCCGCCGCAGCCGAGGAGAAACTGGAGACGCTCCGTGAGACAGTCACCGAGATCGACGACATCGTCGCGATGCTGAACGAAATTGCCGACCAGACGAACATGCTCGCGTTGAACGCCTCTATCGAGGCCGCCCGAGTCGGCGAGGCGGGCTCCGGTTTCGCCGTCGTCGCAGACGAAGTCAAAGACCTCGCCGAACAGGCTCAGGAGCGCGCGACGGAGATCGAGGCGACCGTCGAGGAGGTGCGTTCGACCGCGGACGAGACGATAGCACAAATCGAGACGGTCGACACGCGCACGGACACCGCCGCGGCGTCGATCACGGACGCGGTCGACGACCT
>NZ_SGXV01000415.1:0-357 GCF_005435055.1 Halorubrum sp. SS7
TCGATCGCGGTCACCATTATCACACGGGTTTGGACGTCATCGCTCCGCAGTTCGGCAAGAACATCGTCTCCGGATTTGTTCGGCATATGCCGGTCCAACAAGACGGTGTCCGGGGGATCCGACTCCTCGACCATCGACAGCGCCTCTGGGCCTCCGTACGCGACGGAAACATCCGCAACCGCTTCTAATCGGAGGGCGTAGGCATCAGCAACCTCTTTTTCGTCATCGACGAGTAAGACCTTGGGCTGGTTGACGTACATCCCGTACTCACTCTGTGTACGTATCGACTACAGCGTCTAATAACCGTGGCCTTTCAAGCGGACGTGTGGTAGTCTTGGAAGCCTTCTCAGACGATCT
>NZ_SGXV01000416.1:0-357 GCF_005435055.1 Halorubrum sp. SS7
GCGGCGTACCTCGCCTGCGACGTGCGGCTGTTCACGACCGGCGACGAAGGGACGGTGGCCAAGTACAACCGGCTGAAGGACCTCAACGTCCAGCGGTTTGTCGAGGAACTCTCGTTCGGGCCGACCTGTTCGCTGGTCGTCACGCGGACGCTCCTCGAGGACGTCGGCGGGTTCGACGCGCGGCTCCGGTCGAGCGGGGACGTCGAGTTCGGGAACCGCGTTGCGGCGAGCGGCCGCGAACTCCGATACACCCCAGACATCGTGGTGTATCACCCGACCCGGACGACCCTCGGCGCGCTCCTCCGGAAGTCTAGGCGGGTCGGACGCGGGAAAACTCAGCTGCGGCGGGACTACCCC
>NZ_SGXV01000417.1:0-357 GCF_005435055.1 Halorubrum sp. SS7
TCTCTCTCCGGCTCCGCCGCGGCGCTCTGCCCGCTCCGGTCGAGCACGCCGCTCGCCGGCACCCACATCGCGAGCGCCCCACACAGGAGCGTCGCGGTCGCTACTGCCGCCGCAATCGCGACGGCGCTCCGGAGTTCGAACGCGACGTACACCGCGTACGGGGCGAAGACGACGAGTACCGCCGCCGCGCCGCCGACCGCGTCGACCGAGACGCCGCCGGAAGCCCCCGCGGCGTCCGTCGCGGGGGCGAGCTCGGACTCGGTTGCGAACTCGAACTGCGCCGTCTCGGCGTCCCCTCGGTCCGGATCGTCGGTCGCGGTGGCTGGCGACTTCGACTCGTCGCGACCGCGGACGATC
>NZ_SGXV01000418.1:0-356 GCF_005435055.1 Halorubrum sp. SS7
AGGCGCAGAGCCTCGAGGACCGAAACGGGATCGACTACATCTCGCCGCTCTCGGGGTTCGGCCGCCACGCCGTCGACCAGCTCGTCGACGCCACCTTCGACGTCCAGCAGGGGCCGAGCGAGGAGGTCCCCAAGGCGGACTACGAGGACGAGCTCCGGACGCTCATCGCGGACGAGCACGGCGAGGAGACCGTGACCGACGTGTTCCCGGACCACGACCAGACGTACGTCCACGGGCGGAACGACTGACCCTCCCGCTGCGTCGGGCCTCTGTTCTCCGATCCCGTGTTAAAGACCCTCGCTACTGTGCGAGCGGCGTTTCCTCCCTTCGTCCGCAAGGATCGGCCGCGATGGTCG
>NZ_SGXV01000419.1:0-355 GCF_005435055.1 Halorubrum sp. SS7
CATTTTGAGTCAAACTCAGAATTATTGAGATCAACTTCACAAAATCTTGCGCCTTTGAGGTTTGACTCACTGAAGTTGTTTGACCTAGTATTGGTGCGATCATGGACTACATGCTCACTCTCCTCTCTATTTTCAGGTATGAAAGATGTGTTTTTCATCTCTGCGCCCTCAAATCGAGAATTGTAAACAACGCTTTCTACAAAATCGCACCCGTTTAGGTGAGAATTCTGAAAATTCGCGTCGAATATTGCCACGTTTTCAAAACAAAAATTTCCCGGGAGACTTTGTGTACCAAATTCTAGTCCATCTATCCTTTCTGATTCCTCTATCGCTGCTATTAATTCTTCAGATTGTT
>NZ_SGXV01000420.1:0-354 GCF_005435055.1 Halorubrum sp. SS7
ACCAGCGCGTCCGCGGCGCGGCGCCCGCCGGCGACGGCGAACCGGTCGCCGACCGTCGCCGGGATCCACGCCGGGAGGAGCAGCAGCCAGCAGAGCGCGCCGGCGGCCGCGTACGCCCACGACGGGACGCGCTCGCGGTCCGGCTCGTACCCGTGGATCCGGTTGACGCGCCGGTCCGCGGCGGTGCGGTCTCCCCGGCGCCCGACGAGCAGCGTCGCGAGCAGCGCCGCGGTCTCGACGGCCGCCAGCGCCGGGAGCGTCGCGGTCGCGAGCAGCGCCTGTCGCGTCCGGAGCCTGACGAGCGCGTGGCGCAGCGCGGCGTCCCGGTCGGCCTTCGGGAGGGCGAGCAGCCGC
>NZ_SGXV01000421.1:0-354 GCF_005435055.1 Halorubrum sp. SS7
AAGAACTCCGAGTCGTCGGTGAGTTCGAGCGTGAGTCCCTGCGTCGACTCGAACGCGAAGTTCCACAGATCGCCGATCCCGCCGGCGATCCGCACGGACCGCTCGCAGACGTCGCACGCCTCGGAGGCCATATGTGAACACAACGAGGTCCGCGGGGTAAGGCGTGTCGCCTCGATACGTTTACTGGTACGTCCGTCGTCCCTCGGTGAACGCCGCCAAAGTCCCAATCGTTCGCTTATAAATGACTGTCTATAGATCGACGGACGATACCTCCAAAGCCCCAGCCGGCGAGGCGGGCGCACGCTCGCTGTGCGCCTCACTCGGTCGCTATCGCTCCCTCGTTCGGTGCTTACG
>NZ_SGXV01000041.1:0-4383 GCF_005435055.1 Halorubrum sp. SS7
GGCGGCGCCGACGCGCCGTCGGTCGGCGGCGCCGCGGTCGCCGCCCCGACGGTCGCCGAGAGTCCCTCGCGCCTCGATGCGTGAGCGGCGTCGCGCCGTGAGCGCGCACTTCCCCGCCCGGCGCCGGGCGACGGGGCGACCCGGTTCCGGATGGGAAGGAATTTACCGACAGTCCGAATGACTTAGCCCGTGCAGCGACTGCCGACCCTCCTCGCAGTCCTCGCCCTCCTCGGAGCCGTCGGTCTCGCGCTCGGCGCCGGCGCCGCCGGCGCGGTCCCGTTCGAGGGCGGGTTCGCCCAGATGGACGTGGAACCGGACGACGTGTCGATGGAGGTCGCCGTTCAGCCGGACGGGGACGCGCGGTGGACCGTCGAGTACCGGATCCGACTCGGCACCGACGAGGAGGAGCGGGCGTTCGAACAGCTCCGCGCGGACGTGGAGAACGACACGGAGGCGTACACGACCCGGTTCCGCGACAGAATGGTCTCGACCGCGGAGACCGCCGAGTCGGCGACGGGCCGCAACATGACCGTGTCGAACGCGACCGTGACCGCCGAGCGGCGCGAGCTCCCGCAGGCGTACGGCGTGTTGACCTACCGGTTCGAGTGGACGAACTTCGCGGCCGTCGACGGCGATCGGCTCCGCGTCGGCGACGCCGTCGACGGGCTGTTCCTCGACGACGCCTCGTCGCTGATCGTCTCGTGGCCGGAGGGGTACCGCCTCGGCGAGACGACGCCCGAGCCGAGCGAGGTGCGGGAGCGGTCCGTGGTCTGGAACGGGCCGGTCGACTTCTCCGCCGGCCAGCCGCGGATCTCGGTCGCGCCCGCGGGGCCGCTCTCGGGGGTGCCGACCGCCGGCATCGCCGCGCTCCTCGGGGCGCTCGTCGTCGCCGGCGCCGCCGTCGCCTACCGCCGCCGGGACGCCGGGGCCGCGGCGCCCGCCGGGGGCGGAGACGCCGAGACCGAGGCGACCGGCGACGCGCCGGCGGACGACTCGGGAGCGGCGACGGCGGCCGCCGCCAGCGACCCGGCGGCGGAACCGACGGCCGGCGACGACGACGGCGACGCGTCGGAGCCGGACTCGGACGAGCCCCGGCCCGTCGACGACGACCTGTTGAGCAACGAGGAACAGGTGCTCCGACTGATCGAGTCGGAGGGCGGACGGATGAAACAGAAGCAGGTGGCCGAGCGGTTGGACTGGACCGCCGCGAAGACGAGCCAGGTCGTGACGGGGCTGCGCGACGAGGGCGACCTCGACGGCTTCCGGCTGGGCCGCGAGAACGTCCTCTCGCTGCCGGACTACGATCCGGAGGGAGACGCGAGCGGAGCCGACGAGGACGGCGGCGACGAGGAGAGCGATAGGGAAGACGCGAGCGGCGAGGACGACGCTACCGACGACTGACCGCGCCGCCGACGCTCCGGGGACGGCTCGGTTCGGCCGCGCTCACAGGTCTCGCGAGCGGCCGATGTGAAGCAGTTCACCCCCGCACTCGCACTCGCCGGGGGAGCCGGTCCGGCGGCCGCATTTGAAACACTCGTACACTTCTTCGCTGTCGCAGTCGTATTCTGGTCGCATGTACGCTCATAGGACTCCGTGATAGATAACCACACACCTAATATTATTTCTAGAATATAAATGGTTCTCCGAGAGGGGGTGACCGAACGATCGGAACAGCTCGATCGGACCCGAGAACCGCGCTCGCGCCAGCGATCCGGTCCCGTCGCTCACCGGCTCGGCGTCGCACCGTCAGAAGAGCCGGAGGAGGGATTTGAACCCTCGACCTATTCCTTACGAAGGAATCGCTCTGCCAGCTGAGCTACTCCGGCGCGCATTCGACAATTCCCGGACGGAAAAATAAGGGTTCCGAAACGGGGACGGGACGGCGATCCGACGCGCCGACTCCGGTGACGGAATCGGGAATTGTTCTGGTAGTAATCTGACAATCGTCTCGTGTTAGCTCGTATTCTGTCTTGATACCCACAAGAAAACGGCATAGTTCACAAGTGTATAAGGAAAAATACTAAATACGTGTTCGGGTCTGAATTCAGACGTGATGACACCGCCCGCGTGCCGAGACGGCGGGGATCGAATCCCTCGGCGGTGCGTGCCCGGTCGAAGCCCGTACCGGGCGGCGATAGTCACGTCGGTCGCCGGCCCCACGGCGACTCGACGCGGCCGTCATCCCCAGCAGCGTCCCGTCGCGGCTTCCGTGTGAAACGCGTCTCCGACGCGCCAAGCGCAAAATCGCCTCTGGTCCCCGACCGCCGCCGCGACCGCTTGTCATGTGACGGGCCCCGGCCGCGTCGCCCCGACCCCTCTCGGGGCGACGCGGCGTTCTCGCTGTCTCGACTCCCTCGCGAGCGACCGGACCGGCCGGGGCGCTCGGGCGGGGGCGACTCTCCTCACGCGAACAGCCGCCGCGCGCGACGGACTCCCGCGGAGAGCCCGGCGTACCCGGCGCCGACGACGCCCGCGAGCCGCAGTTCCGCGGGCGCGACGCCGAGGCGGTGCGAGAGCGGCCCCGGCCGCGCGTCGGCGCCCGCAACCGCGACCGTGCGACCGCGGACCCTGACCTCGGCGGTGAGGCCGCCCCGGACCAGCTCCGCGGCCGCGAGGGTAGAGACGGACTCCGCCGGCAGCCGCCGGGCGATGCGGAGGGCGTCGCCGACGCTGTCGACCTCGACGAACAGTCGGCGTCCGGTCGCGCGGACCGCGGCGTCGACCCCGTCGACCGAGAGCGTCAGGTCCTCGGTCTCGACCGAGAGGCGCCGCCCGGACTCACTCCCGCTCACTCGTGGTGACCCGGACGCCGCCGTCGACGCGCCACTCGGCGTGCTCGGCGTCGTCGCCGGTCCCGCTCGGCACCTCGACGGTCAGGTCCTCGAACTGGTAGTGTATCTCCGCGTTCCGACCCGTGAGTCGGTCGTACAGTCCGATCGCCAGGTCGGGCCACGTGGTCGTCTCGTCGATGCGCTCCGCGGGGTCTTCGGCGTCGCTCATACGTAATATACGATAGTGAGTGACACGCATAAGTGAGCGGCCTGACGTGTCTGTGCCCGTCCCGCGGCGGAGCCCGCCCCGGGGCTCAGTCGGCGACGCGGGTCAGTCGAACGTCGAGACACACGTTGTACTCGTGTGGCGCGTACGACCGGACGACTCGCTCGGTCTCGACGTCGACCGCGTAGGCGTCGCCCGCGGCCGCCTCCATCGCGCGACGCCCCGGGCCGAACGGGTCGTCCTCGTGCTGGATGTCGTAGTAGTGGACCGCGCAGTCGTCGCCCGCGAGCGCGACCGCAGTGTCGAGGAACTCGTCCGCGGAGTGCGGGAGGTTCATCACGAGCCGGTCGGCGGTGTCGGCGTACGAGCCGGCGAGGTCGCGGACGTCGCCCGCGACGGCCGTCACCCGATCCGCGACGCCGTTGCGCTCGGCGTTCTCCCGGAGGTACTCGACGGCGCGCTCGTTGAGGTCGCACGCGACCACGTCGGCGCCGCGGGCGGCCATGGGGACGGCGTACGGTCCCACGCCGGCGAACATGTCTATCGCCGACTCGCCGGGCTCCACCTGCTCGACCACGCGGTGCCGCTCGGTCGCGAGCCGCGGCGAGAAGTACACTTCCGCGACGTCGAGCGCGAACTCGTGGCCGTACTCGCGGTGGACCGTCTCGGTGCCGTTCCCGGCCAGCACGTCCCACTGACGGACCCGCAGTTCGCCCTCGATCGGCGACGCGCGGTTGAGGACCGTGTCGCAGGGGAGGTCGGCGGCCATGACCGCCTCTGCGATCTCGCGGGCGCGCTCGTCGTCGTCCTCGTCGACGATGACGATGTCGCCGAGCCGCTCGATCGAGGGCTCGTAGCCGAGGATCTCCGCGGGCGTCGTGGGTCGGTCCCGGGCCGCCGCGTCGCGCTCCACGACGTTGGCGGCGAGGTCGGCGGGAACCCGATCGCGGTCCGCGACGGGGATGTAGATCGTGTCGCCCTCGACGGCGATCTGGTGGTCGCCGTCGAGGGCGTCGGCGTCGGCGAGCCGGCTCCGGACGGTCTCGCCGCGCTCGCGGTCGACGGCGACGCAGGGGACGCTCATCGTCGGCGAGACGCGGGCGAGCGAATAAACGGTGACGCTTCGCGGGCGGCTCACTCCCCGTCCGCGGTCGCGGCCGCGACCGCGTCGAGCAGGTCCGCGCCGTCGGCGTCGGCGGCGACCGGGACGACCCGGCCCGCGGCCGCGGCCACCTCGGCGTTCGGGCCGCGTACCGCGTCGGGACCGCCCGACCCCTCCGCCCCGACGGTGAGCGTCGCGTCCGCGTCGGCCGCGAGGTCCTTGGCCGCCGCGACCGCCGCCGCGGACGGGGCCTCGAACGGCGGCGCCGTCACGGCGGTCGCGTC
>NZ_SGXV01000422.1:0-354 GCF_005435055.1 Halorubrum sp. SS7
AGAATCCGGGCCCACTACGATTCTGTATTCACACGACGTGTCGTGGAGATTGGCGGATATGACACCATGAAAAGGTTAATTAATATTTAGATACTAACGGTATATCATAGGTGTGTCTACTGCCGATCTCGGCGCGGATCTCGGAGAATGCCGAAACGCACGAGCGGATGTTATCCTCGCTCACACGCCAAAATACGTTGAAGTAGCCCAACATTACTCGAAATAGTTGTTGAAATAATAAGTTCAAAACTTATATATGAACTCGGTTACACATATTAATCAATGGATAACACGATGGGTCAAACCGGCGACGAGCTGATAGGCGTGGACGAGAACACCCCCGAGCTTGACTGG
>NZ_SGXV01000423.1:0-353 GCF_005435055.1 Halorubrum sp. SS7
AACGTCGTCGCCCGCGTCGCGGGACTGGTCCCGCCGGTCGTCCTCGGCGTCGCCATCGACGCCGTCTTCACCGGCACCGGTCCGTACACGCTCCCGCTGGTTCCGGACGCGTGGCTCCCGACCGCCGAGCCCGCGCAGTTCCGGCTCTCGGTGATCCTCATCTTCGCGTCGTTCATCGTGACGGGCGTGTTCACCTACGTCTACGGTATCGCCGCGAACAACTTCGCGCACCGGGTGATGCACTCGGTCCGGACCGACTCCTTCGACCAGATGCAGCGGCTCGACATGACCTTCTTCGACGACAAGCAGACCGGGGAGGTCATGTCCGTCCTCAACAACGACGCCTCGAACCT
>NZ_SGXV01000424.1:0-353 GCF_005435055.1 Halorubrum sp. SS7
ACTGCGGCGAGTGCGACGACCGCGTCCAGACCGCGATCAAGGACTTCGATAAACGGCAGGACCCGAGCGTCTTCGAGCAGGTGTCCTGCGAGTGCGAGGCCACCTGGGAGCACGTGATGGACGAGGAGACGAGCTACAACATGCCGCTGGCGCGGTAGCTCCCGTTCGACGGAAACGCCGAGGAAAACAGCCGGATCCACCGGAAACGATCCAGCCGAATTCCGATCACCATTTTTCTACTTTTAGAAACGAATGATCCGTTTTGTCCCGATTCGCGTGACGAGTACGCGTGACACTCCCGAACATACTGAACGATCAGGTCGAAAAAGACCCTTATAGCTCCGGGCCCTCCC
>NZ_SGXV01000425.1:0-353 GCF_005435055.1 Halorubrum sp. SS7
GGACCCCGCCGCGATACTCGCGGCGGGTGCCGTCCTCGAACTCCATCGCCTCCAGCCAGCCGGAGTCCGGGTCGTTCTCGATGCCGGTGACGTCCTCGTGAACGATCTCGACGGGGTGCGCCTCCAGTTGGGCGGCCGTCTCGTCGCTCCACGTCGGCTCCGCGCCGCGGGTCAGGAGGTCCACGTCGTCGGTCATGTTCAGCATGATCATCGCGACGTGGGCGGCGGCCTCGCCGTGCCCCATCACGTACACCGGCTCGTCGACGAACATGTAGGCGTCGCAGTGGAGACACCAGTGGAGCCCCTTCGCGTTCCGCGGCAGCGGCGGGTCGGGGCGCTCGTCGGAGAACCCG
>NZ_SGXV01000426.1:0-351 GCF_005435055.1 Halorubrum sp. SS7
AGCTTCACCGACTCCTCTATCGGGCCGACGACGACGAAGAAGAACACGACGATCCCGAGGAAGCCGAACGGCTGGAAGTACGGCTGGAGCACGCTGTTCAGTATCGCTGCGAACGTCGCGGTGAGGATCGACAGCAGGAACGTCGCCACCAGTAGCGACAGCGGTTCGGCCGTCGTGACGTCCGAGACGTACACGTATGCGGCCAGACCCAGCGCGGGGACGACGGAGAGGCCGAGGAGGATCGCGATGGCCGGATCGAAGAGCAGCCCCAGCCCGAACGATCCGAGGATGGCGAGGAGCCCGACGAAGGCGACGAGGATGACGCCGGCCTTCGCGGAGCGCGTGAGCAGC
>NZ_SGXV01000427.1:0-350 GCF_005435055.1 Halorubrum sp. SS7
GAGGGCCCGCACCGCCGGGTTGAACCGCTCGATGTGGCCGACCTGCAGCCGGAGGTCCTTCCGGTCGGCGAGCGAGATCAGCTCCCGGCCGGTCGCAATGTCGTCGACGAACGGCTTCTCGACGAGGACGTGCGTGTCGGCCTCCAGCGCCTCCCGCACGACCGACGCGTGGAACTGCGTGGGCACGACCACCGAGACGGCGTCGACCGCCTGAAGCAGCGTCCCCCGATTGAGCGCCCGCGTCCCGTGTTTCTCGGCGATCTCTTTCGCCCGGTCCCAGTCGTCGTCGGCGACGCCGACCAGGTCGACCGCGGACGACCCGGCGTACACGCGGGCGTGGTGGGCGCCCA
>NZ_SGXV01000428.1:0-349 GCF_005435055.1 Halorubrum sp. SS7
CCGATCGGCCGAGGGCGGTCGGCTGCTCGTTGATCTCTTTGAGCATGTAGTGGTCGTATCCGCCCTTCCCGGTGTCTTGCGGGTCCCAGTCGACGGTCTCGGTCGCGCGGTGGACGCGCTCGCCGCGCTCGTCGGTGACGGTGAAGCCGGACGGCGTGACCCGGACGACGTCGCCGTCCTCGAGGTACGCCACACGGTCGGTGAACTCCAGGAACGCCGGCACGTCGCTCGCGAGGTACTGCGTCGAATCGCTCGCGCCGACCACCAGCGGTGAGTCGTTTCGAGCCGCGTACACCGCCTCCCTGCCGCCGATGACCGCGGCGACGGCGTAGCTCCCCTCGATCCGATC
>NZ_SGXV01000429.1:0-349 GCF_005435055.1 Halorubrum sp. SS7
TCTGGCCACCCAGCCCGAGCCGCAACCACGCCTCACACGCAGTGGTACAGTTACAGACGGTGGTGACAGCTGATGGAGACTGAAGATACTCGCGCGATCTTCACTGCCGTGTTCGCCGGCTCAATCGTCCTCGCAAACGTTCTCGCAGCAAAACTCACCTGGATCGAACTGCCCGGACTTGGTGGTGTCGCTGTCCCTGCTGGATTCGTTGCGTTCGGCGTCGCATACCTCGCTTCAGACCTGCTCGTCGAGTACCACGGGAAGGACTACGCTGCGACAGTGGTCAACGGAACCGTCGTCACACTCGTCATCGCGTACGCACTCGTCTTCCTCGCCATCTCGTATGCCG
>NZ_SGXV01000430.1:0-349 GCF_005435055.1 Halorubrum sp. SS7
GAGAGCATCGCCGGCAAAGGGAGCTCGGTGGAGGAACGCCACGAAGTCTGTTTGTCTGGCGGCGGCGATTTCGCGGGCGGTGCTGGCGCTGGAGCTCAGCTCGAGGGACATGATTAGGCTCGCGAGGCCGCTGCTGGCTGCCCCGCACCCTTTCAGGGGTCCGAAAAACCGAGGCACAGCTGATTAACCAACAAAAGGTGGAACTCAGGCAGAGTGTGTTGGTTAAGAATAGATCTTACTCTTCGTTCTTACGCAGCTCTTCTGCCTTCCACTTGAGTCGGCGCAGAATCTGCGTTCGATTCTGGTGGGCGTTCTCGTAGGCAACACACTGCTGGAGGGTCTCCATATC
>NZ_SGXV01000042.1:0-4186 GCF_005435055.1 Halorubrum sp. SS7
AACCGGAGAACCCGTTCGCCGATACGACGGTATTCCCGGGTGACGACATCGCGAATATCGTCAGTAACGCCAGCCAAGACGAGATAATCAGCGTCTTCGGTGGCGCTTTCGGAGACGGAAATCCGTACACAAATCCGCTCGACATTGACACTCAGGGGCTGACGCTGGCAAGAGCGAGCGCCGAGCGCCCGTTCATCAAGGCGCAGGTAGTCGCCAGCGCCAACGAGACTAGGCTGTCTGGTTTCAGAATCTCGCCGCCTCCAGCGGACAGTAATCCCACTGGTGAAGCAGTTAGAGTCAGCAATTCGTCCGACGACGTCGTTATTGCGAATAATATCGTCGAAGACTTCGAGCACGATACGAGTAGTGGCTTCAGCGAGGATCTCTCAGCGATCAACGTTTTCGGTGGCAACAGCGCCGATGCGGTCGAGAACGTGACCGTCTCGAACAACGTTGTCCGGCGCATTGACGGACCGAGCGGCTCTGGTTCCGTCGGGATCAGCATCCAAGGCAACGTCGATGGGGCCACAGTAAGAGACAACAACGTATCCGAGGTGGGAGAAGAGGAGTCCTCATACGCGTTCGGTGTGGTGATTCGTGGGACCGATAATCACAGTGTTGACCCGAAGAACGTCGACATCGTCAGTAACGACATTAGCTCGGTCCTCGCCAGTGACAGCACACCGTACTTGGGAGTTGGCTTCGGTGTCGAGGCCGACGGGACCGACTATCTGGCCCGCGGCAATACGATTAATAACGTCAATATTGGTGTTGAATTAAAAGGGGCCGCTACAGAGACGGTTCTAACTGGGAATAGCATCAGTAACATCGACAACAGCGTCAACAACACCAATAACCCGGGCGTCCCACCGCTGTATCTCGGGGACCAGACCGGAAACGCACCCCTCGCGACGTTTATCGCCGACAACTCATACGATGTTGGGGTGGAATCAGACGGGCCGTTCGGAGCATATCAGCAGGCGATCGTCCCGCAGTAGTGTACGCCTAACTAACGGCGGTAACCCACGCTGGCATTTCGCCGGTTCGATTCCGGCGGTGGGCATTCCCCACGGATGGGGAAGCGAGGGGAGAGACCATGTCAAACAATAACTTGGAACTATCGCGGCGGAAGATCCTGGGGAGCGTGGGAGCGGTCGGCGCGGCGGGAGCCGCGGCCGGGCTCGGGACGAGCGCGCTCTTCAGCGACGAGGAATCGTTCGAAGACAACTCGATCACCGCGGGCACGCTCGACATGACCGTCGACGCGCGCGTCCCCGACGGTGCGATCAACGACGAGTGGGCCGACGCTGTCGATTTCGACGAATACGACTCCGACTCTCACCCACACAGGTGTCCGGCGTCTCCGGCTCGGCCGGAGGATCCGACGGCGGTTCGACTCCGCCGGTGGGTCTCGGGAAACTGACCCGACGCATGACCAACTCGCACCGACCGCGCCGACACATGATAGAGGGCGCCGCCACTCGCGGATCTCCCCATAGGAGTCCCATCAGGGTGTACATCGACGACGGAACCCACCGAGCGACGATTCGAAACCTGACAGCCAAACAATTATTATATTGTGTGAGAGACACGCACGCGAAATGCGTCCGAGGCGACCCAGTGGACGTGTTCGACAGCCCCGAGTGGGCCTCGACCTGCGCGCACTCTGACGGCAGTGCGTCCCGGAGCGGCGGTGAGGTGACCAGTCGAACCCACGCAACCACAGCCGAACACGGACCGTAGATGACAGACCACAGCATCAACCGGCGGCGGCTGATCGGCATGCTCTCGGGTACCGGAATAGCCGCATTCGTCGGTCTCGGATATGCGGCCGGGGACCCGATCAGGTACACGTACGCGTCCTCGCACAGCTGTGACGAGTACACGCTTGACGCCGAATGGCGGGAGACGTACACCAGGAACGGGGAGACGACCCTGCTCGAGGACACGACGCCGGACGGAAGCGGAAGCGAGCCCGACGAGCCCGGGCTCATCCAGTTGGACAACGTACTCCCGGGCGACAGGGGGACGGTCAGTTTCAGTCTCACGGCGGATCGAACGAATCCCGACGCGAGCGACACGGTCTCGCCGACGCTCGGAATCGATTTCACCGACCGTGCCGAAAACGGTCTCACCGACCCCGAGGAAGCCGCGGGCGACACCACCGAAACGGTCGGCGAGCTCCAGGAGTACCTCCAGGTCACCGTCTGGAAGAACACGGGCATCTTGGGAATCGACGCGCTCGGGGCCGACTACGACGTGGTCCGCGTCGGCGAGGAGATCACGGAGCCGACGCTGTCCGAGGGGACGCTCGCCGACGTGGCTGCCGACCTGAGTGACGAGGAACTCGGAACTATCGACGCTACCGTGGACGACGATTCCGTGTCGGTGACGCTCCGATGGGAGTTCGCCAACGACGCGCACATCAACGAGGCGCAAACCGACTCCGTCACCTTCGCACTCGATATCGGTTGCGGGGGTGATAGCGCATGAGCGCTCCGCACCCCGACCGGCGCTTCACCCCCGCGTCGTCTGACACCGGTCTATCATCCAGTAACTATATGTCAGTAGCAGATAAAGAATTGACACGTAACCGGACACGATGTCGCGGCTCCCAGGGGGGGTAACACATGCAACAGCCGGACCTGACCCGTCGACAGGTGCTCTCGGGCATCGCCGTGACCGGCGGGGCCGGGGCGCTCACCGGGAGAGGTACGGCTGCGATTTTCACCGACGAGGAGACGTTCACGAACAACGCCCTCACGGCGTCGACGAGTTCCGCGGGCGTGGTGGAATTAGATGTAACTGTCGATTCTTTGGATAGCGCCGACGGGCTCAACTGTACGATCAGCGTTCCCGATCTCACCAACAACAACCCGTCGTACATCTGGGTTCAGCCGGCGACCTGCCCCGAGCCGATCGACGAGGCCGAGCAGGTCGATGTCGAACTCCGGATCGATCGCGACGGCGGCGACAGTGTCGTCATCGTCGCCGGGACGCTAAAAAGCGTCATCAACGAGTTACGCGAGGACGAGGGAGCAGTACTCCGTTCTGTCAACGACGACCCACGGTGCTTCGAGCCGGGCGAGAGCGTGGATCTCGTGCTCGAAGTGATCTCGTCTGCGACCGACGCGGACTTCGACTTCGAACTGGAGTTCTACGCCGAGCAGTGTCGATACAACACCGGAACGAGCACGCCGTTTCCATCGCTGGGTTCCTGTGGCGGAACAACCACACAGACGGTTAATGCGATCAGCTGGATCGCATTTTGCTCGGAGAATAACGCCGATCTCGACCCAATTCCCGAAATAAATGCTACCGACGGCGACGAACCAACTTCGGTTGACTGGAAAACTGAGTCGGACGTAGACTATGTCACTGTCAAATCTGGACAGAACTTTACCGTATACAACTACAGCGACAGCAGCAGCACAACAGACGGCACAGTAATGTCTGGCAACGACGGAGGTGCGGATTATTATGATACCGACCCGCCCAACAACGTGTCGAGTACCCCGTGTAACTTAGTTGAGAAGGTTGACGGTAGTCCCTCAGATATTGAAACGTCGGTGAAACTGGACTGGGACGAAGAGAACAAAGAATTCATCAGTGAAAGCTAATGACCGACGAAAACACCTCATCCACGACCACGGACTCACCGTTCGCGGACGTCTCTTGGAGACGGATCGCGAACATCGTTGGGCTGATGATACTCGTTGCCATCGTCGTTCCGTTCGTCGTTTTCGCGGTTCCGCAAGTCGTCGGTGCGGACCAGAGCTACGTCGTCCTCTCGGGGAGCATGGAACCGGCGATGAGTCCCGGTGACGTCATCATCGTGAACAGCGTTCCGGCCGCGGCGATCGAGCGAAACGATGTCATCACCTTCGGGGGACAGGGAGGAGATACCCCGACGACCCACCGCGTGATCGAGGTGGTCGAACGGGACGGGACCACGGCGTTCCGACCGCAGGGCGATGCGAACGAAGACCCGGACGGGTCGCTCGTCACGCCGGACCAGCTCCAAGGGAAGGTGCTGTCGCCCGGCGGCTACCTCCTAGTCATTCCGCTCATCGGATACCTGATCAACTTCGCCAGCACACAATCCGGGTTCGTCCTGTTCGTTGCGCTCCCGGTCTCGTTGCTCGTTCTCAACGAGATTTGGAACGTCATTGCGTCGGCTCGTTCG
>NZ_SGXV01000431.1:0-348 GCF_005435055.1 Halorubrum sp. SS7
CGGGTGACCCCGCCCGGGGGCGACGAGTCCGACGGGAACGGCGCCGACGGAACGGGCGACGGCGACGCGGACGCGACCGGCGACGACCCCTGTGAGGTCGCGCTCGAAGTCCAGTTCGACCCTGGGTCGGCCAGTCCCGACGCGCTCGACCTGCCGCGGCTCGTCTCGTTCGACTGGGTGTTGAAGAAGGCGATCCCGCTGATCAGAGACGAGGCCGAGCGCGTCGTCGAGCGCGCCGTCCAGGACTTAGAGGGGTCGACCCGGGACGTCGACCTCGACGTGTACGTGGACTCCGACCGGATCTGAGCGCGCGGCCCCGGGTCCGCGATTCGAAGCCCTTAAGATATT
>NZ_SGXV01000432.1:0-347 GCF_005435055.1 Halorubrum sp. SS7
GAAGGAGAGTCGCCGGAATCCGATGTTCCCACCGTAGAACTTGGCCCCGGTGACGTACTCGAAGGACTCGTACTCGACCTGACCGAAGGAGAAGGAGAGTACGGCCCCTGGTACCGGCTGAAGATCAAGGACGAGAGTCGCGGGGTCGTCCGATACTTCGCCAAGGACGACGTTAAGCGCGCAGCTGCGCAGGACCGAATCGAGGTTGGGGAAGACATCTGGATCGCGATGGACACCAACGAGGTGACCCTCGAACGCGACGACGGTTCGACGCACGACTACCACCCCACGAACTGCTTCTTCCCGGGTGGTGACTGATGGCGTCGTCATACTCGCGGACGATGTCC
>NZ_SGXV01000433.1:0-347 GCF_005435055.1 Halorubrum sp. SS7
GGAGCCGAAGAAGAACGTCAACCCCGACGAGGCGGTCGCGCTCGGCGCGGCGGTTCAGGGCGGCGTGCTCTCCGGCGACGTCGACGACATCGTTCTGCTGGACGTGACCCCGCTCTCGCTCGGTATCGAGGTGAAGGGCGGCCTCTTCGAGCGGCTCATCGAGAAGAACACCACCATTCCGACCGAGGAGTCGAAGGTGTTCACCACGGCCGCGGACAACCAGACCTCCGTCAACGTCCGCGTCTTCCAGGGGGAACGCGAGATCGCCGACGAGAACGAGCTGCTCGGCGCGTTCCAGCTCTCCGGCATCCCGCCGGCGCCGGCCGGAACCCCGCAGATCGAGGTCT
>NZ_SGXV01000434.1:0-346 GCF_005435055.1 Halorubrum sp. SS7
CCGAGTCCGACGAGGGGGACGCATTCACCGACGACGATAGACGGGTGATTGAGACCGGCAAGCCGCTCCATCGCACCGAGGAGACACTGACCGACGCCGCAGGCAACGAACGAGTCTTAGAAACGTGGAAAATACCATTCACCCCGGTCGACAGCGATGAGGACGCAGTACTCGGCGTCGCCAACGATATTACCGATCTCACCGATGCGCGTGACGCGCTTGACCGGCAGCGGCGGCTGACGAACCTCTACGCCGTGAGCAGCCGTGTATTCAAATCAACGGATCCGGAAGACGCGTTCGACGCGTGTGTCAAGGCGGTCGCCGATGTGGTAACAGCTGACGAGCT
>NZ_SGXV01000435.1:0-346 GCF_005435055.1 Halorubrum sp. SS7
CGCCGCGGCGACGAGGAGGCCGGCCCCGATCAGGGAGGCGACGTGGTGGCCGCGAAGCGTCGGCATTACGAAACCAACCGACGATGCGAGTAAAGTCGTTGCGGTCGATCGAGAGACCGACTACCGCCCGGACGTGAATCGACTGCGCGAGGTGAAGCGACGAGAACGAGGACGCGAGGAGCGCGAAGAGCGGGAGGAGTGAGACGGGGCCACGGGAGGGAGAACCGTCCGAACGTTGAAATCCGCGAGCGACCCACGGGGGCCCATGGACATCTTCGTGTACGGCACGCTGACCGAGCCGGACGCCGTCACCGAGGTGGTCGACTCGTTCCGGCAGTCGATGTCG
>NZ_SGXV01000436.1:0-345 GCF_005435055.1 Halorubrum sp. SS7
GGCGTTCAAACAGCTGATGCGCGAGGGTCGCGACGTCAGCGACCAGACGGACGCCCTCATGGAGCCCGGGTTCTCGGTAGACGATCTGGCGGCCCCGACCGAGCAGTAGCCAACCGACCCCCGCCCCGTCTCGACGAACACCGATCGCGGCGACGGATTCGCGGCCAGCGACGTGCCACGGTGCTTTTCACCGTCGACGCGCTATCTCGTTTATATGTCACCCGGATCGCAAGGGCCTCCGGCCGGCTTCTTCGCCTCCTTCGTCGAGGGGTGTTCCGATCCGGTCGTCTCCGTCGACCGGGAGGGGACGGTCGTCTACGCGAACCCCGCCACCGAGGCGGTTCT
>NZ_SGXV01000437.1:0-344 GCF_005435055.1 Halorubrum sp. SS7
GTAGACTCGACTGCTTGGTAGTATACAGCGTCTTCCCGATCAGCGATGGACTGGCGGACGAGGTCGCTTTTGCCGAGGCGCCGACGGCCATAGATGACAACAAAGTCTGCGGTCTCGGACTCGTAGCAGTCCCTGAGTTGATCACGTTCGACGCCCCGATCCACGAATTGTTCCATACACCCGATCACAGTTCCATCCAAATAGAAGTCCCGATTTTGGAAACTACGATTTCAGAAATCTAGATTTCTACTTTTCGCACGGGAGAGACACCCAATTCGAGACGACCAATTCACTCTTAACCAACACAAAGTCGGTTAGTTGATATTGTGTTGGTTAAAGCTCTC
>NZ_SGXV01000438.1:0-342 GCF_005435055.1 Halorubrum sp. SS7
CGTCGGCCCACTCGCCCGTCGGCTCCTGGTGGCGGTCGGAGAGCGAGTTGCCGAACCACGGCGAGACGCGCTCGGCGATCTCGTCGATGTCCTCGCGACTCCACGCGTCCTGTCGGGTGATCCACGCCGGGTCCGCGAGGTGGAGGTCGCTGTCGAGCGCGTACAGCTGCTCCTTGTCGGGCTGCCACGAGGAGTAGAGCCCCGACCAGTCGAGCGAGACGCCGGGGAGCCGCTCGACGAACTGGTTCCAGAGGCCGTCGTAGTAGTCGGGCGCGTGGAGGGCGGTGACGTCGTCCCCGCGGCCCAGCGCGAACGCCATCCCCGCGTGGTGGGTGATCCGGG
>NZ_SGXV01000439.1:0-341 GCF_005435055.1 Halorubrum sp. SS7
GGTGATGGAGGACACCTCGACGCGGTCGGAGTCGGAGTCGCCGCCGGAGGAGCCGGCAGATCCGGCGTCCGACGGCCCGGAAACCCCTGCTTCGGAGGCCGAGGAGAACGGCACCCCGGCCGACGCCGGGGGTCCTTCCGGGGACGAGACCGACGCCGGGGACCCCTCCGGAGACGGGACCGACGAGGGGACCCGGGAGGGCGAGACCGACATCGAGGCCCTCCGCGAGCGCGTCGAATCCGAGTACGACTTCGACGAGTTCGGGCCGTCGGACATGGCGCAGATGAGCGCCGAGGAGTGGGACGCCGCCTTCGACCCGGACACGTGGATCACCGGCGACG
>NZ_SGXV01000440.1:0-341 GCF_005435055.1 Halorubrum sp. SS7
CATCGCGTCGCTCGGACTCGCGGAGGTCGTGCGGCTGATCGTACTCAACGAGCGGTGGCTGACGAACGGCAGCGCGGGCCTTCGCGGTATCCCCGGATTCTTCGTCGGGTGGCCGGTGCTCTCGACGTTCCCCGAAGCGATGCCGGGACTCCGGTTGGAGGTAGTACCCGGGTCGCCGGTGTTCCTCGAAACGCCGTTCTGGCAGGCGTCGCTGAACGGCCTGTTGGTGGTGGCGTTCGCGGGGGGCGCGTACCTCGTACTCAGGCGTGCGCACCGGTCGCCGTGGGGGCGCGTGTTGCGCACGATCCGCTCCGACGAGGACCTCGCGCGGGCGCTGGGCA
>NZ_SGXV01000043.1:0-4166 GCF_005435055.1 Halorubrum sp. SS7
TCTCTACGGTGATCGTCTCCTTCGGGTCGGCCGTCATCACCTCGATTCTCGCCCGAACGCACTTAAATGGTGGCCGGCCGGAACCGCCACGCTATTGCCGCCGCCGCGCGGAGCCGTCGGCGTGTACTGGCTCGAACTCGCCGGCGAGACGGACGCCTTCGCGGCCCGCGAGGCCGCGACCGCCGCGACCGGCGTCGACCTCCTCGCGCCGGGGGTCGCGCGCACCGGCGGGATCGACCGCGATCACGCCGCCCGGCTCGCGTACACCCGCGCCGCGCACGAGGCGATCGCGCGGACGGACGCCGACGTCGACGCCGCGGCCGCCGCGCTCCGGGCCGCGTCGCTCGACCGCTCCGGGACCGTGGCGGTCCGCGCCCGCGACGTCCGGGCCACGGCCGGCGTCTCGACGGGGGCGGCCGAGCGCGCGCTCGGCAGCGTCCTCGTCGACCGCGGGTTCGAGGTCGACCTCGACGACCCTGATCACGTCCTCCGCGCGCTGTTCGCGGCCGGCCCGCGCGCCGAGCACGACGCGGTGGCCGGCGCGGACGGCGGCGACGCGGACCTGTGCGCCCTCGGCTGGGTCGCGGTCGAGGCGGCCCGCGACTTCGCGCCCGACCCCACCGACCGCCCCTTCTTCCAGCCGGGGAGCATGGCCCCGGCCGACGCCCGCGCCTACGCCAACCTCGCGGGCGCCGCCCCGGGTCGGACCCTCCTCGACCCGATGTGCGGCACCGGCGGCCTCCCGCTGGAGGCCGGCCTCGTCGGCGCCGACCCCGTCGCCTGCGACGCGCAGGCGAAGATGGTCCGCGGCGCGCGGGAGAACCTCCGCGAGTACCTCGGCGAGGTCGGCGGTGACGGGGCCCCCGACTGGCACGTCGCGCGCGGCGACGCGACCGCGCTCCCCCTCCCCGACGACGCCGTCGACGGGGTCGCGTTCGACGCCCCGTACGGCCGGCAGTCGAAGATCGCTCGCCACGAGCTCGCGGACCTCGTCGGGGGCGCGCTCGACGAGGCCGCCCGGGTCGCGCCGCGCGCGGTGCTGGTCGCGGACCGGGACTGGCGCGCCCCCGCCCGCGCCGCCGGCTGGACGGTCGACGCGGCGTTCGAGCGCCGCGTCCACCGCTCGCTGACGCGGCACGTGCTGGTGTTGCGCCGCGGCGACGCGGGGTGACTGCCGGCGAGCGCGGCGGGGATCCCGCCGGACCGAGAGTGAACGACCGATCGGCGGAATCGCTCTCTTCCGGGGCTCGCACGACAAGTTTCAGTTTCGCCCCGGCGCCGGGCAACGGTTAAGTGCGCGGCCTCTCGTGGTACTCGCATGACCGGGGACGCCGGGGACATGCTCTCGTGGGACGAGTCCGTGTTCCGCGACGAGTCGGTGTTCGAGATCGACCACGTCCCCGAGACGTTCCGCCACCGGGAGAGCCAGCTGGAGAACCTGAAGTACGCGCTCCGCCCCGCGGTCCGCGGCTCCCGCCCCCTCAACACGATGGTCCGCGGCCCGCCCGGGACCGGCAAGACCACCGCGGTCCAGAAGCTGTTCGGCGAGCTGGGCGCCCGGACCGAGGTCCGGACCGTGCGCGTCAACTGCCAGGTCGACTCGACGCGCTACGCGGTGTTCTCCCGGCTGTTCGAGGGGATCTTCGAGTACGAGCCCCCCTCCTCCGGCATCTCCTTCAAGAAGCTGTTCGGCCAGATAACCGACCGGCTCGTCGAGGAGGACGAGGTCCTCGTCGTCGCCTTAGACGACGTGAACTACCTCTTCTACGAGAACGAGGCCTCCGACACCCTCTACTCGCTCCTACGCGCCCACGAGGCCCACTCCGGCGCGAAGATCGGCGTCATCGTCGTCTCCTCGGACCTCGGCCTCGACGTGATCGACGACCTCGACACCCGGGTCCAGTCCGTCTTCCGCCCCGAGGAGGTGTACTTCCCCGTCTACGACGCGACCGAGATCTACGACATCCTCGCGGAGCGCGCCAAGCGCGGCTTCCACGAGGGCGTCATCGGCGACGCCGAGCTGGACCGCGTCGCAGACCTCACCGCCGAGAGCGGCGACCTCCGCGTCGGCATCGACCTCCTGCGCCGGGCCGGGCTCAACGCCGAGATGCGCGCCTCGAAGACGGTCTCCGAGGAGGACGTCGAGGACGCCTACGACAAGTCGAAACACGTCCACCTCTCGCGGTCGCTCCGCGGCCTCTCCGACTCCGAGCGCGACCTCGTCCGCGTCCTCGCCGAACACGACGGCGAGCGCGCCGGGGTAGTGTACGACGCCTTCAACGACGCGACCGACCTCGGCTACACCCGCTACTCGGAGATCATCAACAAGCTCGACCAGCTCGGCGTGATAGACGCCGAGTACGCCGACGTCGACGGCCGCGGCCGCTCGCGGGAGCTCTCCCTAGCGTACGACTCGGAGGCGGTGCTGGACCGCTTGGAATAGCTCTCCCGCGCCTCGCCACCCCGACGGCTTTTCAACGCCGCCGCACGCAGTCGACCACATGAAGACGAGCGGCGGGAGCGACGCGATGAAGCGGCGCGCCGGCGAGTCGGCGGCCGAGGCGGTGACCGACGGAGACGTGGTCGGCCTGGGGACCGGGTCGACCGCGGCGCACGCGATCCGGCGGCTCGGCGACCGGGCCGACGCCGGCCTCGATATTCGTGGGGTCCCCACCTCCTTCGCGAGCCGCGAACTCGCGGCCGAGGCGGGAATTCCGCTCCTCGACCTCCCGGACGCGGTCGGCCCCGACGGACCGGGGATCGACGTCGCGATCGACGGCGCCGATCAGGTGGCCACCGGCGCCGCGGGCGACGCCCTCGTCTCCGGCGGCGCGCTGATCAAGGGCGGCGGCGCGGCCCACGCCCGCGAGAAGCTCGTCGACGCCGCCGCGGACCGCTTCCTCGTCGTCGCGGACCCCTCGAAGGAGTCGCCGCGGCTGGACCGGTCCGTGCCGGTCGAGGTGTTGCCCGCGGGGCGGACCGCGGTCGCGGCGGCGATCCGGGACGCGGGCGGCGAGCCGACGCTGCGCCGCGCGGAGCGGAAGGACGGGCCCGTCGTGACGGACAACGGGAACCTCGTACTGGACTGCGCGTTCGGCGAGATCGCCGACCCGGCCGCCCTGTCGGCGACGCTGTCGGCGGTCCCGGGCGTGGTCGAGCACGGGCTCTTCGTCGGGCTCGCGGACGAGGTTCACGTCGGGACGGAGTCCGGCGTCCGGGTCGACGAGGTCTGACCCGTCGTCGAGCGGCGACGCGGGCGACGGCGCGGCCGCTGGCCGGTCGGCGTCTAAATAAAATGGAACGGAAACGGGTCCGCCTTACAGGTCGCGCGGCTGGACCGTCTTCCGGTCGTTGGCCTCGGCGCGGCGCGCGGCGTCTTCGAGCAGCTCGTCCACTTCGTCGTCCAGCGCGTCGTAGAAGTCCGAAGCGACGTTCTTGTCGTCCAGGGCTTCCTTGACGGCCGCTTTGACAATGAGGTCTGCCATGCGATCGGGCCTACCCGGTGATGGTTAATAAGAGTTCCTGAATTCGCCCGCGAGGGACGCCGTGACGCCGGTTCGCGGGGGGCTGCGAGGATAGTCGCTTATAAGCCTTGTGGGATTCTCGTCCGCGCTCCGCCGCGACGGCGCTCGGAACCGCCTCGGATCCCGAGTCGGTCCGGCCTCGATCGAGTCGCACCCCCGTCGCGTGACGCCCGCGGGCTCGCTCCGCCTCCGGCCGATGTCGGCGCGCGGCGGGCCGGACCGCGAACCGACAGGTTCGACCGGGGCCGCCGCGCACCACCATCCATGCGAGAGACGCTGGCGGCGCTCGAGGCGGGCGACATCGGGATCGAGGAGGCGGAGTCGCGGCTCGCGGGCTACGCGACCACGGACGCGGGGCGGTTCGACGCCGCCCGCGAGCGGCGGCGCGGGATCCCCGAAGCGATCCTCGCGGAGGGGAAGACGCCCGCGGAGGTCGCCGCGCTGGCGACCACGGCGCTCGACACCACCGGTCGGGCGCTCGTGACCCGCGCGGACGAGGCCGCCGCGTCCGCGGTCGCCGCGGCGGTCGGCGACGCCGACGCGGACGCGACGGTCGACCGCGACGACCGCGCGGGCACCGTCGTCGTCCACGCGGCCGACTTCGAGCCCCCGTCGCTCGACGCCGCGGTCGCGGTCGTGGCC
>NZ_SGXV01000441.1:0-338 GCF_005435055.1 Halorubrum sp. SS7
TTGTCGCCGGCACCGCCGCCAGCATCGTCGTCAAGACCGCCTTCGCGGCGAGCATCGCGCGCGACCTGGTCAGGCCGGTGTTCCTCTGGAACCTCCTGCTGATCGGCGCGGGCGTGATCGCCGGGCTGCCGCTGTTGCTGGTCTGAGGGCGAGGACGCCCGGCCCATCGGACACCGTCGCCGGAACCCGCTCAAGAGAGGTGTTCGGCGACGTCCGTCGTGGAGACCATCCCCACGTAGTCGTCGTCGACCACCGGGAGGGGTTTCACGCCGGACATCGTCATCATCGCGGCGACCTCCTGCATCATGAGGTCCGGCGTCACCGTCTCGACGTCCTCG
>NZ_SGXV01000442.1:0-337 GCF_005435055.1 Halorubrum sp. SS7
GGCCGCGGTGGCCTCGTCGGCGAACTGCTTGGCGACCTTGTTGACGACGTACAGCGATTCGAGCAGGTCGTCGGTCGGTTCGAGCGGAGTCACGGCGGATACCGGTCGTGTACTGCGACCGAGCGTCGCTCCGGTCGTCGCGCTCATAGTCGTTTCGGGATCGAAACCCCGGCCAGCCCCGCTCGGCGGCGACGCCCGAGACCCCGGATGGTTAATTCTTTAAGCGCAGGGACGAACGTGGAGGTACGATGGCGCACGACTCCGTGAAAATGTATACGGCGATATACGTCGCCCTCTTGGTGGCGGCGACGCTGAACTTCCTCCTCTTCGAGTCGAC
>NZ_SGXV01000443.1:0-336 GCF_005435055.1 Halorubrum sp. SS7
GGAAGCCGTCGCCCGGGTCGTCCTGTTTCACGGTCGAGACCAACACGAGGAAGCCGACGCCGACCAGCGGGATGAGGACGTACACCGTCGCGTACAACAGCCGGTCGTCGGCCTCGCCCATCATTCCCATGATGACGAGGATGATGATGAGAAGCAAGGGGAACAAGGAGAGCGTCATGTACATCTCGCCGAACAGCTCCAGCGTCTCCAAGGTCATCTCGCGCTCCTGTTTCGACGTGCGGAGGTGTTTCTCCTTTTTGTCCTTCAGGAAGCCCTCCATGTCGCCGCCGGAGTTAACGATAGAGAGCATGTCGGAGAGGAACTGGGAAAGCTCGT
>NZ_SGXV01000444.1:0-336 GCF_005435055.1 Halorubrum sp. SS7
ACGCGGAGGACGTCCTCGGTACCGTCGCCGAGCCCGGTCGCGAGCACCACGTCGTGCTCCTCCCGGAGCGTCTCCTGAAGCGCCTCGGCGCGGCCGGGGACCTCGAAGGCGGTCACCGTCGGCGAACTGCGCTCGGGGTCGGGGACCGGCTCCAGCCCCAACTCGGCGCCGCGCTCGCGACACCGCGTCGCGGCCGTTTCGTGTCGCTCCCGCACCGCGTCGAGCCCCTCGTCGAGCAGCAGGCCGAGCGCCGCGTCGAGCGCGACGACCTCGGTCGTCAGGTGCGTGTACGGGAAGCCCTCGCTCACGTCGCGGAACGGCAGGAAGTTCGCGTAC
>NZ_SGXV01000445.1:0-335 GCF_005435055.1 Halorubrum sp. SS7
GACGAGTTCGTCTTCCTCGACATCACCGCCAGCGCCGACGGGCGCGAGACGATGCTCGACGTGGTCAACGCGGTCGCCGACGAGTGTTTCATTCCGCTCACGGTCGGCGGCGGCATCCGTACCAAGGCCGACATCAAGGAGACGCTGCGAGCGGGCGCGGACAAGGTGTCGATCACGACCGGCGCCCTGGAGCGTCCGGAGTTGATCGACGAGGGCGCGGCCGCGTTCGGCAGCCAGTGCATCGTCATCTCGATCGACGCGCGTCGCCGGTACGACGACGCGGGCGACCACTTCTACGAGGACGACGACGGCGAGACGGTGTGGTTCGAGTGTAC
>NZ_SGXV01000446.1:0-335 GCF_005435055.1 Halorubrum sp. SS7
GGCGCAGTCGTTCGAGACGGTGCGTGTCTCCCCCGCCGAGGTCGGCGCGGCGACGGACGGATGCGACGTGCTGTGGTGGCACCGCGACGCGCCGCTCGGGGACGACGTCCTCTCACCGGGTTCCGTGGAGGCCTTCGAAGCCTTTCTCGAAGACGGCGGCGGGCTACTGCTCACGCTTCGGGCGATGGGCGCCGTCGATGACCTCGGGATCGATCCCGTCGCGCCGGACGTGGTCGGGACCCAGAGCGTCGCCGAGCCGACCGGCGTGCTCTGGCGGACGCTCTACGACGACCATCCCGCGATAGCGGCGTTCGATTCGATCCGGATCCCGATCT
>NZ_SGXV01000447.1:0-334 GCF_005435055.1 Halorubrum sp. SS7
GCGTCCCGATCGGCATCGATTCGTCTTCCGTCGATTGCTCACACATTACACGCGACGGTCTCACCTCACCACGGAAAACAGTTCGGCTAAGTGATTCATTATTCCGGGGATATCCTAATATCCGTTTACTCTACAGACGCGGAGTGGCACGTACACGAGTAATTATTGATTTTCGAATCCGATTCTCGTATTCGATCTCGAACTCTTACTTCGTGGTTCGCTCCGAGCCGCGTCGCGCCGACTTGGGGAGCTTCAAACCCCGCCGGATACCGTCAAGCTGGCCCGGTACCGGCGGGGTTTTTCCTCGTCGCCGCGCAGGTACATGTATGGAGGT
>NZ_SGXV01000448.1:0-334 GCF_005435055.1 Halorubrum sp. SS7
ACGAGTCGATGGTCGACGATCGGTTCGAGGTCCTCGTCGTCGAGGAGGGAACCGGTGACTCCGTGAAGTGCCGCGACGGCGCGTACCGACAGATCATCGTCCAGAACGCGACGGAGCGCGGGGTCGACGTGGGGGACTTCCTGGAGGTGGCGGTGACCGGCCACAACACCGTCTACGCGTTCGGAGAGCCGGTCGACGGGACGCCGGCCGAGGCCGCCGGGGCCGACGACGCGGGTCGGGTACCGGGCGACGACTGACGGGTCTGACCGAGTGACGGCCGACCGGTCGGGTCACTCCTCGTAGATCATCTCGACCTCGTCCCCGAACCGGTCCA
>NZ_SGXV01000044.1:0-4006 GCF_005435055.1 Halorubrum sp. SS7
GCTGACGTACTAGCCGAAGACGAGCAAGAACCTGACGAATGGGAACACGTGTCCTCGCACGACTGCCGCCGGCACTGGGCGCACCTTCACTTAGTCGAAAAGAAAGTCCCTGTACGCGTCATGATGGCCATAGGCGGGTGGTCTTCGTATTCAGCAATTGAGCCATATCTTACTGTACCAACCGAGAAATCGATTCTCGAAGAAATGCGCGCAGTACAGAACTAGTGAACGGGGTTTCCAATTAACTGTCTAATTAATTATCTGGTTAACTGATTAGCTAAGCTCTCTCTCAACGGATTGGTTCGTCTGTTCCTTCTTCAACCAGTCCAATTCTTCGAGCATAAGCGAGCCCCTCGTCTTCTTCAGACGGTGTAGACTCATCGGTTGACTCGGGCTCTGACAATTGCGCTTCCAAATCAGCGACCCTAGTGGTAAGACGTTCTAACTCCGGGTAGACGGTATTTTTGACAAAATCCACGTACTCATCTACGTTGACCGCGAGGTCCACAACGTCGACGGTCGTCCGCTCAGGCTTCCTATCATGAGACAAGAGCGCTTCTGCTTCGTCGCGCATCCCCTCCGGGATAACTGCGACCTTCATCCGCGACCCGGACTGCGAAGGGATTTGCGCGCGCTCCACTTCAATAAACTCGTGTTGCTCCATCTTGCGAAACTGATGTTGAAGCTGGCCTTCGGTCAAGTCGGTTCTCCGCCGTATCTGAGCCATCGACGCTCTCCCGTCTTCTTCAAGCACCGCCGAGACGAACTGGCGCGTTTCGTTCGTCTCATTCATTCTATTCATACCAAATTATTGGCAATAAGACGGCAAAGGTGTATGGGCGACGAAGGCTTCGAAAGCATGCTGAGAGAGGCTTCGGCGGGGTATAATCCAAAGCCTCGGTAAGAGGCTTCGACAGGGTGCGAACCCACGCTCGACGGATTCTCTTAGAGACACCCCCTAAGAGAGACCGAATATCCATGATTCAAGTTATCTTCGAAGGGAATAATCATCTAAGGGATTACCTGAGTCTGGGTACAAGACTTCTCGGTTTCGAACACGGAACCCATCTTACCAAGTAACGGAGAGAGCGCAAGAAGGAACATCGTCTCTCAAACTGAACAAGGATTATTTTTCTCTGGGTAGGGCGGTGAGTGGAGCGGAGCGAAGCACCCAGTCGGTACCGGGCGACGGTTCCAGTTGTTGAACGTAGTAGAGTTAAAATACAGTAATCAAGTTGACACTTATTGTGGTCGAAGTCATAGGCATACTATGGATGACGACATAGACTGGCCGGACGACTTACGCTGTAGCACCTGCGGCGAACCCGTCGGCGAAGAAGGCGTTCGAATCCACGTCGCCCACCTCGTAGTTCCTCGTGAGCCGGAACTCTATGCGTGGTGCCCTAGACACTCTCCCGATACAGAAGAGGAGGAACAAGCGCTGTGGAAGCAAGTGAAACGAGGAGACTTGCTAGAACAGGCCCAATCATGGGAAGATTATGACTAATAGCAGGTCTAAGCATCTCTGAGAAAACTAGTACGTAAGGCGAGTCGAACTACTCTTGATGTCGTGCCTTATCCATAATCTCATGTACATCTAACGCCTCGCGTTGTTGAACCTCTCCCTGAGCATTTACCGCTAAATGCGCAAGAGGCTCTACCAGAGGGCGGACATCCGAATCAAGATAGGTGTTATACTCTCTTGATACTGACTCCAAATCATCCTGTAGTTCAATGATGTGTTGGTAGAGGTCGGATACTAAACTGTCAGGACAGTCCGTCAGGTCATATTTTGCAAGACCTCTTAACTCGGCTGTCTTCTGTCTATCTTTGCTGTTTTGATTTTCTGTGCTCATTTTTAGTCACGATTCCGTATCAACTGAACCAGCCGTCAGTGGTTCCAACTGTCGACTGAAACTGCGGTCAGCTGAATGTCTCGGTGAGGTGTCACGGACAGTCCGCGACAGCGCATCAATGACAACAACAGGTACGTTGGTTCAGTTAATATACTTTCCTTAAAATAAGCCTCTGTCTATCGGTTTTGTAGTTCCACCATACAGTGGTTCCCGTGCTAAATGAAGAAATCTACATATCCTTCCGAATAACCAGACTGGTTCAGACGATTCAGGTTCTGTGGTGAGGAAGTCATCTCCGTGCTGTAGATATGTATAAAGCCGGAATAGCAGTCTCTGAAACTATGACAATTTTCTGGAAATTGTACAGCATCGGGTCTGGCTACGATAGAGAACGCACCTCAGCTGAAATTCAAAGGGGTAATTAGATGGTTCAACTCCACATCGTTGGTGGGAACGCAAAGACCTCCTATGGGATTTATATAAATTCGTCTCTCGTGGATGATACTGGATGGGAGACCGGTGATTCCCTTCGAATCACTGTCGTCGACGGAGAATTAATTCTTGTCACACACGAACAGATGCCGGTTAACCAATGGATTGAGCTCTACGACGCTGCAACTACAAATGAAACAATCAATGAAATGGACCCAGCAGACCTCATCAAGTTACGGGACTTCTCTGACGGTTCCGATGGTCGTCGACCATCTTCGGTGACTTCGCTGTCTCGACTTAGCGACTCAGGACATCGGGTTCTCGTCACAAACGCAGTACACCGACTCAGATTAACGGCGAACACTGCAATCCACCGACAGGCAAACTTGGGTGTACTCGTTCTAATTCCGGCCTCTATCGAGACAGAGGACGTAAATGAACGAGTTCGAGATATTTTGGATAAGCGTGAGTCACAATTGGGAAACAGCAGTAACCCTACCGAATAGATATGACCTCTGACAAAGCCGGACTAAGACTCACTAATAGGACAGCTGCGGGCTGTTAGCTAGTAATACCATATCTTGGTGGCTTTCACGTTGGTATTCAGCCGTTACACTAGGTGATAATACAGACGCAACTACTTACTAACCCCCCCACATTTGTGACAGTATCATCAATGGCTCCACAGATTCCCACACTCTTTGAGTCGTGTACTCCCCACGACGATGTGCTATCGGGAACACTGTCGGAAAATGAGTTCGCTGCGAAGCTCTCCGATGTAGTGTTTCGACAGGATGAGGCCCCTGAAATCTATGGAAACCCGGATACCTTCTTCGAGAAGACGTATCCAACAGATGGACTACAGGACCTCCTCACTCTGCTTGCGAAACGATACGTCGGCAAAGAGCAAGACGAGTTCAGCGGAGAAGATGGGCTTCTCTCACTCGATACGGTATTCGGTGGTGGAAAAACCCACTCACAAATCGCCGCGTACCACTTCTCGCAGAACCCGGACGTAATCGACGACCTATCACAGTACATCGTCGACGACGAAGCACGTTCGCAGTTTGAAGAGGTCAAAGACGAACTATCTGTTCGGACAGCCGTTTTCGAAGGCGGGTACGTCAGCGCGAGCAAGGCGAAATGTAACAAGGACGACCCGAGTGCACCGAACACGCAGACGATGTGGGGCGAACTCGCGTATCAGCTAGCCGGTGCGGAAGGATACGCGATGTTTAGCGAGTACGACAACGACCGCGTTGCCCCCGGAGAGTCGGACGTAGTCGAACTCTTCGAGATGATGGACGACCCGGGACTGGTACTCATCGACGAGGTGGCCCAATACTTCGAGCAGGCCGCAGCCGTCGGTGTCGAGGGGTCCACGCTAGCTGACCAGACGAACTCCTTCCTCTGGTCGCTCATGCGAGCCACGCAGAACACCGACGCAGTCACTGTCATCCTTTCAGTCTCTGCTACTGCGTTCGAGGACCGCGCACAGGTAGTCCAAGACCTCATCACCGACCTCGACGGCATCTCCGAACGCACCGAACACGCGGTTACACCTACCGATGACGACGAGGTCGCGGCAGTCCTCCGGCATCGATTGTTCGAGTCGGTCGACGACGATGTTGCATCTCGCGTGGCTGAATCGTACCAAAGCTACTACCGTGACTTCGAAGACGAGCTCCCTGACAGAGTCACCAAGGCAGAGTTCAAAG
>NZ_SGXV01000449.1:0-333 GCF_005435055.1 Halorubrum sp. SS7
GTCGACGAGCCGCGAAATCGACCGGTACGCCGTCGACCGCTCGCAGTCCAGTCGGTCCGCCACGTCGTCCACGGTGAGGTCTCCGTCCGTCTGGTGTAGCTCCTGAAAAACCGTCTGGTCCCGATCGTTGAGCCCGTGAACGCACTCTAAGAGGTCGAGACACTCCAGGTCGCGTTCGAGGTCCTCGCGCACTGAACCGGACGTCATATCGAACAGTAGGGCGGCAGAGCGGGTTAAAGTTGTTCTCAAATAGCACAATACTGTTGCGGCCGGACGTCGTGCCGTGGATGTCCAACTGGTCGCGTCACCGCTCTCTCCGCGTTCTATCCGAAG
>NZ_SGXV01000450.1:0-333 GCF_005435055.1 Halorubrum sp. SS7
AGACGCGTCGGTCCAGGACGTCGTCGAAGTCCCCCGCCTCGTAGTCGCGGTTCGACATCACCACGCCGCCGTCCGTGTCGACGGTAACCGTCGCGTACTCCGTTGGCGCCATCCCGCGATACAGGACGTACGCGCCTCCCGCGACCCCGGCGACGACGAGGACCGGGATGAGCTGGGGGAGAACGAAGACGAGGATGAGGCTCAGGAGGACCCCGACGAACGCCCCCACGAGCGCTCCGAGGAAGGCGCCGAAGAGGCTGCCGTCCTTCAGCTGGACTTCGAGGCCGACGCGGGTTCCCTTCGGCGCGTCCGCCATCCCGACGAACGTGACTT
>NZ_SGXV01000451.1:0-333 GCF_005435055.1 Halorubrum sp. SS7
TTCCTGTACTTCGGAACCCACGGCCCAACTCGACTTCAAGCAGTTCGAAAACTCGTGAACACTAGTAAATAATACAATTATTATAATTGGCTTCGTGTCAGAGCTGGGCCTACTCGGGAGAGTTGCCAAATGGTATGCTGACAACGGCCGTTCTAGATACCTAATGGAACAATCAGCATCGGGTCAATGTCAGGACGGAGCAACTCTCAGAAGAGATTGTAGGGCTTTTCTACATCGTTCACAAGGGAACATCTAAAAACACTGTCTATGGGTATTTGGGTTCTAAACCAAGCAGTAGACACGGGGTATACACCTGGACTTCGTCAGTCAAGT
>NZ_SGXV01000452.1:0-333 GCF_005435055.1 Halorubrum sp. SS7
ACGAGGAAGCTGGTACACGCGGTCGTCACCGCGACCGCCGCGCCGGGGGGGAGATAGCTGGCGACGAGGAGCGTCACGATACTGGAGATCGCGATGTTCACGACGTTGTTGCCGACGAGCAGCGTCACCAGCAGCCTGTGGGGATCGTCGCGAAGTTCCTTCAGCGCGAGCGCCCGCGGGTCTCCCGTCTCCGCCCGTCGATCGAACCACGCCGCCGGCAGCGAGAAGATCGCGGTCTCCGAACTGGAGAAGAACGCGCTGACCGCCAGCAACACGGCGACCGTCGCGACTCCGACGACTCCGATCGTGACTCCGACCATACGGCGTATTTAA
>NZ_SGXV01000453.1:0-333 GCF_005435055.1 Halorubrum sp. SS7
GACGTCGACTGGCTGTACGCCGACAGCTACAACTCGAGTAACGGGACCTACGGCTCCCAGACGCCCGGCGACGGCGCGAGCATCCAGACCCGGGGCGACTTCGCGCTCACTAAGGGCGGCGGCGGAAACACCGAGACGGTCAGAATTCGCGGAAACCTGACGGCCGAGTCGTACAACATTCCGCCCGGACAGTCGGCCAAGCTGAACGTCAGCGGCGAGCGCCGTATCGAGACCGCGTTCGACCAGCTCGCACCGGTCGAGGGCGGGATCAGACAGCGGATCGACGGCGTGAGAGAGCGGAACCTCGCGGACAACGCGCCGAATCAGTCGACG
>NZ_SGXV01000454.1:0-332 GCF_005435055.1 Halorubrum sp. SS7
GCGGCGGCCGCGGGCCCCGTGGGCGTGCTCACGAACGGGCCCGAGGCGCGCCAGCGGGCGAAGGTGGAGGCGCTCGGGCTGGCCGACCGCGTCGACGCGATCGTGTACGCCGGGGACCTCCCGCGCCGGAAGCCCCACGCGGAGCCGTTCGAGCGGCTGGCGGCGGCGATGTCGGTCGACCGGCGAGAGATGCTGTACGTCGGGAACTCGCTGGCGTACGACGTCGCCGGCGCGCACAACGCCGGCCTCCGGTCCGCGTGGCTCCGGCGGGACCCCGACGACGCGGCGGCCCCGTACCGCCCGGACTACGTCGTCGACTCGCTGGACGAGGT
>NZ_SGXV01000455.1:0-332 GCF_005435055.1 Halorubrum sp. SS7
TATCATCGAGGGCGGGGTGGTCACCAGCACGAATATCGAGGATGCGGAATTCACAGGGAATGACCTTGCCAGCGATATCGACGCGGTCCAGATCCCGACCGGGCCGGAGCACTGGGATGATATCGTCACGATTGCGGATACCCTGCTTAGCGAGCGGGTCAGTCGGGACCGGAAGCAGACGACCTATATCGAGGTCTGGAATGACATCGAAGACCGGATTGAGTCGCTTGAGGATGATATTCCGGACCTGATTGACCGGTATGAGCGGGTGTGTTCGAGCGTCGATGTTGACCCGGAGCTAACGGATGAGCTGTCTACGGTCGAGGCTGTGG
>NZ_SGXV01000456.1:0-332 GCF_005435055.1 Halorubrum sp. SS7
GGGACGGTCCGAAACGTCAGCGTCGACCGCACCGTGACGCGCGACGAGGCGTCGGCTCGATACCGCGTCCGGGTTTCGGTGACTGGAACGTACGCGCCGCGCGACGGCGCGCCCGACAGACCGACGGCGACGTTCGGTGCCGGTGGTAACGACGTCGACGGACCGGATCTCGCCGATACGCCGGCGGCCGCGAGGGCGGAACTGAACCTCGAGACGGACGCCGACGTCGATCAGTTGGCGCGGGTCGCCGTCGACGGCGGCGGCGAGACGCGGTCGACGGTCGTGTACGGCGCCCGATCGGAGGCGGATCTGGACCGGGTCGCGAGCGACGT
>NZ_SGXV01000457.1:0-331 GCF_005435055.1 Halorubrum sp. SS7
CTCCGCGACCTCGACGCCGTACGACGACGAGGAGGCGCCGGGGACGACCCGATGGAGGAACGTCACGTCGCCGTCCTCGCGGGTGGCGGTGAAGTGGAGGTTGAAGACGCGCTCGCGCTCCTCGGCTAGGTCCGTGAGGCCGTGGTAATGAGTGGCGAAGAGGGCCGTCGCGCCGAGCTCGTCGTGGAGGAACTCGGCGGCCGCGCGGGCGATGGCCCGCCCGTCGGTGGTGGCGGTGCCGCGGCCGACCTCGTCGAGGAGGACGAGCGAGTCGGCGCCCGCGTCGTGGAGGATCTCCGTCAGCTCGCTCATCTCGCGCATGAACGTCGAC
>NZ_SGXV01000458.1:0-298 GCF_005435055.1 Halorubrum sp. SS7
TCCAACCCACTCATCGTGTAATAACAGGCGTTTCGATAATCTCCAAAGATCTCTATCACCTGAACATCTTCGCTGTATACAGCATTCAGAAGGCCTGCTCCGTGCGGCCCAATAACTACGTCTGCTTGATAGAACAGCACTATCTGTTCAGCGAGCGAAAGGTTTGATAAAATCACACGAGAAAAGCCGTAGTCTTCCAGAAGACGGACGACTTGCGTTTCATTAACCACACGCCGTTCATCGGCATCATCTCTAGATATGTATACACGAGACGGCCATCTTTGAGTTGAGGGGGAAA
>NZ_SGXV01000045.1:0-3844 GCF_005435055.1 Halorubrum sp. SS7
CCCGCTCCCGCGAACAGATCGACGTAGGTCAGGTCCTGCTGACTCATCTATCGGAGAGTGCTGCTCAACTGTATTTAATCGTTGGTACTGGGAGAACCGTTGGAGAGGCGACTCCTCATTGTGGTCGCTCCCCTACCCCGCTGGTAGGTGTACTGGGAGAACCGTTGGAGAGGCGACTCGTTCGGAGACGCTCGTCACGGAGCCGGATTTCTCTGAGCAAATTTCATATCGTGTGGCGCTGAAGTCGGCACATGAGCGGTGACCTCGTTGAGTTCCCGGTCGAGGTGGAGGTCACACCGGAACGATACGGGACACTTCGATCGGTGAATGTTGTGTCTGGAGACGATATTCCACCGGAGTTAGATTCGCAGGAGTGGCGGCTCGAAGAGATCTCCGTCGAGTCGCACGTTCGAGATCAAATCGATATCGCTGTGATGGATGAAACGGCGAAGGTCGGTGTAGTTCGGGTTGACCCTGGTACGCTGGAGTGGGAATTCACCGAGGAATAGATTTTACTCTACATAGTCTGGCACGGAACCAATTCGGCCCGTTCTCACGTTCCAGTCCCAATCAACGTCCGAGCCACATTTTTGACACTCTAGCCGCTCTTCACCAATATACCAGTACCTGCCACAGTTCCGACACTGAACATCATCAAATGTGCCCGGCGGAGGTTCTGGTCCTCCATAATCCGTTTTGAGAGCCAACTCGTGAGGGAGAAGGTACCGATAGTAGTCGAAGGGATCGGCGTCATCGAGAGAAACCAGACGGTAGCTGCTCGACCTATTTTTCAGTCTAATCACTCTCTCTGTATCGATTAACCAATCCATGAGTGGCAGCGACCCCGTAACGTCCGGTCTCGAATCGGCATCCGTGACACCGGACCGGGGGTGGCGGAGAGAGTCGTTGTTCTCGAAAACTGTACCGGAGAAGAACTGCTCCCATGTAACGGAACGCCGGAGGTCAGTGGCCAATTCTTGATAGTACTCGCGAGGAAGAATCACCGAAATCTCTACTTCTGGTTGCTCGTCGCTTGTGCTAGCGATCCATCTCTCTAAGCCGTAGGAGCCAGAATCGTCGAACCGGAGGTCCCACGGTGTGGTGTCCCAAAGGGCGCGGATACAGCGGTCGTACCACTCGTCTGGGAGACGAACCAATACAGATGGCGCATCTGGGAGCTCGAAGTCCCAAACGTCCCGAGCCGTCTGGCGATGGCGAGAGACACGATCTAGGGTTGAGTAAGAGCTGAACCCGGGAGAACGGTCTTCGCCAGAAGTGGTCCATGAGCGGAGCGGGAGTGTATCGAGTTCGAATTCGTCTGTCGGCCCCCACTCAGAGCGGTCTGGGACTGCCGTAGGCCATACGGGGACGACTTTGCCCCCGAAGAGGTTTACATCGTCGTCACTCGTGAACTGACTGTCCCAGAGCCAGACAGTGGTGAATCCCTCGTCGAGGTAGTTCTGGGTGGACTCGTCTCGATTCTTGTTGATGTTCTTGTGTTGGTACTCAATCGCTAGTCCGTGGCCGTAGTTCGGGTGCGGTTCCTTGAACCGGACAAAGGAGTCTGCCCGTTTAGACCCGATCTGCTCTTCGAGTCCCCACTCGGTACAGTTGCCCTCAAACTCGACGAGCGCCTTCGAGAGAGCAATCGTCTTTCGCTTCTCGTGGATATCGCTCTCGCCGGTGAGATTACAGTTGCTGTCGTCGACGCCGGGATTGTGTCTGAAGTGACGCGAGACGAGCGCGCCGTTGTTCCGTGTGTGTTCACGAACGACGTACATTGGTTTTTCGCACTCAACACATGTGAGATCGGGATCTGGCTGATCAACCTCAAACGGTGAAATCGCTTTTTCGCCGTCAAGGAGGGCTACGAAGCTCATATACCAGAATCCATGAAGCCCGGAGAAATAAGTTGATCATGAGTATAGTGGAAGTGAAACGAGGGAGTAAAGCGTTATTCAATACGATTTAGAGAAGTGGCTTCTTGGGTGAATAATTACAGAGAACGGCTCCGATCTATTTCCGAATAGCTAGAGTTTTTCATCCTCGTTGTTTATTCAGATATCATGAAGTCAGGAGTGATCGGCATTGTTGAAGGCGAGCCGCGGCAGGTAGAATCTTATCATCGAACGGTTGAGCAGGATGGTACACCACTAACCGAGTGTATCGAAGTAACGCAAACTCACAATAACGTGGGTAGTGGATTCACAGTCCAGACTGGCCGAGCAGCTGTTCAATCCATCGTTCAAGAGGAAACAGTACAAATTACTGATCAAGGTGAGATTGCGGTTGTCGAAGAGGGTCAACGTCAGACAAAATATACCGAATTCGTCTTTGTACCCGGAGAGTTTGTAGTGGTCGACAGTGGCTCCGGCGTATTCCTCTTCGACATGCTGAGAGACATTGTCGGACTAGGGTCCGTTGAGAGGGCTGAGTTCGATTTGGCTGAGTTCCTGTCGGAACACAGTGAGAGTACACCTTGGCAGGTCGGGTTCTATGGCGTTGGAAGTGAGGCAGAAAAGGGCGTAGTATACGGTGAAAATGTACTTAGTGATGCCCACATTGGGAACACGCTAAAGACCTCGAACAAGAACCAAGTTGGTGTAAACCATCGGAGGGGAGAAGAAAAGGTGAAGGTGAGCTTGACTGAAAGTGGATACATCGACGTATACCAGCCGAGTAATTACGAATCAACTGACTTTGCTGAGTATGTCATTGACGAGATTATCCATCTGAACAAATAATAAGATGGATAAAATTTATACCATACAGACACATCCCTTCCGACAATAATCCATGCCAGAGGAAAACGAATTTAGCTATAGCGGCTACCTGATATTTAATTCCGTTCTGGAGTTCGAAGATGATTCTAACATCTATTCAGACGATTCGGTAACTACTGTCGAGTCCGAGATCCACGATGATCTACCCGAGTTCGAGCCCGGGTCATTCAGCCAACCTGGAGACGGGTTTGAGCTACTGAGCATTCGAGACTATATACGCGATGACGAAGAGGTTGACGAGGAATTGGAAGCAATCGCCGACGACTTACTCGGAATCCGCTACCAGCACGAAGACTTCATCGAACAAGAAGCAGAGGTTGATGGCGAACGTAGAATAGTTCATATACCGACTATCAACAGTGTGGACGCGTACTGGGTACATCCGGAATTCATTGCGTTGCGGGGGCAAAAAGGCGAAATGGAGTCGGCGAAGGAACGGCTACAGCGAGTCCTGTCTACTGGAGTACTACTTCGAGAAATTCAATTTGACGCGGACTTTCTGCTGTGGCTCTTTTACAAATACCGCACTGGTGACGATCTTACTTCGGGGCTTGGAATAAGGAAATTGACCGACTCGGAAGCGAAAGGGCGTGAGGACTACTTTGGTCGCAGCAACATCGTTAGCGATTCACAGAACTTGGGGCAGTCAACCCCTCTCCTTATTGGAATCCTCCGGCAGAAGAGCGTCTCGATGCTTGAGGGCTTCTTCACGATGGACGGGGTACAGATAGCCGCTAAAATAGAGAAAACGAAGATACACGTCAAAGCGTCGAAGGGAGCGATCAGTGAGACCACGAACGATACTCTTCGCGTAGCCCTCGCCATAAGATTCGTTAGAGAACTAGTCGAGCTGTATGAACACTGGGAGTCCCTCGATCCTGTGGACAAGTATCCCCCCTTCGAGTTTTTCGAAGGTATCTACGAAGAGTGTATCAACCAAGGAGTGAGGATCGATACGATCCCGGATACACTACTGCGTCGCTTTGCGAACTTGCGTGATGAACCGCCGTCTGAGTGGAACGTCGGAATATGATGGTGAGGTAAAAAGACCCATATATCCC
>NZ_SGXV01000459.1:0-330 GCF_005435055.1 Halorubrum sp. SS7
GGAGCTCGATGGCGGCGACGGTGCCGGTGACGCCCTTCGCCTCGACGCGATAGCCGACGTTGAAGTCGGGGTCGCGGAGGAGGTAGACGCCCGCCACCGTGTCCTCGATCATCTCGGAGAGCGCGTACGAGACCCCGAGGGCGATGAAGCCGACGGCGGTGCCCAGACTCGCCGCGATGTCGCCCATCCCGAGCACCTTGAGGAAGGTGAGCGCGACGCCGAACCAGAGGAAGATGGCCACGAGCGTGGCGATCAGGTCGCCGACGAGTTCGCGGTCACCGATGTACACCCGGTCGATCGACCCCCGAACGAGCGCGAGGACGACCTTCA
>NZ_SGXV01000460.1:0-330 GCF_005435055.1 Halorubrum sp. SS7
CGAGCCGTTCCAGCGGTGGTGGTAAGATGTACGTCGTGATGGTCTATGATCTTGAGGCCGAGCGGACACAGAAAGCACTCAAAATTGGTCGGCGGTATCTGACTCATGTCCAAAACTCCGTGCTCGAAGGCGAGATCTCTGAAGGTGATCTCACCAAGCTCAAAAATGAGATCGATGACCTGCTGAAACCCGGGGAGTCGACAATCATCTACGAGCTGTCTTCTGATACACTGCTCAATCGGACGGTCTACGGTGACGATCCAACTGAAGATCAGCGATTTCTGTAATCGACTCCGTCAACCCCCATGGGGGACACTGCCTATTGACGGT
>NZ_SGXV01000461.1:0-330 GCF_005435055.1 Halorubrum sp. SS7
GAAGCCGGGCCGGCAACCCCCGTTCATCGAACAGTTCGAGTGGGAGCCCGATCGCGGCACGCGGATCGTCGTGCTGGACCGGACGACGGGCGACGTGGTCGCCGACCCGACGACCGACCCGTTCTTCGGGTTTCACCACGTCAACGCCTTCGAGCGGGACGGCGGGACCGAGGTGGTCTTCGATCTCGAAACGATCCCGGACGCGACCGCGATCGACTCGCTGTACTTAGAGAACGTCCGCGCCGGCGAGATGGGGACCATGGCGGGTCGGATCGAACGGTTCACCGTCGACCTCGGATCGGCGATCGGTGCGAACCGATACGGCGGCGG
>NZ_SGXV01000462.1:0-329 GCF_005435055.1 Halorubrum sp. SS7
GAGGAAGAAGATCGTGAAGCTGATAACCATGAAGACGCCGTGCGCGGTGAGAACGGTGTAGTAATCCGTCGAGGGGATGATCCGCGCGACATCGGTCCGGTGGAGCGTCTGGATGATCCCGAACACCGCGCCGAGGAACAGGGCGAAGAACGAACTCAGGAAGGCCGCGCGGACGACGCGCGCCTCGTCGGGGAACTTGTCGACGAACGTCCGCTCGGACTCGAGGGCCGTGCTCACGCCGAGTCACCTCCTCGGTTCTCGAACTGCGACTGACTGACGACGTGGAGCTTCCCCTGCATGACGTGGTGACCCGCGCCGCAGTACTCGTT
>NZ_SGXV01000463.1:0-326 GCF_005435055.1 Halorubrum sp. SS7
CCGTGTCGACAAAATGGTGCCGCGGATTTGAAGCAGAGAACGGAGCGAGCGCTAGCGAGCGGAGTGACTGAGGTTCAAATCTGCCCCAACCCACTTTTGATTCCTCGCAATTTTGGTAGCATCGCCCGCAGGATATCCGTCTTTTAACAGCGCGTACTGCTGCGCTCTGAGCTTTTCCACTCGGTTATACCGAGTAGTCTGGGTCGAACTCAGCGTGGGCCTGTTTGTACTCTCGAAGGAGATCTCCCACTCCGGTAATCGCAGACTCCATCTCGATGATCGGGTTCTTCCGCATCTCGTGAAGCCCGACTTTCGCCTTTAGCTCG
>NZ_SGXV01000464.1:0-326 GCF_005435055.1 Halorubrum sp. SS7
GTCGACGAGGCGACCCTCCGGTATCTCGGTCGCGCGTTCGGTCGACGGGACGAGGTGAGCCAGACGTCGCTGTTCCCCACGAACAAGCCGGAGCGTCTCGCCGTGACGCTCGACGCCGAGTACCACCCCGAACTCGTCGGGGTCGTCTCGCTCGAACTCCGCGCGTACACGAACGGTGACTTTCACGTCTCGTACCACGAGCGACGCGCCGGCGACCGGCGGCAGTGTCGATGGGACCGCCACGACCAGCCGCACAACACGCGGGACCACTTCCATCCGCTCCCGGACGCAGACACGACAGCCGCGGTCGACCGGAGCTACGCGAC
>NZ_SGXV01000465.1:0-326 GCF_005435055.1 Halorubrum sp. SS7
TGTTAAATACGGTATCGCGGTCGAGTCGCTTCCGTTCGGTTGGTGAGATCGGTCGTCGCGGGTCACTCTCCGAGCGTCCGATCGAAGAATCGCCTCCCGGCGTCGATTTTCTCCTCGGGGGGCGTGTCGAGTTCGTTCTCGTAGACGACCCACTCGACGGCGGCGACGCTCGCGGCTTCGAGCACGCGTTTCATGTCCACTACCCCGTCACCGTGTGGAACGTGCTCGAACTCCCCGAGACCGGAGCCCGGAGCCAGGTCGCGGAGATGGAGCAGCTCCACCCGGTCGCTGAGCAACGACAGCGCCTCGGTCGGCGCAACGCCCCC
>NZ_SGXV01000466.1:0-324 GCF_005435055.1 Halorubrum sp. SS7
CGTGGGCTCCGTCAACTAATGGAGACAGAGGGCTTAGACGGGGAAGTCGTGAACATTGGAAGCAGAGACGAAGTGACGATATCTGAACTCGCGAAAATTATTCTATCTATCGTGGACTCAGCCTCTGAGATCACTCATAAACCGCTTCCCAAAGACGATCCAAAGCGCCGCCAACCTGACATATCGAAGGCTAATGAATTATTGGGATGGGAGCCGGAAATTAGTCTTCATGAAGGGATGACACGAACGATCCGATATTTCAGGCAGAACCAGTAGTACAGATGCGATTCGATGTGAGCTATTGGAAGCGTTTAGCGGCAAATT
>NZ_SGXV01000467.1:0-324 GCF_005435055.1 Halorubrum sp. SS7
ACGTCGCGGCGATCGAGGCGGAGATCGCCGCGCTCACCGGGCAGGACCCGGAGATCGGTGAGCTCCTTCAGACCGTCGGCGAACTGCTCGTCCAGACGCTGTTCGGCGGGTTCAGCGGGGTGTTGAACACGGCGATCCGCGCGTCCGTGGGGCTGTCGCTCGCGCTGTTCCTGGTGTACTACACCCTTATCGACGGCCCGGCGTTCGTCAAGTGGATCCGTGACTCGAGCCCGCTGCCGCCCGACGTCACCGCCGACCTCGTCGACCGCACCCACGTGATGACCCGGGGCGTCGTCATCGGCCACATCTCGGTGGCGCTCCTCC
>NZ_SGXV01000046.1:0-3832 GCF_005435055.1 Halorubrum sp. SS7
GGCTCGTCGCCGCGAAACCCCCCTACGACTGGGCGGTGATTGGCATCGACCGCGACGGCGAGGACTTCGCCGTGATGGAAGGCGCGCCCGGCAGTCCGTAGCCGGGCGGCGACTCCCTCCGTCTCCGCCGTCCCCCGACGCGTATTTTTATCCCCCCGTGTTCCCTACCGACACATGACATGGTCTTCAAGAAGTTTAGCCTGAATATATGCGGTGTATTCTTACCAATCGCACGGGAATAGGCGGGTATGGCTCAAACGAAGCGGGAGCAATACGAGCGTAACCGGGAGCATTTGCGCGAATTGATGGAATCGGGCGAGGTGAATCGCCAAGACGGCGAGGCGATTCTCGAATGGTGCGACGGGTATGATGAGGAGAACGCGGTGACGACTCCGAACGACGCCGATAGTGACGCGAATCGTTGGGGAACGACGCGCGCCCCAACGACCCTCCGGCAATGGATTATTTCTCTCACCGCGTTTTCCCGCGACCTTGATGGATCACTACTGGACGCCACGGAACGGGAGCTGAATGAAGTGGCACAGCGGATGTATGACGGTGACGCCGTGTCCGTCACCAAATCCTTGTCGAAGAACACGATCCGGTCGCGTCAGAATTGTCTCAAGAAATTCCTCCGGCATATCGATAGTGACGCCGACCCGGACGGGATTGCTACCTTCGACAAACAAAGTACGATTGTGGATCCCGAAGATATGCTGACGCGCGAGGAGTTTCACGCAATCCGGAACGCACCAGAACACCCGCGCGATCAGGCAATTGTTGACCTATGCCTGTATACCGGCCAGCGAAACACGGGAATCAGAACGCTCCGGATTAAGGACATCAAGTTAGACGACGCCAAGTATCGGCTGAACGACTCGGCGGACGGGTTGAAGGGAGCCGAGTTGATCGGAACGTGGAACCCGCTTCTTGGTGCCGTGGGAAGCGTCCGCGACTGGTTGAATCACCACCCGGAACCGGAGAACGGCGATGCCTTCCTCATTTGTGAACGCCGTGATAGTCTCACCCGCGACCCGAGTACGACCATTAGCGACGACACGATGAATCGCGTGCTTCGGGAAGCGGCCGAAAAGGCGGCCAAAGAGGAGCCGGGAATCAAACAGAAGCCGACCCATGCGCACGCAATGCGGCACAACTTTGTCACCATGTGTAAGCGGGATTACGACCTTGATGACGACGTGATTAAGCGACTTATTCGGCACAAGCCGGAGTCGGACGTAATGACTACGACCTATGCTCACCTTTCGGATTCCGACTATATCCAGAAGGCGGAGGAAGCGTTTGGGCTTCGAGAAGAAGAGGAAGAGTCCCCGATGACGCCCGACCATTGTAGTGTGTGCCGCGAGCCGCTTCCACCGGCGGCAAAAGCGTGTCCGAATTGCGGAACCGTGTTCACTCCTGACGCGAAGAGCGCACAAGATACGCTGGACTCCGACGTGAAAGACTCCTACAAAGAGGTGGATCCAGACGACGACGAAACGATGGACAAAATCGATACGCTGGACGAATTGTTAGACGACCCCGACGTGAAAGCCGCGCTTCTTGAGAAACTATCTGAAGAGTAGGCTGTATCTGTTTTTTCTACTGTTATTTGACCGTAACGTACTTAAGACCATGGCCCGAATACCACTAATAGGAACACGCGTCACAATACAGCGGTAGATTGCCCATCCCTTCTTCGGTTAATAACGGACAGGCTGGTTCCTGTCCGTCAAAAGCAGGAAGTCAACGTGTTCGCCCACCCCGACAGGAGGGAGGCAATATCCTGTATGGGCCAAGTTTGGTGACCCCGCAATCGGTGGCGGGAGAGCTTGGTTTTCTCACATTGGAGTCACCCACAGCTTACCGGCCGATACGGCCGGGACGAAAGTGCTGTGCCGCTGTCGTTACCGTAACCAGTAATCGGAGCGGCAGGGTTTGTAACCGGCCTTGGGGAGTAATACCGCGAAGGTGGACCCTTCCCACGGTCGGGGAGACGGGCTTCATGCTGTTACAGGCGACTGGCCCGCTGTGTTGGTGGAAGTCCGGCCGGTGTATGAATCGATTGTCAAACAGTCCTTTCCACAAATATGTCAAACCGAACGACGATCACGATTACGACCGAAAATTGGCAGAAGCTGAATAGTCTGAAAGAGGAGCCGGGTGAATCATTTAATCAGGTAGTGGGGCGGTTAGTTGCTCAAGAATAAGTATTGGAGAGAGACGCCCGGCGGTGGCACACGGTTGCCTACACCTACCCACCGATTCCGGGCGTTCGGAAACTATACAGGGAGCGACCCCTGTGAGAGCGGATTTAATTGCTATATTAATGAGTCTTAGCAAAGAGACGACGACTGGAAAGATTAACAAACATCGCGACGACCTCGAAGAGCTTTCACAGACTGACCTACCAGCGGCCGACTTGGCTTCGGCTCTTTTGGAGGTGACGGAAGAGTGAGCCGGAGAGAGATGAAAGACGGTTGTGGAACCCCGTCTAAGTCAATTAACGAACCAGAGGCTGAAAGTCGTTACGCTGGATTCAATTGTCCCCATTGCGGCCGACCGACTCTTGTAGCAACTCCGGATGAATTGACGGACTTTCGGTGTAGTGTGTGTGAGCGTCGAGTCCGCGAGGAGGTAGCAAAATGAGCCGAGCGGAATCGCCGCCGGCGGATTCAACGGACCCGTATGAATCTGTTCCGGAGGCGTTGAAAGAGCGCGATCAATGGCTCATGTGGGACGCTTCTGGAGAGACGCCGAAGCGCCCGCATTGGAAGGGGGACTTCAACATTAGTTGGTCCGACCCGGAGACGTGGCATACCTTTGAGGCGGCGAGAGACGCCGCACAAGCCCGAGAGAGTTGGGGAATCGGTTACGTCATGGCCGCCGGAAACGACGGCTATGAAGCCGGTCGGTATGCCTGTATTGACATTGACGGCGGAATCGCGGATGACGGGAGCCTCAAGAGTTGGGTGCCTGACTTGAGCCGTTTCGAGGCGACGTATATCGAGCAATCGACCTCCGGAACGGGCTTACATATCCCCGTTGAGGGAGACAAAATCCCCGACTGGTGGACTGACGGCCAACTTGGAGAACATGAAGGCGTTGATCTCCTACAGAACAAATTCTGTATTGTCACCGGCGATAAGGTAGACGGCAATCCGGATTCAATTGATGACGTGAATCCCGCGCCGTGGCTGTTCAATGCCTACCAAGAGATTCACGATCGCGCCCCGTCGTTGGAAACGGTAGCGCAATCCAGCCGCGCCGGCGGCCGCGAGGAGTACCTTACTGACGACGACATTGAAGAGGCACTTTCCCACGTTGATCCCGACCTCCCGCACGAGGAATGGATCAAAGTCGGCTTTGCTGTTCACGACTTTGATGACGGGAGTACGGGGAAGCGACTGTTCAAGAAGTGGTCGAAGCGTGGCGCGAAATACGATGACAAAGCCGAGCGTTCAATTGACTGGATTTGGTCGGACGCTTCGGAAGGCGCGGGCGTCACTCTTGGCACACTAATCCATAAAGCGAAAGAAGGCGGTTGGACGCCGCCGGGAGGTGGATCGTCGGTCGTTGACCCCGGCGGTCAAGCCCGCCAAACACCCTTCGAGGAAGCGATTGATTCAACGTGGTTTGATGACGGCGGACAAGTCGTCAAAGTCCAGCCGACCGAAGAGTACGACGCCGCCGAGCTTGTGGAACGCTTCGAGAATCCAGACCGACTAACCACAGCCGAAACAATCGCGGTCAATGAGGTAGCGGGAGGAGATAGTTTCCTCAAGAACGCGAGCGACTGGACCGTAAGAGAACGCGACCGCGATCCGTATGC
>NZ_SGXV01000468.1:0-324 GCF_005435055.1 Halorubrum sp. SS7
CAGGTCGTTCCCGTGCGTCGCGTCGACGCCGTACAGGAACGGGATCCCGTTTGGCGCGTTCTCCACGTTGTACTCCTGAAGCGCGTTCACGCCGCTGACCACCTCGTTTCCGTCGAAACTTGGGGGGACCGCTCCCCCGGAGAGCACCGACCCGACGGCGAGCTCGGAGAAGAGCTCGCCCACGGTGTCGACCTCGAAGTTGTCCGGCACGTTCGACCCCTCCGGCTCCGGTTCGAAGGAACCGATCGCGACCTGCGTCATCTGTCCGGCCTTCTCGCGGAGCGACATCTCGGCGAGGAGCGACTCGACGTCCGTCCCGGTCTG
>NZ_SGXV01000469.1:0-323 GCF_005435055.1 Halorubrum sp. SS7
AAGAACATGACCGTCCCGCCGAACGTGACGGAGGAGAGGTCGCAGTCGCCACCCACGTCGAGGTGGACGAAGTCGGCCTGTTCGCCCACGGACGCGGAACTGGCCTCGAGCGAGCCGCCGACCTCGGCTTCCCGCAGCGTCAGCAGCTCCTCGAACGTCCCGAGCGAGAGGTCCATATCGCCGTCGATTTCGGCCCCCTGGAACGTCGTCACGTCCCCGAAAGAGACCCCACTGAACGCGCAGTCCCCGGCGACGCGCGTCCGCTGGAACGAGAACCGCTTCGCGACCGAGGCGGCGTCGAAGTCGACGCCCCGCCGGTTCGC
>NZ_SGXV01000470.1:0-322 GCF_005435055.1 Halorubrum sp. SS7
TTTCATATCTTTGAAACTTTTTCTTTGGGAATTCGAGCAATCGGGGCCCAGAGGTAACAAACACAAACAATTTTATCTATTCATTAAATTTTTGTCAAAAACAAGAATTTTCGTAACTGGAAATTTTAAAATATTAAAAACTTTCAACAACGGATCTCTTGGTTCTCGCATCGATGAAGAACGCAGCGAAATGCGATACGTAATGTGAATTGCAGAATTCCGTGAATCATCGAATCTTTGAACGCACATTGCGCCCCTTGGTATTCCAGGGGGCATGCCTGTTTGAGCGTCATTTCCTTCTCAAACATTCTGTTTGGTAGTG
>NZ_SGXV01000471.1:0-322 GCF_005435055.1 Halorubrum sp. SS7
TCCGGACCAGCCGGCGTCCCACTGAGCGGCCGTCCCGCGTGTTTCCGGAAGCCACCCCCAGGTCAGATACCGATCGCCGTCCCGGAGCGACTGCGGGGCGTAGAAATCGCCGTGGTCGAGCACGCCCCGGTGGGCGACGTCGAACTCCCCGTCGTCGACCCCACCGATGAAATACACGACGTCCTCGTAGTTGGAGACGTGGAGGAGGGATCGATCGCCGAGATCCAACAGTTCCGGACACTCCCAGACGGCCCCGTGGCCGTCGTCACCGGTCAGCAGGGGGCCTCTGTACTCCCATTCGCGGAGATCCGGTGAGGCGTAC
>NZ_SGXV01000472.1:0-322 GCF_005435055.1 Halorubrum sp. SS7
GATGACGATCCGGTCTCGGGACGGCGAGTAGAAGCCGGAGACCGCGCCGCCGAACACCGAATCGATCTCGTCGTTGGCGTTCGTCTCGTCGCCGACGACGAACAGCGCCTCCCACACCTGGTCGTTCCAGCGCCGGAACGCCTCGGAGCTGTTCCCGCCGCTCGCGGGGTCGTTGGCGTACTCGCTCCGGGAGACCGTCTCGACCGGTACGTCCTCGCGGAAGGGGCGCTGACGGATGTGTTCGACGCGCGCCATCGTCAGGTCCGTCAGGGCCGCCAACTGCGTCTCGTTGAGTCCGTCGGTCTGCTCGAAGCTCAGCGAC
>NZ_SGXV01000473.1:0-321 GCF_005435055.1 Halorubrum sp. SS7
ACCTCGACACTTTCTCTTGAAGGCTCGTATACCGTAACCGATCCTTCATGACCAACTTCTCTTGCTGCAACCACTGCTGATACACCGTATCCACCACCAATCTCAACGATGTCGTCTCCCGGTTCTACAACCCGGTGTATCGCGTCAATGAAGGTAGCTTCCCATCCCGGACGCACATCCGTCTGGTCAAAGAGCTTCGGCCTTCTCACTGGAACACCATTGAAAGCCGCTATCTTTCGAGGGAGAAATCGGCGTACTGTTTGATTATATATCTTTTGAATCATTGGCTTCCTCTAATGCTGTCTCGTCGCTTCGCCTCTA
>NZ_SGXV01000474.1:0-320 GCF_005435055.1 Halorubrum sp. SS7
CAGTTCGTCGAGTCCACCGCCGTTTCCGCCACCGAGACAGCCGGCGAGGCCGACCGTCGCAGTTCCGCCCGCGGCCGCGAGGAAGGACCGTCGCGACGCCGTCCGCGCTGATTCGTACACGTGTACGCGAAGACCCTTACGGGTAACACCCTCGCGTCACCAGCAACAGACGCGCATTCCGGTGACGGCGACACGCAGAGAAGTACCCGTCTCAGACGCTCTTGGGCGCTCTTAGCCACTCTTTGACGTATTTTCTCGATCGGTTTTCGTCACCGATAGACGCAATTGTTGCTCCCATCGTCCCGTCGGCCGGAATCGCT
>NZ_SGXV01000475.1:0-320 GCF_005435055.1 Halorubrum sp. SS7
CGGGGGAATCCGAGATCGTTCCCGGCGCGATCACCGCCGAAGAGATGGCGGGGAAACCAGCCGCACCGATCGGGGAAAATGAGCCCGACGAGGTGCTCGAAGCGGGAGACCTGTTCAACCCCCGGGCGATAATGAAGTACGTCTCGATGTGGATCATCGGCCCGTCCGTCTCGACGATTCTGGCCTACGGGTTCTTCCGCCTCGTCCCCGGGATCGCCTGACGACGGAACGTCCGTAGCCGGACGGCGTCCTCGAAAGTCGTCCCGCGAACTCCCGATCCGAGCGGCGTACCGGATCCTGCGGAATTTAGTCGGTGGCGC
>NZ_SGXV01000476.1:0-319 GCF_005435055.1 Halorubrum sp. SS7
AGAGAGCGCCTGTTCGGTGTACTCGACCTCAGTCATCCAGGCCCAGTCGCTCGCGTCCCTCGTCGGCCGACACCGTCTCGTCGCGGTCCGCCTGCTCGCGGCTCTCCGCCAAATCAGACAGCGTCTCCTCGGAGAGCGTCACCGACGGGTCCACCCAGTCGCGCAGCGCGTCGCGGATCGCTTCGGACTTACTCGCGTACCCCCGCCGTTCCCACTCCTCGTCGATACGGTCCAGCAGGGACTTCGGAACCCGGACGTTGATCTTCTCCATCCGGTCGTCGCCCGCGTCTGTGTCGGTGCTCATATTGTGTGATACAGT
>NZ_SGXV01000477.1:0-319 GCF_005435055.1 Halorubrum sp. SS7
GCGTCGATCACGAGGCTGTCTCGATTAGTATTCGGTGCCTACCACCCGGCAGCGAAAGTCGCTGCCACGCGCTTGAACCCCGTATTCAGTAGCTGACCCTTATCCGTGTCTGAGAACTTCAGCGGAACCGGTTTCGGCGGTGTTGGCTCCCGGAATCGAACTCCCCGCTCGCACGTGCCGGCCAACGTCGACATCGAACCGGGGCCTTCCCCGTCGCCTTACGCGTTCACGTACGGCTCCCACCCCTCCCACCGAAGGAGCGTCTCGGCGCGGTCCGCGTCCGCTAGGAGGACGTTCTTCCGGTCCGGGAGCGTCTCGT
>NZ_SGXV01000047.1:0-3334 GCF_005435055.1 Halorubrum sp. SS7
GCTTCCACCTTCAGAGCGACGCTATCCCGTCGCCTTCTGCGGATTCAACAGAGCACCGTGGTGGGATTCCCGCGTCTTCAGGCGCGGGAGGAGGTCAAAAAACGTTGTGGGCCGACTATTCTCGAAGCGTCATTCGCTGCGGTCCGTTGCCGGACGCACCCCCCCTCCCGGCGAAGAATGACCCTGAAGAGATGAATACGAGTGTTGGATTCGATACAGAGGCGACTCTGGGATCGTGTCTCGTGTTACGGCACTGGTATCGCAGTTGAGTACCTCGTTGGTTTGCTGGACGCACCCCCCTCCGTCCGTCTCTTCGACTCAAAGCCCGATAGAGTACGATACAGTCGTGCTGCGGCTGACGGGCCTCTAAACCACATCTCAAGTGTCTATACTACCCCAACGAGACAGTTTTTTGCTAATACCGAGGAGATTTGTACTGAATGGTGGAGCCGATTTTAAAATGGGCGGGTGGGAAGCGCCAGCTTCTCTCAGAGATTACGGCACTGTTTCCGATCTCATATGAGGCGTATCACGAACCGTTCGTAGGGGGCGGCGCAGTCTTTTTTCAGCAGGATCCTGACGACGGGACGATAAACGATCTAAATACGCGGTTAACAACGTTTTATGAGATCGTCCGAGACCAACCGGACGCCCTCATTTCCGAGAACAAGACACACGAGCATACTGAAGAATACTACTACGACGCTCGGTCGGAGTTCAATGAGTTCCTCACACAGTCGGCTCTGACACAAGACGAGCGGGTCCGAGAGGCAAGCTTACTATTATATCTAAATCGGACGTGTTTCAACGGATTGTATCGGGAGAACAGTGACGGCGAATTTAACGTCTCTTTCGGGCGGTATTCAGATCCAGATTGGGTACAAGAACAGCGGATCCGAAAGGCATCGCGTGTCCTCCAAGACACGGCCGTGTTCAATACGGATTTCAGCTACGTCGTTGATGAGGCTTCTAGGGGCGATCTTGTGTATTTCGATCCGCCGTACGAACCGGTGTCGAAAACTGCGGATTTCAATTCGTACCAAGCAGAGGGATTCGACCGAGAGGATCAACGCCGACTTCGCGATGTCGTGATCGAACTCACGGAAATGGACGTTTCCGTGATCCTCTCTAACTCGCCGCCAATCACGGAGTTATACGAAGACTACGACGTGTTCTCGATCAGATACGTGGATGCTACTCGTGTTATAAATAGCGATGCCAGTAGTCGCGGGGAGGTCTCAGAAGTTCTCATTACAAACGTTCCAGCAGAGGCGCAACGACGAAAGACTCTCTCCGACTTTACAGAGTGAGCCGTCGGAAATCACTCAACGTGGCGTTGAGTCCAGCACGTATTGTTGCTCAGATCCCCGGCCACTCGTCGTGATTTCAGGGAGGCAAACGAGCCACTCGCCAACGGTTCGGGCGCGTCGACGAGTGGTTGAATCCGAGAGATCCGTTTCGGCAGCGAGGATATTCGTAATATCACGTCGGGAGAGAGTACCGTCTTCTTCTAGTTGAGCGTATACACGGGAGATGATCTCGACGTCATGGATCTGCTGTGTGAGGAGGTTATCCGCGGATTCTCGATCGCCACGATCGAGGTACGTGAGGTATTCCTCACCGAGTCGGGTGAGTCCCCAACGACGGATCGTGTGGTTGTCGATTTCGACCTCCTGTTCTTTGTGGAGAAACTGGAGGAGCCACGCGGCGATACCGTAATAATCCGCTTGCCGCGGATTAAACGTGTCTGTATCCCTCTGTCTTCGAACGTATTCTGCGATCTCGGGCTTAATATCCGAACCCGATCCAACCGCCTGGATAACAGTACGTATCACGCTGAAATTGTCTGCCTGTGGCACCTCTAGTGACGGAATAGTATCGGTGCGCTCCGGTTTCTCGAACGCACTCCAGAACGTGGGATCGAGTTCGTATGATTCGTCGTCTGTAACGACGCCGATACTGCTCTCGATCATGATGTCCGTGAGCCGGTCACCGTCGATCAGTCGGATGAAATCTTGGTCTGCGCTTGTCTCGGCTCCAGAAGTGAACGAGGACGTTGTGATCACCGTTCCGATATGATACTGCTGCTCTGAGAGTGCACCTTTAAATCCACGGAGGGTGCGGGCGCCGACGGTGTTTCCAGTAGCATACTGTTTTGCTTGTACGCCGAGCCGGGCATGGAATAGTTCTCGGTCGATGACCGCGTGAATATCGATGCCACCATCGCCACGGAACGGTGTTAGCTCGAGTTCACGAGTTGGCTCTGCCCGCTCGATCACCATTTTACAGAGCTGCTCGAACTGCTCGTGGTCGATCTGTAACCCTTTATCGAGCAGTTCCTCTTTCGCCGTCGATGCTTTCATTCAAGATCGAAGTTTTCACCGCTGAACAAAAATCCTCCTGCCAGAGCAACCAGTACGTTACAGCAGCTGGATCAGTCTTGCGTTGTAAAATCCAGTTCAGAATACTCGTACGTGTAATACTTGATCCCGCTCTCCTCACAGTGCTTCGAAAGCTCTCCCGGCGATACGTCCTTCTCCTCGAAATCACCCAAGAACGCGACTGCCACGTTGTCATCGCCACGCTCCTCAGAGCCTTCCACCACGACGGCCGTGTCCGGATCGCTGTGGCTGGTCTTGACCACCTGATCTCCTGGGACATACGGGTTGTCTGCGAATGCGAGGTTCTCGTGTTTGTACGTCCAGAGCTTGACGTCCTGGTCGTCACAGTACGACGCGAGGATCGCGGGGTGGTAGTCCCGCCACGCACCTGGTCCCTCGTCGAGCGAACTCGGGAACGCGACCCGCACCGCTTCCCCGTCCATTTCGTGTCCGAACGCGCCGGTGTTCTGCTCCGGCGGCAGTACCTCGATGACGATCCCCACTGACGCCTCCGAGTCGCCAGCCTTCACCACCCGATCCCCTGGTGAGAACGGATTCTCCGGCTTCTGATTCATGTGGGCGGTGTTAGGACCGAGGTCGATCAGTTCGTTCATCGGGCGGGCCGCGAGGTGGTCGAGTTTTTCCGGGGACTCGCCCGAGAACGCCTTTTCCGTTTCGACCTTCGATTTCAGCGTCTCGAGTCGCTCCCACCCGAGTAGTCCTCGTTGTCCCGATGCCAGACCATTACCACGATGTCGTCGTCGGGATCTCGTTCAACGAGCGACTCGGGAAGGAAGGCCGAGACGTCCCGCGATGACTTCACGTCGACCGTGTAGCCAAAAACCTCGAAGTCATGCCCAGAGAAGCTCTCGGAGTTACACCGCCGGATTGCTTCCTCGTTTTCCCACTCCCACATCTCGACGGGGAGGTACTCGCGACAGAACTGCTCGAAC
>NZ_SGXV01000047.1:3344-3608 GCF_005435055.1 Halorubrum sp. SS7
GCCGAGGTTCCCGATCCGCTTCACGTCCAGGTCGTCGGCTCCCTGAATGACCGCTTGGTGGTGGGCTCGCTCGTGATCGATTTCGTCCGGGGTGAACCGATACATTAGTTGAGTATCAGACACCGGACAGATATATTTTCAGTATTAAATATCAAATCAAAGAAAGAGAGGGCGAAGGAGCGTCGTGATTCCGGCCCCCGACGAGAGCGGCTGATTAATCGTGAAACCTCGAGCTAGACTAGCCTCGCACGACGAAACCACCAA
>NZ_SGXV01000478.1:0-317 GCF_005435055.1 Halorubrum sp. SS7
GCGGGCCCCCTCGACGGAGAGGTACGCGCGGGACACGTCCTCGTCGACGTCGACCGTCGAGGCCAGCTCGAGCCGGCAGCCGAGGCGGTCGCTCGCCCGGGCGAGGAACGCCCCGTCGTCGCCGGTGTGGAACTCGACCTCGGTGACCGCGTCGGAGTGGAGCAGCTCCCGCCACCGCTCCGCGGTGATGGCGCGGCCGAGGCAGCCGCCGAGCGCGGCGAGCGCGCGGCGCTCCGACTCGTCGACCGCGTCGCCGTCGGCCGCGACGGCGCAGAGCGCGCCGTGGACCGCGCCCTCGAAGGCCGCCGGCACCGCGA
>NZ_SGXV01000479.1:0-289 GCF_005435055.1 Halorubrum sp. SS7
AACTGAAAGAGATTCGCCGCCTCTGGCGGGAGGAGGAAGCAGATTGGGAGGACTCAGTTCCCCGTATCTACAATGATGTGATGGGGGAACATCTCGATTGGATTCAAGACGATCTGGGATCGTTCAGTGCGGAAGAAGCCGAGATTCTGGAAGAGGTGGCTTCGAAGCACGATGTTCCGCCAAAGTTGGTAAAACGCCTCCTCGACGTTGAACTCCGTCACCACGGTATGAAGCGCCGTGCGTCGATCTACAATAAGATCGATGGCGTGTTCAAAGAAGACTGGCGGAC
>NZ_SGXV01000480.1:0-316 GCF_005435055.1 Halorubrum sp. SS7
GCACATAACGAACGAGGAGCGACAGCGACGAGTGAGTCGGTGCGGGAGGATGCGCCGAGGGATTCGAATCAGAGAGCGAGCGAAGCGAACGTCAACAGGCTCACTCCCAGTCGACCACGTCGAGCGACCCGTCGAGCGTGAACCGGTGTTCGGTGCCGCCGATTGGTGCCGTCACCGCGACGCGGACCGGATCCTCGTCGACCACCCGCTCGGTCGCCTCGTTGAGCCACGTCTGTTCCCAGTGCGGGACCGCCCGGTAGTCGATCCCGGCGTCGTACAACAGCGACACCGTCGCGGGGTGGCTGATGAGCGTCCC
>NZ_SGXV01000481.1:0-290 GCF_005435055.1 Halorubrum sp. SS7
AGGGGCCGTCTCGAGTAACTCGGCGTTGTCGGGGTCGAAGCCTGTCGTCCCAGTCGATTCACCTTCGTCCATACAGGATATGTACAGGTGATGTACTTCAATACAGTCCCGTTTAGAGCGATACGTGGGACACTCAAACTCAGGGGATAATTACGAGAACTCCGCAACAGCCTCCTCGTAAATCGCCCCCATCAGCTCGATCAACTCCGGCTCAGTACAAATGAGGTCAACAAACGCCTCGTGGAGGGCGGCGGTGTAGGCATCGAAATAGTCCTCGTGACTGTCGACCG
>NZ_SGXV01000482.1:0-314 GCF_005435055.1 Halorubrum sp. SS7
GTACGAGGTCACGTCGAAGCACGCGCACCTCCTCGACGACATCCCGCCGGGGCTGAACTACTCCTTCTACACGGAGAAGCTGGGACACCCGGACCCAGTGTTCGGGTGGCGCTCGCGCTTCTCCGACTACCTCTACAAGACGGATCCCGAGGAGCCGGTCCGAACGCTGAAAGCGCAGCCGGGAGCCGCATCGGGACCGTTCCACTGGGAGAACCGGAAGTTCACCGAGGAGGAACTCAAGCGACTCCAGTCGTTCCCGGACGATTACGTTCTGACCGGGAGCTACGGGGACGTGGTGAAGCAGATCGGCAACT
>NZ_SGXV01000483.1:0-312 GCF_005435055.1 Halorubrum sp. SS7
GGGCGCCGTCCGGCGGTAGATTGATAATGCTGGTGTCGGGACGAGTGTCACATGACAACAGGGGATAGTTTGGTCGAACTCGACGAGGTGACGAAGCGGTTCGGTGATCTCACCGCGGTCGACGGCATTGACTTCTCCGTCCGAAAGGGCGAGTTCTTCACCCTGGTGGGCCCGTCCGGTTGCGGGAAGACGACGACGCTCCGGATGATCTGCGGCTTCGAACACCCGACGGAAGGCGAGGTTCGGATCGACGGCCGGTCGATGGGATCGGTTCCGCCGGAGGCTCGGGACACCAACCTCGTGTTCCAGCAG
>NZ_SGXV01000484.1:0-312 GCF_005435055.1 Halorubrum sp. SS7
ATCTAGTGCTCGGAGGGTAAAGAGCTGTATTATATTATATATTTGAAAACTAGAATGTCAACAGAGCCAGCAAGATGACTGTCACTCTGTATTGCCACCATCACCTACTACCTTGACCGAACTACCTGCCTGCGCTCCGGCATGTTCACCCGCTATATCGATAACCCGGTTAGGGTCCGCATCAATAGTGAACCCGCTGAGCCGGTCTTGAAGCTTCCCCGCTCGTTCTTTGAGATTGTCTGCATTCTGAGAGACCTCCGCAAGCGACGATGTTTGTTCTTCGGCTGCTGCGGAAACATTATCCGACTCGCT
>NZ_SGXV01000485.1:0-311 GCF_005435055.1 Halorubrum sp. SS7
AAGGCGAAGTACATCCGCTCGGCGTGTTCGGACATCGCGGAGAAGCACGGCGGCGAGGTGCCGGACACGATGTCGGAGCTGACGGACCTCGCAGGCGTCGGTCGCAAGACCGCGAACGTCGTCCTCCAGCACGGCCACGACGTGGTCAAAGGGATCGTCGTCGACACCCACGTCCAGCGGATCACGCGGCGGCTCGGGATCACGGAGGAGGAACGCCCCGAGTCGATAGAGCAGGACCTGCTCGACGTCGTCCCCGAGCGCGACTGGCAGCAGTTCACGCACCTTATGATCGACCACGGCCGCGCGACGTG
>NZ_SGXV01000486.1:0-284 GCF_005435055.1 Halorubrum sp. SS7
GCTTGATCACCTCCAACTCGGTCTGGAGCTTCTCAATCAATCGATCGTCGGGATCGGTGTGTGAGAGCCTTTCGAGGTCTGAAAGTAGTTGGTTTAATCCGTCTCGATCGAGCGCCGATACCCAGGTGGCGGAATCCGTCCGACCGACAGCCGAGTCGATCGCTAATTGGATAATAGCTCGTGAACGAGCTGATCTGGGCGAAAATACTGGTTCTAGACTCTCGTCGTCGCTCGGAACTGCTCCCGAATTCAATCGAATTGCCGCCCAAGCGACCCTCCCCTGT
>NZ_SGXV01000487.1:0-310 GCF_005435055.1 Halorubrum sp. SS7
GAGCGCGACCTCGGCGCCGCGTTCGCTGCCGCATTTCGCGTCCGCCGAGCCAGGCCCGTCCGGAGCCGACTCGGGGCGGCCGAGAGGCGTATCGACGCCGTCCCGACATATCTTCACGGAAGCTACCACGCCAATCGTGAACATAATGTACTACCATAATAATCTTCCTGTTAAAATCCGGATATCGGCGTGAGTGAAAAAGTGTAGTATATAAACACACCGGCATTGGCAGCGATTACACTACTTGAACGTCCCTGATAGTTATGATCGAAGTGCGCCGGGAGGTAAAGTAAAGTGGTCGGGGTCCAAG
>NZ_SGXV01000048.1:0-728 GCF_005435055.1 Halorubrum sp. SS7
CCCGGGCCGTCGTCGGCCACGTCGAGCCGGAAGTGGTCGCCGTCGGGAGTCCGATTCACGTGCTTCGGCGTGACCTGGGGGGTCTCGAAGGCGCGGAGGCCGACGAATCCGCCGAGCTGTATCACGAGGTCGTCGCGGTGACTCCCGGCGGCGCGACGGAGCGCCTCGAGGTCGTCGTCTGTCAGCCAGCACTTGTACTGGTTCTCTTTGCCGGTCGCCTCTAATCGCATACGAACTTCCAAAGGAAGATAGCACTTAGTACGGCAGAACCGACGAGGTCCTCGGCGTGATCGGGGCGGAATCAGGGGGTTCGTTGACGACTTGTTCTAGAAGTCGGCCGTCACTCCCGGCCGTCACAGAAGCTCGTCGATCCACTCACACCACGCCTCAAAGTCGTCGGCACCGCACTGGTCGGCGATCGACCGGTACGTGTCCTGTGAGATCTGGTCGCTGTCGGTGAGCGGAACACTCACCACGCGAACCTCGTCCGACTCCGGGTGCTCGTACCGGAGCTTCACGTGACTCCCCTCGCGGCCGACCGGTTGGTACCGCATCGATCGGAGTGCCTTCACGATCTCCCGACCGTCAAAATTCGCATAGACCATCCCGGACTACTCCCACGGCGGCTCGCCAGCATCCTCGACCTCGTCTGGGTCAACGCCGATCTCCTCCAGGAACGCCTCCTCGTCGTCGATGGCGTTCCGCCCGAGGTTCGTCGCGATGATGTC
>NZ_SGXV01000048.1:738-2790 GCF_005435055.1 Halorubrum sp. SS7
GAGCCGAGAGAGTGCGACCGGCTTCGACTCCCCCGACGCGGCGACGCCCGACTCGACGTCACGCGCCGTCACGAGATCGCCCTCGTAGGTGAACTCCACCCCGTCGGCACGGTCGTTCTCGGAAGTGGTCGCCATTACGTGTAATCAGGCGCGGAACCGGTGAAAAGTGTTCTGGCGTGGTGTTCTAGTAGTCGTCAAGATGGGAATCAGCGATGCTCGTCGATCCACTCGCACCACCCGTGGAAGTCGTCCTTTTGTGGATCCGAGGAGCTGCGATACGTTTCGCCGACAACGTACTAGTCTCCATAGGCCGGCATGTTCTGACTATCGTGTCTCTTTCAGTCGACCTTGTCAAACCGATCGTTCAACTGCCCCGTAATCCCGATGCGTTCAACGTAGATCTGCTGTACCACTGGAAAATCGTGAGAATATCATATCGTCGTGGTAGCTACACGACAGCACTCAGCAGTTAACCCATTATTGTGGTTTGGAGAAAGAACTCGATCGTCATCAAGAGGAGGGGGAGAATTATCGATCCGATCAACCGGGCGATGATAGACACTCGGAGCGGATACAACCGCACCTGTTGGTACGTCTGATACTCATTCCTGAGTCGGGTAAGTTTCTGTTCGGTGACGGGGTCCGTGTTCGCGAGATCTGCACCCGCTCGTGGTTCGCCAGCCGTCCGCTTCAGCTCCTCGTATTGATCCCGTATGTTCTCGAGGATCCGCTGACGAATCTCATTGGCCCGCTGACTGATCCTGATTGTCGGGTAGAGAAACGATAATCCAATGAAAACGGCGTACAGACTGCCCATCACGTAGATGAGGGATCCTGCGGGTGGTCCGACCACCGCGGCGTACTGTAGTTGAAGTGGAAGCAGTAGCGAGCCGATGGAGAACAACCCAGTAGTTCGAATCGCATACCTTCCGATGATGCTCATTCCCCCTAGTCCGTCCGGATACATGGGATCGATGCGGAGTTCTAAGGAAGCGATGTTCCGAATAGTAAGGACCGTCACGACGACCAACAAAAACCCGATACCCACAATCGCTCCTATCCAGAGCAGAACGACAGATACCGCCCAAAACAGTGGATCAGTGACACCGAAGAGGCCATATTCCCGGAGAAACGGACCTCCCCGGGCCATCAGAATCGGGATAGGGGTTGACGCGAGGATGGCTGTCATCCACCAGTACCGATCGATCAGACTGCTGTATCGATCTACCAAACTCTGTGCTTGGGTTCGGTCCGAGGAGGCCACAATTCCGGTTACATCGTCGCGGAACGTCGGGAGGAGTTCCGCCTCGTAGTACCAGATCAGGTACGGGGCCACAAGCAGAATGAGGAACACTGCGGCGAAGCTGAAGAGGTAACTAAGGGTCATGTACTGCCAGCGAAGCGCCAAATAAGCGGCTAGTACAATACTCGGTGGGAGACCGAAAAGCAATGCGCTCGCCCCAGCGTATGACTTCACGCGCCGCTTTCCACGCTCAATCCATTCCGTGATCCACAATTGACCGTTCAACGTGTCAGTATCCTCCGCATGCCTTGTCTGAGACTCTTCCATAGTTTAGTCACTTACTCACTTGTCACGAGATTGACCGAGACCTGATATATAGGTTTTTTTGGGCCTGTTGGACCCCTGTGACAGATATCCAAGAGAACTCTTCACCCGGCTCACATTCTCTCTCACTTGGTCACATCATCAGTAACAGTTCACTATGGTCGACGTAGGCGAACATCCGCGAATCGTTCGATGAAGCTGGTAACCGGGGACGAACAGGATCGGTAATGGCGTCAGCGCTGGGCATTCGGAACCATCCGGAACACTCTGCCGTCGGCTTATATCCCCACGCCGTGACCGGGTAAGACGTGATACGCGACGGAACGGTGTTCGACGACGACCACCTCCCCTCCACCATTGTTGGCCGGAATCGGCACATGAACGAGGTAACGGACGCGCTCGCACCGATTCAAGAGGACGTCCGTGCCGAGAACTGCTTCCTGTTCGGTCCCTCCGGCGTCGGGAAGACGACCGTCGCCGCGAAC
>NZ_SGXV01000048.1:2800-3510 GCF_005435055.1 Halorubrum sp. SS7
AAGGCCGCCGTTCGCGAGCTCCGGCAGGAAGTCCTCGAAGTCCCCTACGCCTACGTGAACTGCTGGCAGGACTACACGCGGAACGCGGTCCTCGAACAGATCTCTCGCGACCTCGTCGGCGTCGATCACACTACGCCGACACCACAGTCCTGAGTAGACCTGTTCGTCGCCGTGTCTTCAACAGTAGTGTATGAGCACACTAAGTTTATTGAGAGCGGTCTCATACTCCCGAGCATGAGCAGCGAGAGCGTTGATTCCGAAAGCAAGGTCTCGGGAAACCAGGCGAACATTCCCGCGCACATCCGTCGAGAGATGGAGATCGACGACGGTGACAAGCTCCGCTGGCAGATCGAGGACGACGGGACGCTCCGCGTGCGGGTCGTCCAACAGCGCAGCGGGACGTTCAGCGACTTCGACGGATACGACGGCGACCGGGAGACCGATGTCGAGAGCGAACACGACGCGTGGGGCGTCGACCCCGAGTAGATGCCCCGGGCACTCGTCGACACGAGCGTTCTCTTCGCGGCGGCGTACCGTCGGGACAGCGCACACGGGGACGCACTCCCGATCCTCAAGGGGATCGACACCGCGGACCTCCCGGAAGCGGTGATTCTAGATTACGCCGACACCTCGTCGGTCAGGGAGGTCGATCGGGCGGACGTTCCCGCCGCGGTCCGCGACGCGGTGTCGTGGCCCGGCGGGTGATCGCT
>NZ_SGXV01000004.1:0-218037 GCF_005435055.1 Halorubrum sp. SS7
GCTCCGCGACGCCGGCCTCGACGTCGGCGTGTTCAACGCCGACTTCCAGGCGCCGCTCGGCCCCGCGACGGCGACGACCGGCGGAAGCGGGGCGTCGCCTCGTCGCGCCCCGCCGGCCGCCCGCGGGTCCTCCGGCGCCGACTCGTCCGTCTCGTTCCGCTCTCGGGTCGTTGGGTTCATGGCTCGCGTGGTGTGGGGTCGCCGCGCCCGCGTCACTCGCCGCCCGCCGCCCCGTCGACGGTCCCCGGAACGGGGTCCGCGTCGGGCGGGAGCGCGACGGGCGCGAGCGCCGCGAGGTCCCTGACGGTCTGTGCGCTGTCGAAGTCCGGGCCGACGAGCCGCGGGAGCCCCGCCGCCGGGCCGTCGAGTCGCTCAGTCGCGACGACGGCGTCGAGCGCGTCCCGCACCGGCACGTGCGCCCGGTACCCGTCCGCGGACTCGGCCCGGAGGTGGGTCGTCTCCGGCGGCGCGTCGTCGAGGAGCGGCGCCACCGCGACCCCGCGCCACTCGCCGCCGAACTCGGTCCCGGTCGCACACCGGTAGCGACAGGCGACCGTGACCGCCCCGCGCCGCTCGCGCACCGCGTCGAGTTGCGCGAGCAGGTCCGGCGCGGAGCGCTCCGCGGCGCCCCCGGCGTTCGGTCGGTTCGAGCCGACGTTCGACGAGGTCACTGCGTCGTAATCGACGGACGCGCCGCCCGTGTCGGCTACGCCTCATATATTCGGTCCTTTTTCAGTCGGCGGACGGACAGCCCTTTGTCCGCCCGGCGCGGAACCCGGACGAATGCCGACCATCGACTGCGACCCGACGGTCGCGCGCGAGCGCCTCGCGGACGCCGGCGTCCGGATCGACGAGGGGAACACGCCCCACGAGCGGTGGCGCGCCGACCGCGACGGGGCCGTCGCGGTCGCGTACGACGACAAGGTCGTCGTCCAGGGGAGCGACCCCACCCGGCTGACCGCCCTGCTTCGGGACGGGGGCGGCCGCGCGCACGTCTACTTCGACGGGGCCTCCCGCGGGAACCCGGGCCCGGCCGCGGTCGGCTGGTGCTTGGTCACGTCCGACGGCGTCGTCGCCGAGGGCGGCGAGCGCATCGGCCGCGCGACGAACAACCAGGCCGAGTACGCGGCGCTGATCCGCGCGCTGGAGGCGGCCGACGAGTACGGCTTCGACGCGGTCGACGTCCGCGGCGACTCCCAGCTGACGGTCAAGCAGGTCCGCGGCGAGTGGAACGCCAACGACCTGGAGCTGCGCGAGCGACGGGTCCGCGCCCGGGAGCTGCTGGAGCGGTTCGACCGCTGGTCGATCGCCCACGTACCGCGGGAGATAAACGAGCGCGCCGACGATCTGGCGAACGAGGCACTCGATGACGCGAACTGACGACGACCCGCCCGAGTGGGCCAAGGAGCGGGCGCGCGAGATGATGGCGGCGGGAGACGAGGCGGCGGCCGACGACCCCGCGGACGCCGCGGCGTCCCCCGACCCCGACGACGAGCGCGTCCCGGACGTGCCGGTCGAGGCGGTCGAGGAGGCGGAGCGGCTCACGCGGCTCGCCCGCGAGGCCGAGTCCGCGGAGCCGACCCCGGAGATCGAGCAGGCGGCCGCGCAGTACCGCGAGCGGCGCGACGCACTCGCGGCCGAGTACGGCTACACAGCGCGCGTCCGCGAGGAGGACGACGCGCTCGTGTTGTACCCCGACGAGTGGATGGACGAGGGGACGGTCCAGCTCGACCGCGTCGAGGACACCGACCGCGCGGTCGAGGTGTCGCTGTCCGGTCCCGGCGACGCCGACCGCTACCGCGAGGTGGCCGCGTACAACGAGGCGGTGGCCGCGGCGGTCGCCGAGCGCGAGGCCGCGGTCCACGCGCGCACCGCGGAGACGTTCGCGACGTTCATGAGCAACCACTACGTCCGCACGGTCGACGACGCGACCCCGGAGATGCGGGCGGAGTTCCGCGAGGAGTACCTGGTCCGGAACGGGTGGCCGACCGACGAGCAGCTCGACGCCGTCGACGAGTCGCTGTCCGTGATCGAGTCCGTCGCCGCCGACGTGGCGGTCGACGACGTGGCGGTCGACGACGTGGACGATCCCGCTGGCGACGAACCAGACGACGCCGGCGGGTCCGCCGACGCCGACGGGTCCGCCGACGCCGCGGACTCACCCGACACGAGCGACTCGGCGTAGCGGCCGCTCGGCGGAGAAAAACGCGGCTTTCGCCGCGCCGTGTGCCAAAAGGGTCGGTTAGCGTTCGATGCTGGACGGCCCCGCGGGGCGCGTTCGACTACTCCAGCAGTGCGCGGACCTCGTCCGCGCGCTCCTCGTCGGTGACGAACCGGTCGAGGACCCACTCGATCTGCCCGAGGACCACGTCGTGGCCCGCCTCGGTGAGCTCGTACTGGTTCGTCCGCTTGTCGAGTTCGCTCTTCTCGACGAGCCCGTCGTCGACGAGGTCGTCGAGGTTGGGGTACAGGCGGCCGTGGTTCACTTCGGAGCCGTAGTACGCCTCCAGCTCCCGCTTGATGGCGAGACCGTACATCGGCTCCTCGGCCAGGATGGTCAGGATGTTCTGCTGGAACGCCGTGAGATCGCTCGCCGCCCTCGATTCATCAGTGACTGTTTGTGCCTCTGACATGCGTAATGGAAAGGGGCCCGAACTTATAGTCTTTCTCAACATTCACGATCGTTGCGATGCGTAACCCCCAACGGTTGTCCGGATCTCTCGGTACCGACGGTCTCTCGGCGGACATCCGTGCTATCCGCCGGCGGACTGCGTTCGACCGATCGATTCCGTTCGCGCCGAGTGGACCGACGATCCGTCGGTCACAGCGCCGTTTCGGTTCGCGATCGAAACCCGGGGTTCGACGCCTGACGGGGCCGAATCGGCGCCGCGGGTCGGCGTTCCCGTCGCGTCGCGCGTCCCCCGGCTCAGGCGATCCCGAAAGGACTTTGCCCGACTTCGACCCATCTTCGGGCACATGGTCAACCTCTGGGAGGATCTCGAGACGGGACCGAACGCGCCGGACGAGATCTACGCCGTCGTCGAGTGTCTCAAAGGCGAGCGCAACAAGTACGAGTACGACAAGGACATCCCGGGCGTCGTCTTGGACCGCGTGCTCCACTCGAACGTCCACTACCCGTACGACTACGGCTTCATCCCGCAGTCGTACTACGACGACGAGGACCCCTTCGACGTGATGGTGCTCGTCGAGGACCAGACGTTCCCCGGCTGCGTCGTCGAGGCCCGCCCGGTCGCCCTGATGAAGATGGACGACGACGGCGAGCAGGACGACAAGGTGATCGCGGTGCCGACCGAGGACCCGCGGTTCGACCACATCGAGGACCTCGAGGACATCCCGCAGCAGACCCTCGACGAGATAGACGAGTTCTTCGCGACCTACAAGAACCTCGAGGCCGGCAAGGAGGTCGAAACGCTCGGCTGGGAGGACAAGGCCGCGGCGAAGGACGCCATCGAGCACGCCCAGGACCTGTACGACGAGCACTTCGCGTAACGGCCGGATAACCGGGACGTATCCGCCGCCCGCGGCCGGATGCGTTATGCCCATGGGTAATTTTTAGGGTGTGAGTCGCGTATCGTCACGTAGAGCCATGAGCGCCACCACACCCTCCGTCGGCATCGACCACCCGACGGTCGTTCCCGCGAACTTCGACCCGGACGACGACGCGGCCGACGCGGCGGCCGAGGAGACCGCGACGACCGACGACGCGTAGCCGGCTTCTCAGACGCGTTCGACGACGGCGGCGAGCGGCGTCGCCTCGTCCCGAAGCGACGCGAACGCCTCGTCGACCCAGTCGACGACGGTCTCGTCCGTCGATTCGAGCACGCATCGCGGGTTGTTCCGCTCGTCGTACGCGGCCACGCACGCGACGTCGCCGCACCGGACGAGCCCGTACTCTATCGGCTCGGCGCTCACGTACACCGTCGCGTCGTCGTCGTACAGGGCGCGGTCCGTCGCCGGACCGAACTCCGCGACCGACGCGTCGGCGACGTCGCGGTCGATGATCAGTTCCACGTCCGCGCCGCCGTCCAGCGCCGCGGCCGCCGCGTCGTTGAACTGCTGGAGGACGACCGGGGAGACGGCCCGGATCTCGGCGCCGCGGCTCTCACGCAGGAGGTCCGTGAGCCGGTCGACCACCGCCAGCGGGTTCTGATCGGACGCCACCGTGAGGTCGCTGTCGGGGATCCCCTCCGGCGGGAAGTCGACGCCGACGCGCTCGACGGTCTCGGCGAACCGCCCGTAGCGCTCGCCGCGTTCCACCTCGGTCAGGAGCGCCTCGTACGCGTCGTGAACGCGTACTCCGGTCGGCGTCACCCGGTAGTCGGCGTCGCGTTTCACGACCCAGTTCCGCTCGCGGAACCCTCCGAGGATCCGCTGAACCGTCGTTCGGGTCGCGTCGACCGCGTCGGTCAGTTCGGCCGGACGCCGCGGCTCCTCGCGCAGCGCCCGGAGTATCGCGACCCGAACGGGCGAGCCGGCGAGGTACTGTGCGCCGTCGTGTCCGTCCTCGGCCGTCATCGTACGATCCGTGTGTACGGGTACCGCCGTGTTAACCGTACCGCGTCCTCGCGGCGGTCGCCGCGACCCGCGCGCTCCCGTCGCTCAGTCCCGGTAGCGGAACGAGACGACGGTGCCGACGGTGTCCTCGCCGGCGATGCGCTCCGTGGTCACGGTCACGGCCGCGAGCGCGTCCGCGCCGAGCGCCTCCTCGATTACCGCCCGCAGCGCGTCGGGGTCGGCGCCCTCCTGAATGACCGGCACGCGGACCTGTCGGCGGTTGACCGCGACGTCGCCGAGGTCGTACTCCGTGTGCTCGAACGCCTCCCGGATCGCCGCTTGGATGTCGGTCATGGCACGGTCCGTTGCGCGCCGGGCGGTGAAAAAACGCGGTCTTCAGTAACTGCCGCGAGAGCGGCGGTTTTCGGTCGTTGTCGATCGGGATAGAACGGTCAATTTCTCGGGTTTTAGCGGCCAAATTTATTTAATACAACTAATTTGTAGTTCAAATATCTCTATAATCCAACCGTAGAACAATCTCAATATTTATTTATCCTGATACTTTTCGAATATGCACGAAAGTGTCGCGGAATACGTGGCAGAGCACCCGAAAATGGCCGGCGTCCTGTTCACTGCGATGCTGCTGCTGACGCAGGCAGCCCCTGCGGCGGCGAACGTCGTCCAGACAAACCCGGGGCCTTAGTCTGGTAGACCCTCGTCACTCCAGCGTAGCTCGTCCTCGTAAAAAACGGGTATAATTCCGAGATCCAGTACATTACAAAGCTGATCTGTAGTTATATCTGACAATTCTGCTCTAGAAGGAACTACGTAATTCATATCAATACCGTCAATTGTGGGACTGTATAGCGTTCCGACTCCGTACGGTCCAACGGGATACGTACGAACACTAATATCCCACATCGCACCAGCCGAATTCACATCCATCACAGTAGCAATGCCCCCTCGGCTCCGACAGATCGTCGTCCCACCGTCCCCCACCACGATGTACTGGTGGCCGGTGATCAGTTCGCGCTTCGCCACGTGAAGCGCGGTGCGGAGGTTGAACCCGCTGTTCATCAGGCGGGCGATGATCCGGCCGAGCGTCGTCGCGGGCGAGTTCGCCACGTCGGAGAGCGTGACGATGCCGCCGCGCGAGCCGCGGTGGACCAGGGCCTCGCCCTGCTGGTAGGACTGGCAGGCGTTGAGCAGGAAGGCGCTGACGCCGATCTCGAGGTCCTCGTCGGTCAGGTCGAGGTAGCTGTCCGCGCACTGCATCCCGCGGTCGTCGACGTGCCCGATGTAGTGGAGGAAGTCCACGTCGGATTCGAGGGCCTCGCGCATCTCCGCGCGCGTGAGGTCGTGGCGCACCTCGATGTCGAACTGGACCATGTCGCGGAGCCCGTAGAGGTCGGCGACGTTACCCTCCTCGCGCATCTGCTCGTCGTTACAGACGACGAGGACCGAGATGCGCGACTGCTCGACCTGACCCGCTTCGAGCCGGCGGTGGTACGCGTCGAGCGTCGCCTTGTTCGCGTCGAGCGGAACGCCGTCGCCGACCCACGCGTGCTCGACGGTGTCGACCGGCTCCGGCCGGACGAAGTCGGTCTGGGCGGCGACGGCGCCGCGCTCCGCGGAGGCGTCCGCGCCGCGGGTGACCGCCGCGCTCGCGCCGCCGCGCACGAACTCGTCGTCCCCGAGACCGACGCCGCCGGCCGGGACCTCCCGCCGCGTCGCCCGCGCGGAACTCCGGTCCGCGCCGCCCAGGAAGCCGACGCCGACTCCTCCGTCATCCTCCACCGGCGTGACGGTCTCCGGCGAGCGAACGATGGACAGCTCGCCCGCGACGAACGGGAGCATCTCCACGTTCTCCGGGTCGGGCCGGACGTCCGTCGTCAGAGTCCACTGTGGCAGCTCTGGCTCGACCGCCTCGAAGGGCACGTCGAGGTACTCGCCGAGCCGCTCCGCGAGCGGGAGGTCGTACAGCCGCCCCCAGTCGAGGTCGAGGCCGGTCGTCTCGCGCTCGTGGAGGTCGACCGGGTAGAACCCCTCCGTGCGGGCGAGACAGTCCATGTGGAACGACTGCCTGAGCACCTGGGCGGTCCGCGCCTCGAAGCCGGGTTCGAGCGGGTACGTCCACTCGTCGCCCTCGATCCGCGGCTCGTCGCCCGGCACCACGTCGGCCGCGAAGTAGTACGCCAGCGAGACGACTGGGTAGAGGTAGCGGTACTCGGGCGGCACGACGATCCGGACGCCGCTGTCCACTGGCTCGACCCGCTCGGGGACGCGGAACTCGTCGCCGGGTTCGATCAGCGGCGGGTGGCCCCGCAGCGTGGGGAACGACCGCTCGGGGCTGGTCGTCTGGAGCGCGGAGCCGAGCAGCGAGACGGCGCCCATCAGCGACTCGGGGTCGGTTGGCGCGGTGATCGTCCCCGCCGGCGTCTGGTGGAGCGACCGGAAGCCGAGCCCGACTGTTCCCGGCGTGTCGAGGTCGATCCGGGTGGTCCGGTCGGTCGTCGAGACGGAGAAGCCGGCGTCGAAGGTGAGGTACAGCTTCGTCGGCGCCGGGTTGATCCCGACGTGGTACGTCCCGTCTGGCATCGTGTAGCAGTCGCCGTGGGTGAGCAGCGTCCCGTCGCCGGCGCGCGTCTCGACGACCGCGACGCGCGGGATCTCGATCGCGCCGGTCTCGACGGCGACGCTGGCGTCAACCGGGAAGTAGTGGTCCGACTCCGGCCGTCGTCGCGGCTCGACCGGCCGGTCGGTGTACACCTCGAACTGGGTGTTCTCGATGTGGTCCGTGACGGTGATCCCGTCGGCCTCGCGCAGCGGGTCGATGTCGATGCTCATGGGGGCTCCGCGGCCGCCGTTCGGTCGGACGGGGACAGACGCCGCGGGGGTTGGTACCGTCCGGTTGGGCGAAAGCGGCGATAAAGCTTGCGTCGGTCGGATCGCCGCGGACCGAACGGATAAAGTCCCGGCCGCCCCACCTCCGCGTAATGATAACGCTGGGAACGGCCCGCGCCGCTCCGGGCGAGACGGACACGGGCCGTCTCGAGGTGGGGGAGATGCGGGACGGGAGCCCCGTCCGGCTGCCGGTCGCCGCGGTCAACGGCGCGGCCGACGGGCCGACGCTGTACGTCCAGGCGGTGAGCGACGGCGACGAGCTGAACGGGCTCGGCGTCGTCAACCGCGTCGTCCCGCGCCTCGACCCGACCGAGTTGTCCGGGTCGGTCCTCGTCGTCGGCATCGTGAACCACTTCGCGTTCCAGGCGGCGGAACACCGGAACCCGGTCGACGACCGGAAGATGAACCGCGGCTACCCCGGCGACGCCGACGGGACGACGAGCGAGCGGATCGCCCACGAGACGTTCCAGGTCGCCAAGCGCGCCGACTACATCCTCGACCTCCACCAGGGGTCGACGAGCCGGATGATAAACGAGACGCGCGTCCGCTGCGGCGTCCGCCACCGCCTCCACGGCGACTGCTTAGAGCTCGCGAAGGCGTTCGGCTGCGGGCACGTCCTCGACATCAAGGGCCCGGACGGCCAGCTCGCCCGGGCCGGTCCGGAACACGGGATCCCCACCGTCGACCCCGAGCTCGGCGGCTGTGTCGGCTGGGACGAGGAGTCGATCCGGTACGGCGTCGAGGGCGTGTTCAACGTGCTCCGGCACTACGGGTTCCTCGACGGCGACGCCGCCCTCGACTCGCAGACGCGCGCCCGCGGCTTTGACCAGTACGGCTCGCCCGCCGGCGGCTTGGTCCGCTTCGAGCGCGAACTCGGCGAGCGCGTCTCGGCCGGTGACGTCCTCTTCGAGGTGACCGACACCTTCGGCGCCTTGGAGGGCCGCGTCACCGCCGACACGGACGGGATCTTCTGGCGGACGCGCCGGCTCCCGCAGGTGGCCGCCGGCGAGTACGTCTGCTCGATCGGCACCAACGTCGACGAGTACTGATGGGTTCCCCCGACGGATCGAGCGAGGGAGTGCGCGCCCTCCGCTGCCCCGAGTGCGGCGAGACGTACCGCGACCGCTGGCGCTGCCGGTGCGGCGCCCCCCTCGACTTCGCCGAGGCTCCGATTCCGGACGGTCCCGCGCCCGACCCCCAGTCGTTCGACGCGCGCGACGGCCTGTGGGCGTTCGACGGCTTCCTCGCCGTCGGCGACGACCCCGCTGACCGGGTGACGCTGGGCGAGGGGCTGACGCCGCTCGTCGACGCCGACCGGGGCCGCGGAGCCGCGGCGAACGCGGACGGCGACGCCGCCCCGTGGAACGCGTCGTTCAAGCTGGAGTACGTCTTCCCGACCGGCTCGTTCAAGGACCGCGGCGCGACGACGACGCTGACACGGGCCCGCGAGCTGGGCGTCGAGCGCGTCGTCGAGGACTCCTCCGGCAACGCCGGCGCCGCGGTCGCGACCTACGCCGCCCGCGCCGGGATCGACGCCGAGGTCTACGTCCCGGCCGACGCGAAGGAGTCGAAGCTCGCGGCGATCCGTCGCGCCGGCGCCGAGCCGGTCCGGATCGAGGGGAGTCGGCGGGACGTGACCGAGGCGTGCGTCGCGGCGCTCGACGGAAGCGGAGACGACCCCGCGGGCGACGCCGGCGGCCCGGCCGCCGACGGGGACGACGACCCGGCCTGGTACGCCAGCCACGCCTGGAACCCGGCGTTCTTCGAGGGCACCGCCACGGTCGCGTACGAGATCGCGTACCAGCGCGGCTGGGACGCCCCCGACGCGGTCGTGACGCCGCTCGGCCACGGGACGCTCTTCCTCGGCGCCTACCGCGGGTTCCGGCGGCTCGAACGGGCCGGCTGGACCGACTCCGTCCCCCGGCTCTACGGCGCGCAGGCGGCCGGCGTCGCGCCCATCGTCCGGGCGCTCCACGGCCCGGATGCCGCCGATCCGGAGGGAGTCGTCAACGCCGCGGCCGACGGGATCCAGATCGCCGAGCCGGTCCGGGACCGCGAGATCCTGTCTGCCGCCGACGCGACGGACGGCGACGCGGTCGCGGTCACCGAGGCGGCCGCGACCCGCGAACTCGACCGGCTCCACGCCGCCGGGTTCTACACGGAGCCGACCTGCGCGGTCGCTCCCGCCGCGCTGCGGACCCTCCGCGACCGCGGCGAGATCGGGCCCGACGAGGACGTGGTCGTGCCGCTGACCGGAAGCGGGCTGAAGGGCTGAGGCGGACGGCGCGGTCGGCGCCGACCCGCCCCACCGTCACCACTATTCAGCCGGCGCCCGTCGCCGTCGGTATGGAGGTGCTCGTCTACGGCGCCGGCGCGCTCGGGAGCCTCGTGGGCGGGCTGCTGGCGCGCGAACACGACGTGACGCTCGTCGGCCGCGACCCGCACATGCGGACGATCCGGGAGGACGGCCTCCGGATCGACGGCGAGATCGACGCCCGCGTCGCCCCTCGCGCGCTCACCGACGGGCGGCACCGCGCCGCCGACCTCGCCCTCGTCACGACGAAGGCGTACGACACCGACGCGGCCGCCCGGGCGCTCGCGACCGGCGAGTACGAGGCGGTCTGCTCGCTCCAGAACGGGCTCACCGAGGAGCGGCTGGTCGCCGCGCTCGACGCGACGGTCCTCGCCGGCACCGCGACCTACGGCGCCCGGTTCGCGAAGCCGGGCCGGGTCACCTGTACCGGCGTCGGCGAGGTGGTGGTCGGCGCGCTCTCCGGGGGCCCGAGCCCGGCGGCCGCGCGGGTCGGCGCCGCCTTCGAGGCGGCCGGGATCGAGGCGGTCGTCGCCGAGGACATGCCGGTCCGCCGCTTCGAGAAGCTCGCGGTCAACGCCGGGATCAACGGCCCCTCCGCGCTCGCGCGGACCGAGAACGGGCCGACGCTGGACGGCCCGGCGGGCGAGGTCGCCCGCGAGGCCGCCCGCGAGACGGCCGCGACGGCCCGGGCGGTCGGGGTCGACCTCGCCGACGACCGGGCGGTCGCGGCCGTCGAGCGCGTCGCCGATCGCACCGCCGCGAACCGGTCGTCGATGTGCGAGGACGTGGCGAACGGCCGCCGGACCGAGGTCGACGCCGTCTACGGGGCGATCGCCGACCGAGCGGCGCGTCACGCCGTGGCGGTTCCGACGTGCCGGACCGTCGGGTCGCTGATCCGCGGCTGGGAGGCGGCGCGGGGGCTCCGGTAGGGGTAGACGAACTATCAAAAGGGTCCGGCGCGGGTGGCGTCCGCGGCCGCTACGCGCTCAACACCACTCTTCGAGGACGGTCGCGTCGGTCTCGTCGACCGACACCCACGCGTCCTCCCGCGAGACGTCCGCGATGACGAGCTCCGGTCGCGACGACGAGGAGTCGATGGACGCCATCACGTCCGGCGCCTCGGCGGCGTCGAGCGCCGGGTCCGTCGGCAGCGCCGTCCGACGGCGGTCGGGGTCCGGGTCGTCCCAAGGAGTGGAACTCCGTGACATGGTTGTGAATAGTTCACAGTACGTATAAGAGTTGCGAACCCGACCGGAATCCGCCGTCAGATCCGAGTTTCCCGGGACCGCCGGCCGACGTATCTCCCGATACGCGGCCCCTCGGCCGACGATGTGCTCGAACGTGTCGAGTTTCTCATCGGCTCGCCGGGTGCTCCCGCGCCGGGGGCTTCCGCGCCGGGATTCCGGCTCTGCGCGTCTCCGCGCGGCCGGCCTTTCCGCCGTGCGCCACGCGGTCCGTCTCCGCCCACCTTCGCAGTATACAAGAGGTGTCACGCTGAATGACGGGCATGAACGTCGCAGACGCCATGACGCCCCGGTCGGAGCTCGTCGTCGTCGAGATCCCCGGGAGCCGCAACGACGTGTTGGAGTACATCCAGGAGCACGGCTTCTCCTCGGTTCCTGTCGTGAAAGATGTCAACGGCGACGAGGTGTACCGCGGGCTCGTCACGCGCGACGACCTGATCGAGCAGCCGGACGAGGACCAGCTCGCGCTGCTGATGCGCGAGGTGCCGACCGTCGCGGCCGACGACGACATGGTCGAGGCCGCCCGGACGATGGTCGCGGAGGGGTCCCGGCGGCTCCCCGTGGTCGACGGCGACGAGCTCGTCGGCATCCTCACCGTCACCGACGTGGTGCGGGCGATCGCCCGCGGCGAGGTCGACGGGGACACCCGGGTCGGCGAGCTCGCGACGCGCGCGGTCAACGCGACCCACGCCGGCACGCCGCTGCCGGTCGCCGAGCGCGAGATCGGGCTCTCCGGGGTTCCGTACGCGGTCGTCCTCGACGACGAGGCCGCTGTCGCGGGGATGCTCACCGAGGTCGACATCCTGGAGGTCGCCCGCGTGGTCGAGGGGGAGGCGAGCACCGGCGACTCGATCGCCGAGGAGGACTCCGAGTGGTCCTGGGAGGGGATCAAGGCGACCGGCGCGCGCTACCTCCCCACCCGGAACGTCGAGATCCCGGCCGAGGCGGTCCGCCACTTCATGACCGAGGACCTGATCACGGTCAACGCCACGCGGACGGCCCGGGAGGTCGCTCAGGAGCTCATCAGCAACGACATCGAGCAGGTCCCGCTCGTCTCCGGCACGGACCTCGACGGGATCGTCCGGGACGTGGACCTGCTGGAGGGGCTGTAGATGGCCGCGGACGCGCTCGCCGAACTCGCGAAGCGCCGCGGGTTCTTCTTCGGCTCGAACGGCGCGTACGGCGGCACCGCCGGCTTCTACACGTTCGGCCCGCAGGGCGCCGCCCTCAAGCGGAACGTCGAGGACGCGTGGCGCGACCGGTTCACCATCCGCGAGGGGAACCGCGAGATCGAGGCGCCGACGGTGATGCCCGAGGCCGTCTTCGAGGCATCCGGCCACCTGGAGGGGTTCGACGACATGCTCGTCGAGTGCCCCGAGTGCGGCGAGTCCCACCGCGCCGACCACCTCGTCGAGGACGCCACCGACGTCGAGGACGCCGAGGCGCTCCCCGGCGAGGAGGTCGCCGAGCTGATCACCGACGCCGGCATCGCCTGCCCGGCCTGCGGCACCGAGCTCGCCGGCCAGCCGGTCGAGGCGTTCAACCTCATGTTCGCGACCGACATCGGTCCCGGCGACGCCCAGCCCGGCTACCTCCGCCCTGAGACCGCGCAGGGGATCTTCGTCGAGTTCCCGCGGCTGAAGGAGTACGCCCGCGGGAACCTCCCGTTCGGCATCACCCAGATCGGCCCCGCCTACCGCAACGAGATCTCGCCGCGCGGCGGGCTCCTCCGGCTCCGCGAGTTCACGCAGGCCGAGCTAGAGCAGTTCATCGACCCCGAGGAAGACGAGCCGCCGCTCGACCGCGTCCGCGACGTGGAGGTCCGGCTGTACCCCGCGACCGAGCAGGAGGCGGACGACGGCGACTACCTCGACACGACGGTCGGCGAGGCGGTCGACGAGGGCGTCATCGGCTCCCCGTGGGTCGGCTACTACCTCGGCGTCGCCCAGGAGTGGTACGAGCGCGTCGGCGTCGACCTCGACCGCTTCCGGTTCCGCCAGCACCTCGCCGGCGAGCGCGCCCACTACGCGGCCGACTGCTGGGACGCGGAGAGCGAGGTCGACGGCGACTGGATCGAGATCGCCGGCTTCGCGTACCGCGGCGACTACGACCTCTCGAAACACGACGAGTACGGCGACGACGCGTTCACCGTGTTCAAGCGCTACGACGAGCCGAAGACGGTCGAGCGCGCGACGGTCGACCCCGACATGTCCGTGCTGGGGCCCGAGTTCGGCGGCGACGCCGCCGCGGTCGCGGACGCGCTCGAAGCGCTCGCCGAGCGCGACCCCGACGCCTTCGACGGCGAGACGGTGACCGTCGACGTGGACGGCGAACCGCGCGAGGTCGACGCCGACGTCGCGGACTTCTCCGTCGAGGAGGTGACCGAGAGCGGCGAGCACATCACGCCCCACGTCGTCGAGCCGTCGTTCGGCGTCGGGCGGACCGTCCAGACGCTGCTCGCGCACGCCTACGAGACCGACGAGGTCGACGGCGAGGAGCGGACGTACCTCTCCTTAGCGCCCGAGGTCGCGCCGCAGGACGCCGCCGTCTTCCCGCTCGTCACCAACGACGACCGCCTCACGGCGCTCGCCGACGAGGTCGCGGCCGACCTCCGCGCGGCGGGGCTCGCAGTCGCGTACGACGACTCCGGCTCGATCGGCCGCCGGTACCGGCGGCAGGACGAGGTCGGCACGCCGTTCTGCGTCACGGTCGACCGCGACGGCATCGAGGGCGATGGCCCCGACACCGTCACGCTCCGCGAGCGCGACTCCGCGGCGCAGGTCCGGATCCCCGTCGCGGACCTGGCCGCCGAGCTGACCGCGCTGCGCGAGGGCGAGCCGTTCGCCGCGGTCGCGGACCGGTACGACGCGGTCGACACCGACGTCGAGACCGCGGGGAACTGAGGGCGTGACGCTCCCGGCCGCGGCGTGGCGCGAGCGCGTGGAGTTCGAGCGGCGGCTGGTCCACGCGAGCGGCACCCTCTATCCGGTCCCGTACCTGCTGGGCTGGATCTCGTGGCGGACGACCGGCCGGCTGCTCCTCGTGAGCGTCGCCGTCGCGGCCGTCCTCGAAACGCTCCGACTCTCGGGGTCGGTCGGCCCGCTCGACCCGCTGTACGACGCCTTGGTCAGGGAGTACGAGTCCGACAGCGTCGCCGGCTACGCGCTGTACCAGGTGAGCATGGCGGGCACCGCGCTCCTCTTCGCGCCGGTGTTCGCCGTGCCCGCGATGTGGATGCTCTCGATCGGTGACCCGATAAGCGGCGGCCTCGGCGAGAACGCGGCGACGGAGCCGAAGCGCCTCTCGGTGGTGGCGGCGATGGTGTTCGTCTGCTTCGGGATCGCCGTCCCGTACGCCATCCCCGAGTTCGGTCCCGACCCCGGCGTGATCGTCGCGCTCGCGGGCGCGATCCCCGCCGCGATCGCCGACGGACTCCCGCCGCTCATCCGCGGCGTCGCCGTCGACGACAACCTCACCATCCCGCCCGCGGCCGCAGGCGGGATGTTCCTCGCGGCGGCGCTGATCGCGTAGCGCGGTCGACGGAGACCGCGTAGCGCGGTCGCTCCGTCCCGCTCGGTTATGAGGTGACGGCGCCGTCGCTCGCCGAATTGGGCTGAGAGAAGCGCCGAGGCGGAGATTTGAACTCCGGTGTCCGAATGGACAGTAGATTTCGAATCTACCGCCTTGGCCAGGCTAGGCTACCTCGGCTCACTCTCCGGTTGGCCGGTTCCGCTGTTATGCGTTTCGATCGCGCCCGCGGCGCGGTGCCCCGATCGCCGGCGACCGCGCCGGGGGCCGGGCGCCCCCGTCCCCCCGCGGTCTCCGGTTCCGGCAACGCTTTTCGGCCCGGCTCCCGTGCGGTCGGTATGGACGTCCCCGAAGCGGCCGACGCCTGCTCCCGCGTCGTCGACGAGGTCGGCGGCGCCGTCGTCGCCGACCGCGAGTTCCTCGACCGCGTCACGCTCGGTATCCTCGCCCGCGGCCACGTCCTCCTGGAGGACGTGCCCGGCACCGGCAAGACCCTCTCGGCGCGCTCGTTCGCGACCGCGCTCGGCTTAGAGTTCTCCCGGATCCAGTTCACCCCCGACCTCCTCCCGGCCGACGTCACCGGCACCAACGTGTTCGACGAGCGCGACGGCTCCTTCTCGTTCTCGCCGGGGCCGATCTTCGCGAACGTCGTCCTCGCCGACGAGATCAACCGCGCACCGCCGAAGACGCAGGCGGCGCTGCTGGAGGCGATGGAGGAGGGCCAGGTGACCGTCGACGGCGACACCCACGCGCTGCCGAGCCCGTTCTACGTCATCGCGACCCAGAACCCGGTCGAGAGCGAGGGCGCGTTCCCGCTGCCGGAGGCCCAGCTCGACCGCTTCACGATCAAGACCTCCATCGGCTACCCCGACGAGGACGGCGAGCTGGAACTGCTCCGGCGCCGCGCCGGGCGCGTCGAGCAGTCGCCGACCGTCGACCGCGTGCTCGACCCCGACGCCGTGGCGGCGCTGCGGGAGGTGCCCGAGTCGGTCCGCGTCGACGACGACCTGCTGCGCTACGCGGCGGCGCTGGCGCGGGCGACCCGCGAGGACCGCCGCGTCGAGGCCGGCGTCTCCCCCCGCGGTACCCAGCGGCTCTTCGAGACCGCCCGCGCGGCCGCCGTCCTCGCCGGCCGCGAGTTCGTCACGCCGGACGACGTGAAGCGGGTCGCGGAGCCGACGCTCGCCCACCGGCTCGTGTTGACGCCCGACGCCGCCGTCAACGACGTCGACGAGCGCGACGTGATCGCCGACGTGCTCGACCGCGTCGCGGTGCCGACGGTCGAGCCGCCGGAGGCCTGAGGCGCCTCAGCGCCGCGCCGCCCCGGTCACTCCGCGTCCCGCTCCGCCAGCAGCTCCGTCGCCGTGAGCAGCGACTCCAGCTCCACGTCGTGCTCTTCGAGCAGGTCCGCGGCGCCCTCCTCGCGGTCGACGACGACCAGCACGCGGTCCACGGTCGCGCCCGCCTCGCGGAGCGCCTCGACCGCGTCGACCGCGGACTGCCCCGTCGTGGCGATGTCCTCGATGACGACGACCTCCTCGCCGTCGTCGAGCCGTCCCTCGATCCGGTTGCCCGTGCCGTACTCCTTCGCCTGCTTGCGCGCGATGACGTACGGGCGGCCGAGCTCCGCGGCCGTGACGGCCACCAGCGGGACCGCGCCGAGCGCGACGCCCGCCAGCTTCGCGTCCGCATCCGCGAGCCGGTCGGCGAACGCCTCGGCGACGAGCGTCAGGGCGTCCGGGTCGGTCTCGAAGAGGTACTTGTCGACGTAGTAGTCGCTCGTTCCGCCGTGGGACAGTTCGAACTCGCCGAACCGGACGGCGTCGGCCGCGGTGAGCGCGGCGATCAGCTCGCGTCGTCGGTCGTCGTCGGTCATACACGGAGACGGACCGCCGCCGACAATAAACGGGTCGGAACGCGGAGGGCTACCGCTCGTCCCCGCCGGCGAGCCCCGGCCCGCTCCGCTCCGCCGCCGGGAGCACGAGCGTCACCGTCGTCCCCTCGCCGTCGAGGCCGGGGCCGAACCGGATCTCGCCGCCGTACGCCTCCACGACCCAGGCGGCGATCCACAGCCCGACGCCGGTGTTGTGCCGTAGCTGCGTCACCTCGCTGTCGCCGGTGATCACGTTCCGGACCGCGGCCGCGATCCCGGGGCCGTCGTCGGCGACGCGCACCGCCACGACCCCGTCGTCGGGGTCGATCTCGGCGGTCACCGCGACGCGCGGGGCGTCCCCGCCGTGCTCGACGGCGTTCTCCACGAGGTGGTCGACCGCGACCGAGAGGCGGTCGTCGCCGCGCACCGCGATCCCCGCCGGCGCGTCGGCGGTGATCCGGGCGTCTGGCCGCTCGGCCGCGTGCTTCGACGCGACCGCCTCGACGACCTCGGCCACGTCGACCGCGTCCGGGTCGGTCACGTACCCCTCCTCCACGACGCGGCGGAGCGTGGTGGCGCCGTCGGCGACGCCCGCCAGCCGCTTGCCCGTGGCCTCGATCCGCTCCGCGAAGTCGCTGACCTGCCCGTCGTCGCTGCGGTCGGCGATCTCGCCGGCGAAGCCGAACACGACGTTCAGCTCGTTCCGGACGTTGTGCCTGAGGATCCGGTTGACGATCCGCACGTACCGCTCGCGGCGCTTCCGGTCGGTGATGTCCGTGTAGATCCCGAACGCCCGACGGGTCCCCTCCGTCTCGTAGCTGAACCCGCGGAAGAGGAACTCCCGCGGGCCGTCCACGGTCTGCCGGCGGACCTCGCGCGTCGCGAACCCGCGCTCGCGGACCATCGCGTCGAGGTCCGCCTCCTCGTCGCCGCCGCGATCGCTGTCCCCCAGCCGGTCGTCCTGGATGTCCAACGCGCCGATCGTCCGGCCGCGGAGCGACGCCTCGTCCGCGCCGAACTGCTGCTCGAACGCGGGGTTGACCCCGTCTATCACCGTCTCGTCGTCCTCCAAGACGACCTCCATCACCGGGTCGGGGATCCGGTCGAACAGCCGCCGGAAGCGGTCGCGCTCCGTCGACAGCTCGGTCTGCGTCCGCCGGAGGTCCGTCGTGTCGCTCAGCGACCCGACGACGCCGCCCCCGTGGTCGGAGAGCCGCGACAGCCGCAACTGGCCGTGCCGCGGCCGCGGGTCGCCCTCGCGCTCGGCGGTCAGTTCGATCGTCCGGGCCGGCTCGGGACCCCCGCCGGCGTCGGCCGTCGAGTCGGTGAGCGCCCCGACCGCGTCGGCCACCAGCGGCGCGTCGGCCGCGTCGACGAGCGCGTCGAGCCGCTCCCCGACGACCTCGTCGCGGTCGTCGGCCCCGAACCACGCGACGAACGGCGCGGTGGCGTACGTGACGGCGCCGTCGCCGTCGAGCACGCACACCATGTCGTCGACGTTCTTCAGCGCGTCCTCGTAGGTCCGGAGCCGGCGGCGGCGGTCCGCGGCGTCCATCGCCGCGACCGCGTTCGTCGCCAGCAGTTCGAGCACGGCGACGTCGTCCTCGCCGAAGGCGTCCGGTTCGACGGCGCCGACGATGACCACGCCGTGAGCGCCGAGCGGGACCGCCGCGACGGAGCGCATCCCGTGGTACGAGCGCCCGTCGCCGAGCGCCTCGATGTCGTCCATCACCCGCGAGTCGCCCGCCTCGAACACCCCGCCGGTGAACCCCTCGCCGGGGCGGCGCGGCCCGCGGCTGTCGGCGAACCGGTCGCCGACGCCGTCGCTCGTCGCGACCAGCCGGAGCCGGTCCGCGTCGGCGTCGTACAGCCGCACGCCGCTGATCTCGTAGCCCAGCACCTCGTCGGCGGCCTCGATCAGCCGGTCCGCGACGGCCTCCCTCCCGTCGGCCCGCTGAATGCCCTCCACGGTGCCGAGGAGCCGTTCGAGGATCCGCTCGCGGCGCTTCCGGTCCGTGACGTCCGCGAAGAACACGGAGAGCCCGTCGGGCGAGGGATACGCGGTCACCTCGGTCCACAGGTCCAGCGGCTCGTAGTAGCTCTCGAAGGAGACGGACTCCTGCGTCTCCATCGCCCGCCGGTAGTTCGTCTCGTACTCCTCGCCTATCGCCGCCGGGAACTCCGCCCAGACGTCGGCGCCGAGCAGCTCGTCCGGGTCGCGCTCTAACAGCGCCGCGGCCCGCTCGTTGACGTAGGTGAACCGCCAGTCGTCGTCGAGCGCGAAGAAGGCGTCGTCGATCCGTTCGAGGGTCTCCTCGAATCGGTCGACGGCCGCCTCGCGCTCCTCGCGGGCGACTCGCCGTTCGAGCGCCCGCCCCAGCCAGTCTGCGAGCAGCTCGACGAACAGCCGCTCGCGCTCGTCGAACGGTCGGTCGCGTCGCTCCGGGTCGAGGAAACAGAGCGTCCCGAACGTCTCGCCGTCGACGACGACACGGCCGCCGACGTAGCTGCCGAAGCCGAACGCCTCGTAGGACGGGTCGTCGCCGAGGCCCGCGGCCTCGGGGTCGGTGAACGCGACCACGTCGTCGCTCCGGACCGTCCGCTTGCAGTAGGTCAGGTCCAGCGGCAGCGTCCCGTCGTCGTCGAGCGCGTCCTCGGCGAGCGACGCCACCGTCCCGGTCCCGTCGCTGTACTGTCGGAGTTCGATGCGGTCGCCCTCGACCCGCGAGGAGTAGCCGATGGAGAGGTCGAGCCGGTCGCGGCCCAGCGCCAACAGCTCGTCGAGCTTCTCGTCGAGGTCGGTGGTCCGGTCCGAGACGATCCGAATGAACGGTTCCAGGGCGGCCTCGCGCTCCCGACGCAGCGTGTCGTCGGGTCGACGGTCCTCGCTCCCGGCGCCGAGGCGGTCCGCGAGCGTCTCGCCGTCGGCCGCCAGCCGGCGCCCGGAGGCGTACTCGACCCCGATCCGGCTCGCGTCGATCGCCGCGTCCGGGTCGTCTTCGACGGTGTACGCGAGCGTCGTCGCGTCGGGGTAGCGGTCGCGGACCGCCCGCAGGCGGTCCCGCACGGCGCGGCCGCGCTCGCCCGCCGCCCCGTCGCGCAGCCGGACGATCACCGCGTCCGGGCACCCGACGCCGTCGCCGTCGCTCTCCCGGCCGCCGTGCGGGACCGTCCGGGTCCCCTCCGGGAGGGCCCCCCACGCGGCGTCGACCGGCTCCCCGAGGTGAAGGGTCGACTCACCGGGCATCTGTTGGGGGCGTGCGTCGCGGTCGTCCGCGGCGGGGGCGGTCGGCGGCCGTCATCTCGGCCGCGGCCCTCTCGCCTCTCGTCGCCGGGCCGGGGAGACGGTCGGCTCGCCGCCCCCGTTCGGCTCGGTACCCTCCCGGCTCGTCGCGTCGGTCATCGGCTCTGCTACGAACGTCCCCCACATAATCGTTCCCTCCGCGTTTTCGGAATCGATAGCGGCGGTGCCTCGCGGCGTCGCGACCGCGGCCGACCGGTCCGCGTCGGCGGCGACGGTCCCGACACGATTTAGGCGGCCCGCTCACAACGCTCCGGTAATGAGCACGCAGGCCGCGACGGCGGACCGGACAGTCGTGATCGGGCTGGAGGTCCACGTCCAGCTCGAGACCGACACGAAGATCTTCTGCGGCTGCTCGACGGAGCCCGCCGAGGACGAGGCGCCGAACACGCGCACCTGCCCGACCTGCCTCGGGCTGCCCGGCGCGCTCCCCGTCCTCAACGAGGCCGCCGTTGAGGCCGCCGTGAAGGTCGGGAAGGCGATCGACGCCGACATCCCCGAGACGACCACGTTCCACCGGAAGAACTACTACTACCCCGACCTCCCGAAGAACTTCCAGCTCACCCAGTACGACGCGCCGATCTGCGCCGAGGGCGAACTGGAGGTCCGCGTCGACGGCGACCCGCGCACCATCGGGATCACCCGCGCGCACCTCGAAGAGGACCCCGGCAGCCTCCAGCACGCCGGCGGCTCCATCGAGTCGGCGAGCCACACCCTCGTCAACTACAACCGCGCCGGCACTCCCCTCATGGAGATCGTCACGGAGCCGGACTTCCGCTCGCCGGCCGAGACGCGGGCGTTCCTCGCGAAGCTGGAGGAGGTCTTGGAGTACCTCGGCGTGTTCGACCCCGGCCGCGACGGGAGCCTGCGCGTCGACGCCAACGTCTCCTTAGTCCCCGCCGAACACGTCGCCGACGACGGGACGATCGACGCGGACGCGCTCGACGAGGTGAACCGCGCCGAGGTGAAGAACATCTCCAGCCACAAGGGCGCGGAGCAGGCGCTCGCCTACGAGGTCACCCGCCAGGAGAACGTCCTCCGCCGCGGCCGCGAGATCGAACAGGAGACCCGCCACTGGGACGAGGACCGCGGCGTCACCGTCGGCATGCGCTCGAAGGAGGCCGAGAAGGACTACCGCTACTTCCGCGAGGGCGACCTCCCCGCGCTGGAGGTGGCCGACTGGAAAGAGCAGATCGCGATCCCGGAGCTCCCCGACGCCCGCCGCGAGCGCTTCCGCGACGAGTACGGGCTCGACCGCGAGGCGGCCTCGAAGCTCACCTCCACGAAGGCGGTCGCGGACTTCTTCGAGGACGTGGCCAGCGAGTTCGACCCCGACCTCGCGGCGACGTGGGTCGCCGACAACTTACTCGGCGAGCTCAACTACCGCGAGATGGCGATCACCGACGTCGAGGGCCGGCTCGACGAGTTCACGCGCCTGATCGAGCTCGTCGCCGCCGACGAGCTGACCGTGAAGAACGCCGAGGAGACCGTCCTCCGCGAGATGCTCGACGAGGGCGACGACCCCGAGACGATCATCGAGCGCGAGGACCTCGGCAAGGCCGAGAGCGGCGAGGTCGAGGCCGCGGTCGCGGCCGCCATCGACGAGAACCCCGACGCGGTCGCCGACTACCACGACGGCGACGAGGGCGCGATCAACTTCCTCGTCGGGCAGGTGATGCAGGCGACCGGCGGCAGCGCCGACCCCGGCCAGGTGAACGGCCTGCTCCGCGAGGAGCTGGACGGCTGAGCCGCGGCCGACGCGACCGAGAGCAACCATGGCGATCGTCGAAACCGTCCTGATCGGCCACGTCAGCGGGGTCTGTCTCCTTCTCGCGTGGGCGATCCGCCGCGGCGACGCGGCCGACCTGATCGCCGGCTACGACGGCGACCTACCGCCAGAGCGCGAGGCGGCGCTCGCCCGCGACGCGGCGCGCGTGCTCGTCGTCGCCGCGGCCGCGACCGGCCTCCTCGTCGTCGACGCGTGGACCGGCGCGGTCCCGCGGCCCGGCGCGCTGGCGGCGGTCGCCGTCGGCGCCGCGGTCGCGTGGTTCCTCTACACGTGGAACGTCCGCGAGCCGGCCGACGGCTGAGCCGAGCCGCCGGAACCGTGCGATTGACGCCGCCGCGCCCGCTACCGCGCCCATGGACGTGACCGTCGAGGTCGTCGGCGAGGGGACCGCCGAGTACAGCCTCGCCGCCGACGCGACGTACGACGACCTGATCCGCGAGGCGGGCTACCACCCGCAGGAGGCGTCCGCGCTGGTCGACGGCTCGCCGGTCCCGGGCGACCGCGTCGTCGACGCCGCGGAGGTGCGGGTCCTGCGGCTGATCAAGGGCGGGACGGGCGCGAGTGCCCCGCTGTGACCGCCGAGGGGGCCCGCCCCGACCCGCCCGCGGACGTGACCGTCGAGCCGGCGACGCCCGGCGACCGCCTCGACGTCCTCCGGGTCCTCGACGCCGCGATGCTCTCGACCGACGCGGCGACCGTCGACGACCGGATCGACGCGGGCGACGCGCTCGTCGCCCGCTCCGCCCGGACCGGCGGCGTCGTCGGCGCGCTGGTCGCCGTGCGACCCGACCCGGACCGACTCCACGTCGACGCCGTCGCGGTCAGGCGGGCGCGCCGAGGGGAAGGGATCGGCGCCGCGCTCGTCGCGGCCGCGCTCGACCGAGGGGCGTCGGACCCCGCGGTCGCGGCCGTCACCGCGACGTTCGACGCCGACCTGCGGGGGTTCTACGAGGGCCTCGGGTTCGCGGTCGAGGCGTCAGGGTGCGGGCGTTCGTCAGGTCGGGTCTGGGTCGACGACAACTGACAGGCAGTCAGTCCGCGATCCGGTATAGGTCAATCCGCAGTCTGGTCATGTCGTCCTCCCCTTCGACGAACTCGACCTTCCCGTGGGCCGATTCGACGATCCACCGAATGAGCCAGAGTCCGAGCCCGCTCCCGTGTGTCAGCGGCGTCTCTCCGGCCTCGTGGAGACACCGCCGCTCGTGATCGGGTATCGACCCGTCGTTCCAGACCTCGACTCGGACCGTATCGCTCGTCGGCGTTGACACCGACACCGAGACCTCTGGCGACGGGCCGTCCTGATGGATGATCCCGTTTCGGAGCGCTTCTCCGAGCGCGACGTCGAGGTTGACATCTGCGAGAACGACGCGGTCGACCGACTCAGGAGTCTGGACCTGCGCGTCTGGGTGCGTGGCTCGGGCCTCCGTGGCCGCCCGCTCGATCACCTGCCCGAGAGGCGTCGGCTCCACATCCGAGTTGCTGATGGTCTGTTGTATGTAGCGGGCCTTCTCCGCCGTCTCGACGACGGCATTCGCGTGTTTCAATGCTGTGGTCACATGAGCGACTTCCTCATCGCTCAACGACTCGCTCTCTACGAGTGTGTCGAGCACGCCGTGGATGACGTTGAGGTCGTTGCGGATGTTGTGCCGCAACACCCGGCTGAGGACAGTCAATCGCTGCTCTCGGCGATTGATCTCTTTATTGCTCTCTGCGAGCTCGCGGGCCTGCTCCAACATGAGCCGGGCATCTGTCTGTTCCTCTGTGCCGGAGCGGTACTCGGCGGGCGGGACGTAGAAAGGATTCTCACAGAGTGCGCGGTCGTAAATCACCTGTCGGTGCGTCCGCAACGCCTTTGCTGCCGCCGATCCGTCGAACCGTCGAAGATCGTACTGACACAGCGCGGTTACTGGGTGATCGGGACACGCTGAATCAAACTCGATCTCGAAGTCGACAATCCGCTCGAACGATGCCTCGGCGTCAAACGCCCACGTGTTCTCCCCGGCGAGCCAAAGCCCCTTGTAGCCGTCCAAGGCGCTCTGTTCCGCCTCGGATCGCAGTTCGGAGACGGTGGCGTCAAGGTCGAATCCGCCGTCGAGATACACTGCCGACGCGTCGCGGACGACGAGGTCGCCGGCAGCGGTCCGCGCTGTGACATTGACACCGGCCTCTCGGAGGGCGTCTTCGATCCGCGACGGGGGGTTCGCGTCGGCGAGGTACACGCATCGATGACCGGCCTCGAGACCGTGCGCAAGGAACTCAGACACGGCATCAAGCTGCGTGGCCGTCGACTCGTGGAACAGCGCGAGGTGCCGATCGAGGTCGCGCTCGACAAACTCCGCGCGCAGCTCCGTGTCCGGCCCCTCCCCGGTACCGACCGATCCTCCTGTGGTGGGCATTCAAACATTTGTATATCTGATTGAAGGCCAATAAAACGGCCGGCAGACCCAGAAACAGATATTTTGGCAGTTAGCGCAGCTAACCCGGAGACGGCTGCCTGTCTCGCCGCCAGCGCTGTCCAGCGGTCGGCGTTTCGGTTCTGGGGACACGTCTGCCCCAAGCGGTTACGAGACGCGATGGAGCCGTCGGCGTTAGGCGCGAATCCTGGCGGCGGTCCCCGCCCTACCTCGCCAACACCGCCATTCGACGTTCATTTCCCGGTCGCGCACATCATTACGGGTATGAGCGCGAATTCGCCCGCGGGTTCGGCGGCTCCCTCCCGGGCCGCGGTGACCGACGCATGAGCGGGAAAGACGACTACTACAACCGGTCCAAACAGCAGGGGTACCGCGCCCGGTCCGCCTACAAGCTGAAACAGCTCGACGAGGAGGCCGACCTCCTCGGCCGCGGCGACACCGTGGTCGACCTCGGCGCCGCGCCCGGCGGCTGGCTCCAGGTCGCGGCCGAGGAAGTCGGCGAGGGCGGCACCGTCGTCGGCGTCGACCTCCAGCGCATCGACGAGTTCGACGACCACGACGTGGAGACGATCCGCGGCGACATGACCGAGGAGCGCACCCGTCACTACCTGCGCGAGGCGGTCGGCGAGGGCGGCGCCGACGCGGTCCTTTCCGACATGGCGCCGAACATGACCGGCGAGTACTCCCTCGACCACGCCCGGTCGGTCCACCTCGCGCGGCAGGCGCTCGACACCGCCGACGAGCTGCTCGCGCCCGGCGGCGACTTCGTCGTGAAGGTGTTCCAGGGCCAGGACCTCGACGACTTCCGCGACGACGTGAGCGAGTCGTTCCAGTACGTGCGGACCGTCTCGCCGCCCGCCTCCCGGGACTCGTCCTCGGAGGTGTACCTCGTCGCGAAGGGGTACACGACCTCGCCGGTCGCCGAGGGTGACCGCGTCGAGGTGACGGTCGAAGAGGAGGGCGACGAGGGCGACGGGATCGCCTACGTCGAGGGGTACACGCTGTTCGTCGACGGCGACGTCGGCGAGACCCTCACGGTCGAGGTCACCGACGTGAAGCCCCGGTTCGGGTTCGCCGAGCGCGTCGACGGCGACTGAGCCGGTCGCCTCCGCCGGTCACGCCGCCGGGTCCTCGCCGGGAGCGGGTTCCGGCCCCGAGTCCCGCTCGACGGTCGCGCCGCGCACCGCGTACCTGACGCCGGCGTCGTAGCCGCGGTCCGGCTCGACGCTCCAGCCCTCCACCCGCCCGAGCGCGCGGACGTTCGGCAGCGCCATGCCCGCCTCCGCGCTCGGCTCGGCGCTCTCGTACTCGAACAGGAGCTCCCCGCCGTCGTCGCCCGTGAACCGACCGTCGTCCGCGACCGCGAACCCGTCGTCGGTCAGGGTCACGGTCACGGCGGTCGCCTCGTTGAAAGCGGCGAACTCGAACGCGTTCTTGAACAGCTGTTTGAGGCGGGTCGGCGCCGCGCGTATCCGCCCATCGCCCTCGACGGTCACCTCCACGTCCGCCTCGGACGCGGCCGCGGCGTCGGTCACCGCGGCCTCGAAGTCGACGAACGTCGACTCGTCGACATCGCGCGCGTACCGCGCGAGGGTGTGGAGGTCCTCGACGACCCCGCCGATCCGGGCGACGCGGCGCCGCGCCACGTCCACCGACTCGGCGGCGGCCGCCGCCTCGCCCTCGCCGAGCCGGTCTTCCGCCTCCGCGAGGTGGCCGTCGGCGACCGCGACGGAGTTCCGCAGCTCGTGCGCGATCGCGCCGGCCATGTCCCTCAGCTGCTCCTCGTGGCGGTCGAGCTGCTCGCGCTGCCGCTCGATGGCGGTCACGTCCTGGACCAGCAGCGCCCACCCGAACGCCGCGCCGCCGACCGCGAGCGGCTCGCTCGTGACGCAGTAGGTCCGGGTCCGCCCCGCGTCGTCGACGTCGACGAGCGCGGGCGCCTCCGTCCGGTACCGCTCGGCGACGCCCGGGGCGAACTCCTCGATGCGCTCCTCCCCGTCGGGGATCGCGGGGAACAGGTCGGCCGCCCGCTCGTTGTGGTCGCGGAGCCGCCCCTCGGTGTCGAGGACGAGGACGGCGCCGGCGGTGCGCTCGACGAACGCCCGCGTCGTCGTCTGCTCGACCGCGAGGAAGGTGTCCTCGACGAGGTAGACGGCGCCGACCGCGAAGACGGCGACGCCGAGCGGCTCGTAGCTCAACTGGGGGAGGAGGCTCGGATCCGCGAGGGCGACCGCGTTCGGCACGACCGCGAGCCCGGTCGCCGCGAACACCCCGGCCAGCGTCCACGACGACCCCTCAGACCGCTTGAACAGGCGGTACAGGAGGTAGAAGCCGACCCCGGAGAGGAGGTACGCCGCCGCCAGCGACGCCCAGTACAGCGCCCCCTCCTCGACGACGAGCCGGCGGACCGGCTCCGTCCGGAGCGACGCCTCGAAGTAGTGCCCGTGGATCGGGTTGGTGAGCTTCAGCGCGACGACCGCGACGTAGAGCGCGATCCCGGCCCGACGGTAGCCCGGCCGCCGGTGGTAGTCGCGGCCGGCGTACGCCGAGGCGAAGTAGAGCCACGCGAACGGCGTGGCGAACCCGGCGATCAGCGCGAGGACGTACAGCGCCACCGCCGTCGACTCCTCGCCGGCGAGCAGCACGCCCGCCTGGAGGAACCCCCAGACGCCGGCGAGGATCAGGAGCCAGCGGAGCCCCCGCCTGCCGTCGCCGTTCCGCAGGCGTGACCCGTGAAGCGCGGCCGCGAAGCAGGCGGCTCCCGAGAGGGCGAACAGCCCGACGAGCCACCACAGGGCTGTCACGAACACATCGTATATCGGAGGGAAACAACTTAATTTGGTCGCTCACTCGGGGACTGAACATTGGACGAGAAATATATCTCTGCGTATATGTCTCCGGTCCGGCGGCCCCGCCCGAGCGCGCCGGTCAGTTCGCGGCGCGCCTGACCCACTCGCGGAGCGTGAACCGGTCGTACGCCGTCTCCGCGGCGACCTCCCATTCGTCGTCGTCCCACTCGGGGTAGTACGTGTCGCCCTCGTAAGCGCCGTCGACGTGGCTGAGGGCCATCCCGTCGAGGTGCGGCTGGAACAGGTCGTAGATGCCCCCGCCGCCGAGGACGTACGCCGTGTCGACGCCGACCTCGGCGACGGCCTCGCGGGCCAGTTCGATCGCCGCCTCGTCGCCGTTCGCGACGCTCGCGGTCGGCACGTCCACCGCCTCGACGCTCCGGCTCACGACGATCTGGCGGCTGCCGGGGAGGTCGTCGCGCATCGAGTCGAAGGTGCGCCGCCCCAAGATCACCGGCGAGCCCGCGACGCGCTCGCGGTACTGCCTGACGTCCGCCTCGATGTGGGGCCACGGCACTTCGCCGTCCCTCCCGATCACCCGGTTCTCCGCGAGCGCGGCGACGCTGACGAGTTTCACGGACGCGGTAGGGGACGGAGGGGCAAAAGCGGCGCGTCGGGCGCGGTCGTCGGGGCCGAGCGCGGCGGTCGGACCGAACTCAGCCGTCGAGGCCGAGCAGGTCGAACGGGTAGCCGTTGTCCAGTTCGTCGGCGCGCTCGTAGACGACGCGCGCGGCCGCCACGTCCTGGATCGCGAGCCCCGTCGAGTCGAAGACGCTGACGCCGCGCACGCCGTCGGCGTCGGCCGGCGTGCCGGGCGTGCCGGGGCGGCCCGCGCGGCGGCCGACGACGATCTCGCCGATCTCGCCGTAGATGTCGTCGTCGGTGAGCGTCCCCGCGGCGTACGGGACGTTGATCTCGCCGGAGTGGGTGCACTGCTCGTGGTCGTCGATGACGACGGTGGCGTCCAAGAGGAGGTCGTCCGCCAGCTCGTGTTTGCCCTCGGCGTCCGCGCCCATGGCGTTGACGTGGGTGTGATCGCCCACGTCGTCCGGGCCGACGATCGGGTCCTCGACGGGGGTGACCGTCGAGAGCACGTCGCAGTGGCCGGCCTCGGCGACCGAGCCCGCGCGCACGTCGAACCGGTCCTCGAAGGCGTCGACGAAGTCCGCGACGCGCGCCTCGTCGAGGTCGCTCACGACGACCTCCTCGATGTCCCGGACCGCCGCGATCGCTTCGAGCTGGGTGTACGACTGGACGCCGGCGCCGACGATGCCGAGCGAGGTCGCGTCCGGGACCGCGAGGTGGTCGGTCGCGACCGCCGCCGCCGCCCCGGTGCGTTTCATCGTCAGCGTCGTCCCGTCGAGGACCGCGAGCGGGAACGCCGTCTCCGGGTCGGAGTAGATCATCGTCCCCATCACGGTCGGGAGGTCGTGGTGGTCGGGGTTGTCGGTGTGGACGTTCACCCACTTGATCCCGGCGGCGTCCCAGCCGTCGCCCTCCTCGGTCTCCTCGGCCACGTCCTCCTCGCGCACGTCGAGGTAGGCCGGCATCGAGCGGAAGTCGCCGTTGTACTCGGGGAGGTCGATGTACGACTTCGCCGGCATCTTCGCGTCGCCGCGCTCGTAGGCCGTGAACGCGCCGCGGACCGCGTCGATCACGCGGTCCATCTCGGCGTTCTCGTCCACGTCGTCAGCGTTGAGGAGCAGCGTCTGCATGTCGCAGAATTTGCCGGCCGCTACTTAGTCCCTTCCGAACTGCCGTCGCCGTCGTTCGCCCGGGCGTCGCCGTCGTCCGAACGCCCGCCGCGCTCCGCGACCGCGACCGCGCGCAGGTCGTTGACGTTCGTCCCGGTCGGCCCGGTGTAGAGCAGCGCCCCCGCGTCGTCGAGGACCGGGTAGACATCGTGGCCGTCGAGCGCGGCCGCGGCCGCCTCGCGGTCGAGCGCGTCGCCCTCGCCGACGAGGCGATCGTCGACCAGCGCCCCCGCGGCGTCCGTGGCGCCGTCGATCCCGTCGGTGTCGACGCTCGCGACGGCGACCCCCTCGCCGTCGGCCCCCGCCGCGTCGAGTTCGAGCGCCGCCGAGAGCGCGAACTCCCCGTTCGGCCCGCCCGTTCCGGGGTCGTCGCCGAGCGTCACCGTCACCTCGCCGGCCGAGAGGAGGACCGCCGGCGGCTCGACCGGCTCCCCGACCGCCCGGCACTCCTCGGCGACCGCCGCGTGCGCCTTCGCCGCCTCCCGCGCCTCGCCGCGCATCCGTGCCGAGAGCACAAGGGGCTCGTACCCCCGCTCGGCGGCGACCTCGCGGGCGGCGATCAGGGCCGTGCGCGCGTTCGCGACGATCCGGAGGTCGACGCCGCCGCCGTCGAACGGTGACTCGCCCGGCACGGGCGTCTCCGCGACCTCGCCCGCGGCGCCGCGTTCGAGGCGGTCCGCGACGGCGGCGGGCGCGTCGATCCGGTACCGGTCGAGGACGGCGAGCGCGTCAGCGAAGCTCGTCGGGTCGGGCGAGAGGGGGCCGCTCGCGATCACGGCGGGGTCGTCGCCGGTCACGTCGCTGACCGCGAGACCGAGGACGTCGGCGGGGGCGGCCGCCCGCGCCAGCCGCCCGCCCTTCACCGTCGAGAGGTGCTTGCGGACCGCGTTGATCTCCGAGATGGTCGCCCCGCTCGCCAGCAGCGCCTCGGTCGTCGCGCGGAGGTCGCCGAGCGCGACCCCCTCGGCCGGCGCGGCCAGCAGCGCGCTCCCGCCGCCGGTGATCAGCCCGAGCACGAGGTCGGACTCGCCGGCGTCGGCCGCGACCTCCCGCACCCGTCGAGCGCTCTCGACGCCCGCCTCGCTCGGCGTCGGGTGGTCGCCGGGGAGGACCGCGACCCGCTCGGTCTCGACCGGGTCGTCCGTGACGACCGCCCCGCCGTCGATCCGGTCGCCGAGCAGCCGCTCGACCGCGGCCGCGAAGTGGCCCGCCGCGTTGCCCGCGCCGACGACCAGCACGCGGTCGTACGCCGCGAGGTCGCGGGCGGTCGTCGTCCCGTCGGCGGCCGCGACGGTCAGCACGTCGCCGTCGAGCGCGAGCGCGTCGGCGACGACCGCGGCCGGGTGCGCCGCCTCGATCCCCGCGACGACGCAGTCAAGCGCCAGTTCGCGGGCCGGGTCGGTCGCGTGTCGCTCGCGGTCGGCGACGGTCACGGAGTGGTCGGCGTCTGGCGGACCGGACATCGGCTCTCGGTCGGTATGCGGCCCGTCGCGACAAGAGGGTTCGGTCGGCGCGACCGCCGAGCGGTCCGGCTCAGAGGATGTAGCCGGCGGTCGAGAGGACGTAGTACGCCGCGAGCAGCGCCGCGATGACGTACTGGCCGAGCGCGACGTCGCGGCCCTCGCCGATCGCGAGCTTGATGAGCGGGTACGCGACGATGCCGGCCGCCAGCCCGTCGGCGATGGAGTAGGCGAACGGCATCACGGTGACCGTGAGTCCGGCGGAGACGGCCCACGCGGGCTCGCTCCAGTCGACCTCGACGAGCCCCTGGAGCATCATCACGCCGACGACGATCAGCGCGATGAAGGAGGCGTACGCCGGGATGGCGGCGACGACGGGGATCACGACGAGCGACGCGAGGAAGAGCGCTGCGACGACGAGCGCGGTCAGCCCGGTGCGGCCGCCCTCCTCGACGCCCGTCGACGACTCGATGTACGTCGTCACGGTGGAGGTCCCGAGCACCGCGCCGGCGGTCGTCCCCACCGCGTCGGCCATCAGCGGCTTGTCCATGTCGGGGAGGTCGCCGTCGTCGTCGAGGAAGTCACCGAACTGCGAGACGCCGATGAGCGTCCCGGCGGTGTCGAAGAAGTCGACGAAGAAGAACGTGAACACGACCAGCACGAACGTGAGCGGGTCGATCCCGGAGAGCCCGTCGACGAACGCGCCCGCGAGCGGCGTGATGTCGTACTGCGCCGAGGGAAGGGACTCGGGGGTCACGGCGCCGCGCGCGAAGAACCCGCCGAGGGTGAGCGCCCAGCCCGCGATCGCGGTGGTGAGGACGCCGACGATGATGGCGCCGGTGACGTTCCGGGCCCACAGCACGAACGTGAACACGAGCCCGAGCACGCCGAGGATCGCCCACGGGTTCGCGAAGACGTTCCCGAGCGCGACGAGCGTCGCCTCGTCGTTGACGACGACCTGGAGCTCCTGGAGGCCGATGAACAGCAGGAACAGCCCGATGCCGGCCCCGACCGAGCGCTTCACCGGCTCGGGGAACAGCCGGATGACGTACTCGCGCGCGCCGACCGCGGTGAGCGCCATGAACACGACGCCCTCCACGAAGACGGCCGCCAGCGCCGTCTGCCACGGGATTCCGAGCCCGAGCACAACCGTGTACGCGAAGAAGGCGTTGAGCCCGAGCCCGGGCGCGAGCCCGAACGGCCGGTTCGCGTACAGCGCCATCACGGCCGTCCCGATGGCCGCCGAGAGGATCGTCGCGATGGCGATCATCTGGAACACCTCGCCCTGCCCGTACCCCTCGATCTGGATCGCCTCCGAGAGGATCGCGGGATTCACGACGATGATGTACGACATCGCGAGGAACGTCGTGAGCCCCGCGATCAGCTCCGTCCGGACGTCGGAGTCGTGCTCCTCTACGTCGAACCGCGCAGCGAGCGTGTCTGTGAGCCCCATTGAACGGGTGAGTGTTCCCCGGGATCGGGTGATAAGCCTTGCTGAACGGTCCGAGTATTGATCCGTATATGTGGATCAAAAAGCCGCCAAAGCCGATTTTTTCTCGGAGAGTATGCGTGAACGTGGCTACTCGAACGTCGTGAGCGCCCCGACCGGGGCGTCGGTGATCGCTCGCGCGCGGTCCATCCCCTCGTCGCCGACGGCGATGAGCGCGAACACGCCGGTGACGTCGGCGTCGCCCTGGAGCGCGATGTCCAAGAGGAGCTCCTGGGTCTCGCCCGAGCGGATCAGGTCGTCGACGACCAGCACCGTGTCGCCGGCGTCGATGGCGCTCGCGGGGAGGTAGTAGGTGAGCTCGATGCCGGAGGCGAGCCGCTGGCGCGACTCGATGAACTCCTCGACCGCGGTCTCTTTCGACTTCTTCGCGTACGCCAGGCGCGCGTCGAAGAACGAGGCCATCGCCGCGCCGAGCGTGATGCCGTCCGTCGCGGCCGTCAGCACCACGTCGGGCGACTCGAACTCGAACGTCTCCGCCGCGACCGGCGCCACGAGGTCGAGGAACGACTGGTCGAAGACGACCCCGGAGTTGTCGACGTACCCCTCGTCGTCGAACTCGACGCGCGCGACCAGCTCGTCGGCGAGCGCCTCGCGGCCGACCGACTCGACGACCTCGCTCGCGCGGTCGGTGCCGGGTAACACGTGGCCGTTCACGTAGCGGTTCAGGTCGCCCGCGGGCAGCCCCGTCACGTCCGACAGCTCCTCGTACGTTCGCGTCTCCTTCAGCATCCGCAACACGGCGACCGCCTGTAGCTGGAGGGCCGCCTTCTCTGCGCGGTTCATACGGATGATCGCGATCGCACAACTATGAATACGTCGAAGTCAGACGCCAAGCGGATACCCACGTGCGTGGGTCTCACGCCTCGGGCGCGTCGAAGAAGACCGCCGGCTCGTCGATCGCGATCTCGACGTGGTCGCGGTCGTCGAGGGGGCGCAGCCGCACGGTGAGCGCGCCAGCCGCCTCCGCGGCCGCGCGCAGCGCGGCGAGGTCGTCGCTTCCGAGGTACGTGGGTACGCACAGCGCCACCTGCGCGGACTCGTCGGTGGCGACCACCAGCCGGTACGCGACCCCCTCGGCGGCGCCCGCGTACACGTCGACGCCGTCGATCGCGGCGCCCTCGACCGCGGCGAGCGCGTCGTCGAACTCCGAGCCGGGCAACAGCACGTCGATCCGGGCGGCGTCCGCGACGGGGTTCACCTGCCCGGGGTGGCCCGCGATCGCGGTCCAGCCGCGCTCGCCGTACGCCGCCGCCGTCGACTCCGCGTCCGCCTCGACCGCGTCCCACTGCGGTCCGGGATCGGGTCCGTCCATACCGCCCGCCTACCGCCGGGGGCCCTACATACCCGTCGGTTTCCGCTCGCCCCCGATCCGCCGAGTTCGGCGGCGCTTTCCCCGGCGACTCGGCCCCGCTACTGTCAGCCCATCGCGAGCGGTCGGTCCCGAAAGGGGCCGTGTCTGCCGGTAGGTTCATAACGCTCTATCGTATGGGATCGCCTATGCCTACTGACAACGACAACCACGTCGACAGGCGGACGGTGCTCAAGTACGCCGGAACGGCCGGTGCTGTCGGTCTCGCGGGCTGCGCCGGCGGCGACGGCGGCGACGGCGGGGATGGCTCCGACGGCGGCGACGGCATGGACGGCGGGGACGGCTCCGACGGGTCGGACGGGTCCGACGGCGGCGACGGCGGCGACGACACGTTCGAACTCGGCGTCACCATGGGGCAGATGGACTCCGGGCTCGACCCGCAGGACCACGCCGAGACGAACACCGAGATCATCGTCGGCCAGCTGTACGAGGGGCTCCTCGACCGCGACAAGCAGGGCGGCATCATCGCCGGCCTCGCGGACGAGTGGGAGCGCACCGAGGACGGCGACGTCCGCTTCATGCTGCGCGACGGCCTCACGTTCCACAACGGCGACGAGGTCACGCCGCAGGACGTCCGGTACAGCATCCGGCGGATCGTGTTCGAGGACGTCGGCATCGCCAGCCCGCAGTCGAACGACCTCGGGCCGGTCACCGAGGTCGCGACCGGCGACGGGCAGGTGACCGTCTCCTTCGACGGCTACAACCCGATCGCCTTCCAGCTGTTCGCGACGAACGGCCCGATCGTCCAGCAGTCGTGGATCGAGGAGAACGGCAGCGACTACATCAACCGGAACGCCAACGGGACGGGGCCGTTCCGCCTCACGAACTACGAGTCGGGCAACCAGGTCGTCTACGAGCCGAACGAGGAGTACTGGGACGGCGCGCCCGAGGTCGACGAGCTCACCATGACCGCCTCCAGCGAGTCGAGCACGCGGGTCAACCAGCTGCTCGCCGAGGAGACGGACATCGTGACCAACGTGCCGCCGAACGAGGTCTCCCGGGTGAACAGCTCGGACGTGGCGACGATCAACTCCGTGCCCAGCGCGCGGATCATCTTCCTCCAGATGCGGTACGACGTGGAGCCGTTCTCCAGCCAGCAGTTCCGGCAGGCGATGAACTACGCCGTCGACGTCGAGAGCATCATCGAGAACGTGCTCAACGGCTTCGGGAACATCACCGGCCAGCCGACGCTGGAGGGCCACGTCGGCTACAACCCCGACATCGACCCGTACCCGTACGACCCCGACGAGGCGGAGCGGCTCGTCGAGGAGTCCGGCCACGCGGGCGTCGAGATCACGCTCCAGACCCCGATCGGTCGCTACCTCCGCGACGTGGAGATCGCGCAGGCCGCGGCGAACCAGATCGACTCGCTGTCGAACGTCTCCTGTGAGGTCCAACAGCGCGAGTTCTCCTCGCTCGTCCAGGACATCACGACGGGCAACATCGAGGACAAGCCGCACTTCAACCTCCTCGGCTGGGGGAACGGCGAGTTCGACGGCAGTCAGACCATGACGCCGCTGATGTCCTCCGAGGGGGCGCTGACGATCCTGAAGAACGACGACCTCGACGCGCTGCTCAACGAGGCCGAGACGACGCAGGACACCGAGGAGCGCGTCGATATCCTCCAGGAGGCGAACCAGCTCGCCCACGACCTCGCGCCGTGGGTGTTCATGCACCAGCAGTTCAGCGTCTACGGCGTCTCGAACGAGATCTCGTGGGAGCCGCGGGCCGACGAGTTCATCGACCCGGACACCGCCACCCGGCAGTAACGCCTCCGCCATCTCCCAATATCGTTATTAATGTCATTCGGAAGATTCGTACTCAAAAGAAGCCTCCAGGGGATCGGGGTCGTCTGGGGCGTCGTCACCGTCGTGTTCGCGCTCCGGTTCGTCACCCCCGGCAGCCCGATCAACGCGGTGGCACCGCTCGACGCGTCACAGGAGACGCGACAGGCGATCGCGGCCGAGCTCGGCCTCGACCAGCCGCTGTACATCCAGTACGGGCGGTACGTCTTCGAACTGCTTCAGGGCGACATGGGTCGGTCGTACATCCGCGGCCAGGAGGTCACGACGCTCGTCTTCGAGCGCCTGCCCGCGACCATCGAGCTCGCCGTCGCCGCCAGCATCGTCGCCATCGTCCTCGCCATCCCGCTCGGCGTGATCAGCGCGACCCGCCGCAACGAGCCGGTCGACTACGGCGCGACCCTGCTGTCGCTCGGCGGCATCTCGACGCCGAACTTCTGGCTCGGGATCATGCTCATCCTGATCTTCGCCGTGGAGTTCAACATCTTCAACACCAGCGGCCGCGGCGCCGACGTCGGCGACGTGGCGCTGTCGGTGGTCAACGCCGAGCCGTTCGTCGGGACGCTGTTGACGTGGCTCGCGTACATCACGCTGCCGTCCATCGCCTTGGGGACCTACTTCATGGCGCTCATCACCCGGCTGACGCGGTCGGGCATGCTCGACGAGCTCAGCAAGGGGTACGTCCAGGCCGCGCGGGCCAAGGGGCTCCCGCGGACCCTGATCCGGTACAAGCACGCGCTCCGGAACACGCTGATCCCCGTGATCACCGTCCTCGGGCTCCAGCTCGGGACGCTGATCGGCGGCGCCGTGATCACGGAGGCGGTGTTCTCGTGGCCGGGGCTCGGCACGCTGGTCATCGAGAGCATCAACCAGCGCGACTGGCCCGCGCTCCAGGGCAGCCTGATCGTCATCGGGACGAGCTTCGTCCTCGTCAACATCCTCGTCGACGTGGTGTACGCCTACCTCGACCCGGAGGTGGTGACCGACTAACATGGTCTCTTCACGTGTCATACGCAATCTCAAGAAGGAGTTCAGACAGAGCGGGCTCGCGAAGCTCGGGCTGGCGCTCGTGGTGGTCATCGTGTTGACCGCCGTGTTCGCCCCGTTCGTCGCGCCCCACAACCCGACCGACCAACAGCTCAACGAGAGCGAGCTACCGCCGCTCGGCTTCTCGCAGACGGCCGAGCGGACCTCCTCGCAGATGGTCGACGGCGAGATCCAGACCGTCACCGAGGAGGTCGAGATCACGGCCGACCCGGACCACGTGTTCGGGACCGACGGGCTCGGCCGCGACATGTTCTCGCGGGTGGTGTACGGCGCTCGCACGTCGCTCGTCGTCGGCGTCCTCGGCACCCTGCTGGCGGCGTCGATCGGCGTGCCGGTCGGGCTGCTCGCCGGTTACCACCGCGGGCGCGTCGACGACGCGCTGATGCGGATCGCGGACGTGAGCCTCGCGTTCCCCTCGCTCGTGCTGGCGGTCGCGCTCATCGGGCTGTGGGGGCGCGCGGCGGTGAACGTCCCCGACCCGTTCGTCGTCGCCGGGCTCGCGCCGGAGATGCCCGAGAGCTTCGTGTTGCCGATAACGGTGGTGATCGTCGTCGGCCTCGTCAACTGGGTGTGGTTCGCCCGCGTCGCCCGCGGGGAGGCGCTCTCCTTGCGCGGGCAGGAGTACGTGAAGGCCTCCCGCGCCCTTGGGGCCGACGACAACACGATCATCCTCCGCCACATCCTCCCGAACGCGATCACGCCGATCATCGTCCTCGGGACGGTGCAGGTGGCGGCGATCATCCTCCTGGAGAGCTCGCTGTCGTTCCTCGGCTTCTCGGGGACGACGCTGTCGTGGGGCTTCGACATCGCGCAGGGGCGCGACTACGTCTCCTCCGGGCAGTGGTGGATCGCCTCCATCCCCGGGCTCGCGATCATGCTGTCGGTGATCGGGATCAACCTGCTCGGCGACTGGCTGCGTGACGCCTTAGACCCCGGTATCGAGGGCGAAGGGGGTGCCGCATGAGCGACGCCGAGCGGTCGCCCGACGACCCCGCCCCGGCGACCGACGGCGGCGCGAGCGACGCCGCGACGGCCGACGCCGTCGGCGCTGCCGGCGCGGCCCCGACCGGGCTGCCCGCGGCCGACGACGTGTTGTCGGTCCGGGACCTCTCGACGCGCTTCTTCACCGAGGAGGGGCAGATCAACGCGGTGGAGTCGGTGTCGTTCGACCTCCGGGAAGACGAGATCCTCGGCGTCGTCGGCGAGTCCGGGTCCGGCAAGTCCGTGACCGCGCTGTCGCTCGTCGACCTCGTCGAGACGCCCGGCCGGATCACGGCCGGCAAGGTGTGGTACCGCGACCCCGACCTCGCGGAGGAGTTCCGCGGGACGGAGGCGGTCCACGTCGACGGCGACCACGTCGACCTCCGGACGGTGCCGCCGAGCGTGCGCCGGTCGCTGCGCGGCCCCTCGTTCAGCGTCATCTTTCAGGACCCGATGAGCAGCTTCAACCCCTCGATCACGGTCGGCGAGCAGATCGCCGAGGCGGTCGAGGTGCAGCGCCGCGCGCGGGCGAACCCCCGCTCGACGCGCTCGCGGACGCAGGGGTACGGGCTCGGCAAGTACCTCCTCGACGGGCTCGTCCCCGGCCGCGACTACACGAGCGAGGAGAGCATGGAGCGGGCGGTCGAGCTGCTCGGTCAGGTCGGGATCCCCGACCCCGAGGACCGCGTCGACGAGTACCCCGGCCAGTTCTCCGGCGGGATGCTCCAGCGCGCGATGATCGCGCAGGCGCTCGCCGGCGAGCCGGACGTGCTGATCGCCGACGAGCCGACGACCGCGCTCGACGTGACGATCCAGGCGCAGATCCTGAACCTGCTGAAGGAGATCCAGGCCGAGCGCGGGATGAGCATCGTGCTCATCACCCACGACCTCGGCGTGATCGCGGAGATGTGCGACCGCGTCTGCGTGATGTACGCCGGCGAGGTCGTCGAGCGCGGCACGCTCGACTCCGTGTTCGAGGACACCGTCCACCCGTACACGCAGGGGCTGCTCGGCTCGATCCCCGACGTGGACGACCCGCGGCCGCGGCTCGAACCGATCGCGGGCAACGTCCCGAGCCTGGTCGACGCCGAGATGGGCGACCGGTGTTACTTCGCGGACCGGTGCCCGAAGGCGATGGAGGCGTGCCTCGACAAGCCCGCGGAGGCGACCGTCGACGCCGCCGCCGACCACGGCGCCAAGTGCGTCCTCGCCGAGCGCGAGTACGACCCGGCGGACGCGCTCCCGGACGACCACTTCGGCGGCCGCGGGGGTGAGGGCGAATGAGCGACCCGCTGCTCTCCGTCGACGGGCTGAAGAAGTACTACGCGGACGACTCGTCGATCGTCGACCGCCTGCTCGGGCAGGAGTCGTCGAGCGTGAAGGCGGTCGACGGCGTCTCCTTCGACGTGCGCGAGGGCGAGACGCTGGGACTCGTCGGCGAGTCCGGCTGCGGCAAGTCGACGACCGGCGAGACGGTGCTGCGCCTGCGCGAGCCGACCGCCGGCGAGATCACCTTCGACGGGACCGACGTTCGGGCGATGACCGACCGCGACCTGAACGAGTTCCGCCGGCGCGCCCAGATCGTGTTCCAGGACCCGTTCTCCAGCCTCGACCCGCGGATGACCACCGGCGACATCGTCACGGAGGGGCTCCGCATCCACGACGTCGCCGACCGGGAACAGCGCCGCGAGACGGCCCGCGAGTTGCTCGAACGGGTCGGCCTCTCCGCCGACCAGATGGACCGGTACCCGCACGAGTTCTCGGGCGGGCAGCGCCAGCGCATCGGGATCGCCCGGGCGCTCGCCCTGGACCCCGACTTCGTCGTCCTCGACGAGCCGGTGTCGGCGCTCGACGTGAGCGTCCAGGCGCAGATCCTGAACCTGCTCGAAGACCTCCAGGACGACTTCGGGCTCACGTTCCTCTTCATCGCGCACAACCTCGGCGTGGTGCGGCACGTCTGCGACCGCGTCGCGGTGATGTACCTCGGCGAGATCGTCGAGATCGGGCCGGTGGAGGAGATCTTCGACGACCCCGCGCACCCGTACACGAAGGCGCTGCTGTCGAGCGTCCCGCGCGCGAGCACGGAGGCGCGCGACGAGGAGTTCGAGACCCTCCGCGGCGACGTGCCCTCGCCGCGGAACCCGCCGGCGGGCTGCCGGTTCCACACCCGCTGCCCGGAGGCGCGCGCGGCCTGCCGCGAGTCGGCGCCGCCGGGGTACGACGTGGGCGACGGCCGGACGGCGACCTGCTTCCGCGCGGACGACGGCCACGCGTACTGGGACAGCGAGCCGATCGGCGAGAACGCGGCGGCCGGCGACGAGTCGGACGCGCCCGCCGGGGAGCCGGCGGACGACTGATCCGCGCCCGCTCCCGCCGCGGCTGATTCTTTTATATACTACGGGCCGAACAGGTTCGTCGGTCGTACCTCCGATCGGGAAGCCGCGACCCGGTTATGGTCCCGCTTCCCTTCGGTCCAGACATGACCCACGCTGGTTCCGACTCCGACGGCGGCTTCGCGCGGCGAACGATCCTCCAGGCGGCGGGGCTCTCGGGCGTCGCCGGGCTGGCGGGCTGTATGAGCCAGACGGTCTCCACCGCCGCGACCGGCGACGGCGTGGAACCGACGCAGACGGACGACGACGGGCCCGCGCTCCCCGAGACCGGGTCGCCGGAGGTCGTCGACCTCGACGAGCGCGGCCGCGAGGTGACGCTGCGCTCGGTCCACGCCCGACACGCGGCCCACCCCGGCGGCTCGCTGGGCGGGCCGGTCGAGATGCCGGTGACGTGGGCGTTCCAGGCCGACGACGGCACGCCGAGCGTCCCCGGACCGGTCCTCCGCGCGACCGAGGGCGACGACCTGTCGATCACGCTCGACAACACCGACGGGGAGATGCCCCACACGCTCCACTTCCACGGCGTCTCGAAGTCGTGGAAGGACGACGGCGTCCCGTCGACGACCGGGATCACGGTGATGCCCGGCGAGAAACACACCTACGAGATCGGCGCCGACGTGCCCGGCACCCACCTCTACCACTGCCACTTCAACACCCCGATGCACATGGACATGGGGATGTACGGGATCCTCCGTATCGATCCCGAGGGGTACGACGAAGCCGACGTGGAGCGGTTCATGACGCTGAAAGACTGGGACACGCGGCTCTCCCGGTCGTACGGCGGCGAGGACGCGACCTACGACATCGAGAACCGGCGGCCGGACGCGTTCACGATCAACGGCCGCGTCGCGCCGTACACGTTCAACCCCGACCGCGGCTCGCCGATCGTCGTCAGCGAGGGCGACACGGTGCGGCTCCACATGGTCAACGCCGGGTTCATGTCGCACCCGATGCACACGCACAACCACCGGTTCCGCACCGTCGAGAAGGACGGCGCCGCGTACCCCGAGGTGATGCAACTCCCGGAGGACGTGGTGAACGTCGCGCCCGCGGAGCGGTACACCGTCGAATTCGAGGCCGACGCGGACCCCGGCATCTACCCGATGCACTGCCACAAGGTCGACCACGTCCGGAACGGCGGGGTCTACCCCGGCGGGATGCTCACCGCCATCGTCTACGAGCAGGCGATGGGGACCGACGTGTTCGCGGACCTCATGGAGAAGGCGGGCTACGAGCTCTGAACGCCGAGCAGCGCGGCCCGAAACCCCGCTTCCGCTTACCGCTCGCGGACGACGACGAACTCCGCGAGGTCGCGGAGGTACTCGATCGCCTCCGTCTCGGGCGGGTCGGCGTCGTCGAGCGCGGCCAGCGCGCGCTCCGACTCCGCCCGGGCGCGCTCGTTGATCTCCTCGGGCGACAGCGACGTGACCTGGAGCACCGACGGGCGGTCCATCTCGGCGTCCTGTCCGGTCGGCTTGCCGAGGTCGTCGGCGTCGGCAGTGGCGTCTAACACGTCGTCGCGCATCTGGAAGGCGACGCCGACGCGCTCGGCGTACTCGCCGAACGAGTCGATCGCGTGCGGCTCGGCGCCGCCGGCGACCGCGCCCAGCTCGGCGGCGGCCCGGAACAGCGCGCCCGTCTTCCGGCGCGCGAGCTCCATGTACTCCTCTTCGTTCGTCGGGCGCGCCGCCAGCTCCGTCGCCTCGCCCTCGCCGAGTTCGACCATCGCCTCGGCGACGGTGCGCATCGCGCGCGGGTCCGTCGAGAACAGCGCGAACGCCTCGCCGAGCAGGCCGTCGCTGGCGATGATCGCGGGGCCGTAGCCGAACTCGGCCCAGGCGGCGTCGGTGCCGCGGCGGACCTCCGAGCGGTCGATGATGTCGTCGATCACGAGCGAGGCGTTGTGGACGAACTCGATGCCGGCCGCGAAGTCGACCGCCTCCTCGGGGTCGCCGTCGAACGCCTCGCAGGCGAGGACGGTCACCGCGGGCCGGACGCGCTTGCCGCCCGCGAGGACGACGTGCCCGACCTCGTCGGACAGCTCCTCGGGCTCGACGCCGTCGATGACCGACTCGATCCGGTCTTCGACGAGCCCGACCCGACGCTCCAGGTACTCCATCTACCGCACGGAGGGCCCCGGCGCGCAAAGGCCTAACGGAACGCCGTCCGGGCGCGATTCGGACGACGGCGGCGGCGCGCCCGCCGCGCTACCGGAACCGCACGCCGAGGTCGTCGAGCCCGTCGTTGTTCGCGGCGACGTTGATGAGAAGCGGCGTGAGCCCCTCGATTTCGGGTGCGTTGGCGATCCCGCCGGCGTCGAGCGCGCGAAGCCCCTCGATCCCCTCGGCGACGTCCGCGACCGTCCGCTTGGCGTCCCCGTCGTCGCCGATCACGAGCGTGTCGACGCCCAGCTCGGCGTCGAGGTTCGCGAGCCGCGCGGCCGCGAGGTTGTGGAACGCGCCGACGACGGCGACGCCGTCGGGCGCCGCGTCCGCGACGATCCGCGTCACCGAGCCGGCGCCCGGCTTGTGGTAGTGGAACCCCTCCTCGTCGCGTTTCATCCCCGTGGCGGGCGAGACCAGCACGTCGCCGTCGTCTAACGATCCCGAGACCGCCTCGACGGTGTCGCCGACGTGGTACGGCGGGACCGCGAGGACGACGATCCGGGCGTCGGCGGCGACCGCGGCGTTGTCGCCGCCGGTCACCGCGGCGTCGAGGCCGCGGCTCTCCAGTTCGGTCGTGTACTCTTCGGCCTTGGTCTCGGCCTTCTCGGCCTCTCTGGAGCCGACCGCAATCCGGTGGGGCGTGTCCGCCGCCAGCCGGAGCGCGAGCCCCTCGCCGATGTCACCGGTGCCGCCCAAGATGGCGATTTTCATACGGTCCGTGGGGTCGCTCGCGTCTTAGGGGTTGCGCGACCGGCCGTCCTCGCCACGACCGAAGGCGACCGGACAGCGGGAGACTTTTGCCCGACCGCGCGGAGGCGACGCCCATGGACGAGCAGGACCGCGTCGCCGCGTTCGTCGCCGAGCACGGGTTAGAGACCGACCTCGCGTACCGCGTCCTCGACTTGGAGAGCGAGGTCGGCGAGGTCGCGAAGGAGGTGGCGACCTCGACCGACTACGGGGAGGACCCGGACGCCGCCGCGATCGCGACCGACGAGGTCGACGACGCGCTGTTCGCGCTGCTCGCGCTCGCCGACGCGGCCGACGTCGACGCCGACGCCGCGCTCGACGAGTCGCTGGCGAAGTACGAGTCGCGGATCGAGTCGTCCGGCGACGCCGGGTCCGGGCAATAGCGGCCCGGGCGGCGACGCCGAATCTGAAAGGGAGGACCGCGCGCGAGGCGCCGGTTCAAGTGCGTCGCCCGCCTACGGGGCCCATGCCCGACGCCCCGTCGCTCGCGCTGCGCTACGTCGCCTGCGACGCCTGCGGCACGGTGTTCGCGCGCCCCGACGACCCCGACGAGCCCGCCGCCTGCGGCCGGTGCGGCGCCCGTCCGCTCCGCGAGATCTCGGGGATTCGGGGACCGGACGCGTACTTCTCGCCCTGACCCCGGCTCGCTGGCGGGGGCGCTACCGGGGGATCACCGCCGCCAGCTCACTGCCGCCGGCTCACCGCAGGTCGTCCATCTCCAGCTCTCCGGCCGCGATCGCCCGCAGCTCCTCGTCGGAGAGGCGGTCGATCACGAACTGCGGCATCCCCTCCGGGAGCCCGGCCGGCACCGACCGCCCGCCGTCCGTGCGAGACGCCGCCGAAGGGCCGCCGTCCGCGTGAGACGCCGCGGACGATCCGCCGTCGTTCGCGGTCAACCGGCGAACGGCCCGCTCGACGGTCTCGACCGACGCCGACTGCCGCTCGCTCTCTTCGGCCACCTCCCGCATCCGCTCGCTGATCCGGTTCGACTGCTCGACCACCCCGTCGACCGTCGCGGCGATCTCCTCGGCCGCGGCGGCCTGCTCGTCGGTCACGTCCGAGACCTCGTCGATCCCGTTCGCCGTCTCCGTCACCGCCTCGGCGATGGCCGCGAGGCTCTCGGTCGCGTCGTCGACGCGCTCGCTCCCCTCGTTGACCCGGATCGTCGTCTCCGAGAGGCTCTCGACGGTCTCCTCCGTGTCGGTGCGGATGCCCTCGACCATCGCCTCGATGTCGCTCGCGTGGCCCTGTGACTCCTCCGCGAGCGACTTGATCTCGTCCGCGACCACGCCGAAGCCGGCGCCGGCGTCCCCGGCGCGCGCCGCCTCGATCGAGGCGTTCAGCGCGAGGAGGTTCGTCTGGTCGGCGATGCCGTTGATCGCGTCGACGAACTCGTCGATCTCCTCGACCCGCTCTTGCAGCGTCTCGACGTCCTCGGACACCTCGTCGACCGCGGCGCCGATGTCGTCCATGGCCGTCGCGGCGTCGTCGGCCGCGTCCGCCCCGTCCTCCGCGAGCGTCTCCGCCCGGCCGCTGGTCCGCTCGACCTCGTCGGCGGTCGACGCCACCTCCTCGACCGTCGCCGAGAGGTTCGCCACCTCCGAGGAGACCTCGGCGACCCGCTCCGACTGGTCCTCGGCCGCGTCGCCGACCTCGGCGGCGCTGTCGGCGACGTCGCTCGCCGACTCGCGCAGGTCGGCGATCGGCTCTTCGACCTCCGCTTCCACGTCCGCCATCAGCCGCTCGTTCTGCTCGACCGCCGCCGAGAGCTTCTCGCTGTACGAGTGGATGTACGTGTCCGTGACGACCTGCATGTCGAGGTTGACGATCCGGAGGATCGAGAGCAGGTCCTCGATCGCGTCGTCGACCTCCTCCTCGACCGCCGCCGCGGTCGCGTCGTCGACCGTCTCACCGGCGGCGTCGGGGGCCAGCCGGTCGGTGAGCGAGTCCACGAGCCGGTCGCCGACGATCGGCAGGATGAGGTCGTAGTACACGCCGTACTGGCCGAGGTAGTGTTTCATCGGCATCTCGAGCATGTCGTGGATCTTCCCGATCCGCGCCCGGTCCTCGAAGTACTCCTCGCCGTACTCGCCCCCGGCGAGGGTCACGAGGTACGCCGACTGCGTCCGCTTGAGCTGTTCGATCCCCTTCTCGGACCGACCGATCACGTCGACCGTCTGCTGGTGGCCGGTGAGGTTCTCGTAGAAGTCGTCCGCTATCTGGTCGGCGTTCTCCGCGAACGCGTCCTCGTACCGGCTCAGTCGGCGCTCGTCCTCCGCGTCGAAGCCGACGAACTCCTTCCGCCACGCGATCTCGTCCGCGTTGAGCCCAATCTCGTCGACGAGCTCTGACGCGTCGAGCCCCTCGTTCAGGCCGCCCTGCCCGAAGTCGTCCCGGCCGTACTCTCCAGATGTAGCCATACTGAGGCTTCTCCGCCTGGGTTATATAAATGATAACCCGTGCTTCTCACCGGCGATACTCGGGCTCAGCGGCGAGTACCGGGGACGGACGGCCGGGAACGCGGCGTCGGCGAGCTCAGTCGTCGCCGGCCGCCTCGCCTCCGTCGGCCGCATCGGCGGCGGGCTCGACCGCGACGGCCGAGTGTTTGAACTCCGGGATCTTCGCCTCCGGGTCGAGCGCGTCGCCGGTGAGCGCGTTCGCGAGCGGCTCCGCGTAGTGGAACGTGCAGAACGCGACCCCCTCGCGCACCGCCGGCGTGACCTCGGCCGCGACCGCGACGCTCCCGCGCTCGTTCGAGACGGTCACCCGGTCGCCGTCCTCGATGCCCCGGTCGGCGGCGTCGCTCGGGTGGATCTGGAGGGCGTCCTCGCCCCGCATCGCCGTGAGCCGGTCCGAGCGGCGGCTGAGCGCGCCGCTGTTGAAGTGCTGGAGCACGCGCCCGGTCGTGAGGGTCAGTTCGTCCGCGTCGAGGTCGTCGGCGGGCGGGACCGGGTCGACGACCGCGAGGGGGGCGGTGCGCTCGCCCGTCGCGAACGCCTCCGCGTGTAGCACCTCCGTGCCGCGCCCCTCGTCGGCGTCGAACGGCCACCGCTGGTAGCCGTCGCCGATCCCCGCGTAGCTCATCCCCTCGTAGATCGGCGCGACGCGTGTCAGCTCGTCGAAGGCCGCCTCCGGGCCGTCGTAGTCGAACGCCTCGGGACGGTCGGTCAGCCGCCGGCCGAGCGCGGTCAGGATCTCGAAGTCGCGCCGGGCGTTCCCCGGGAGGTCGGCGTTGGGGCGCATCCGCAGCACGCGCCGGTCGGTGTTCGTCACCGTGCCGGACTTCTCGGCCCATGCGCTGCCGGGGAGGACCACGTCCGCGTGCGCCGCCGTCCGCGTCTCGAAGAGGTCGATGACGACGCAGAAGTCGAGGTCGTCGAACGCGGACGCGACCGCGGTCGCGTTCGGCTCGGTGACCGCGGGGTTCTCGCCGAAGACGACCGCCGCGCGCACCTCGTCGCCGAAGCGGTGCGTCGCCTCGACCTCGGTCAGCCCGGGCTCCGCTGGCGGCTCGACGCCCCACTCCGCCGCGACGCGCTCGCGGGCCTCCGGGTCCGTCACGGGCTCGTAGCCGGGGAGGACGCTCGGGAGTCCTCCCACGTCGCTGGCGCCCTGGACGTTGTTCTGCCCGCGGAGCGGGTTCACGCCGGTCCCGGGCCGCCCGACGTTGCCGGTCAGCAGCGCGAGGTTGAGCAGGGCGTGGACGTTGTCGGTGCCGCAGCGGTGCTGGCTCGTCCCCATCCCCGTCACGATCGCTGCGCGGTCGGCCTCGCCGTACGCCCGGGCGGCCTCGCGGATCGCCTCGGGCTCGACGCCGGCCGCCTCGGCGTTGGCCGCCACGTCGACGCCGGCGAGGTGCTCGCGCAGGCGGTCGAAGCCGGTCGTGCGCTCCGCGAGGAACGCCTCGTCGACGAGGTCCTCCTCGACGAGCACCGCGGCGACCGCGTTCGCCACCTCGATGTCCGTGCCGGGCCGCAGCGGGAGGTGGACGTCCGCGGCCTCGGTCGTGTCGTTCGCGCGCGGGTCGACGTGGACCAGCGTCGCGCCGTCGCGGACCGCCGGGAGGACGTACGACCGGAACGCGACGGGGTGCTGCTCGGCCGGGTTCGCCCCGTTGACGAAGATACAGTCCGCCTCCCCGAGGTCGTCTAAGGTGTTCGTCATCGCGCCCGCGCCGAACCGCTCGCTCATCGCGGCGACCGTCGAGGCGTGGCAGAGCCGCGCGCAGTTGTCGACGTTGTTCGTCCCGAGCACCCGCGCGAGCTTCTGGAGGACGTAGTTCTCCTCGTTCGTACAGTTCGACGACGCGAAGAACTGGACCGCGTCCGGCCCGTGCTCGTCGACGACGCGGCCGATCCCCTCGACCGCGCGGTCGAGCGCCTCCTCCCACGGCGCCGTGACGAAGGTCCCGTCGTGACGCACCAGCGGCTCCGTCAGGCGGTCGTCGTTGTCGACCACGTCGAACGCGGCCGCCCCCTTCGGACAGATCTCGCCGCGGTCGTTCACCGGTCCCTCGACGCCGGTCGCGCTGCCGCGCCCGGCGTACTCGACGCTGCAGCCGACCCCGCAGAACGGACAGACGGTGGGGTTCGACTCGAAGCGCCGCTCGGCCGTCTCGGTCGGATCGGTCATCGGGTCGACGTAGGGCCTCCACGACCCTCCCGATGCGGCCGGAACTGCGTGGTGTTTTAAGTAGCAATCCCGCGACCGGCGGCGCGAACGCCGACCGCTGCGCGTCACCCCGTCACGGCGTCGCCGCCGACCGGCGCGACCTGGCTACCGAGCGACAGGGCCCCGGCGGTCACGAGGCAGGCGGCGAACGCGATGGTACCGAGCTTCCCGCCGAAGCCGACGACGTACGGCGCCGCGCCGACGAACCCGACGCCCGCGGTCGCGCCGGCAAGCAGCATCGCGCCGGGGCCGGGGATCTGCTCCGGCGTGGCCATCCCGGCGAACGACGCGCAGAAGGCGACCGCCGCGACCGCGTCGCCCGCGGCGAACAGCGGCGGGCAGACGACGCCGGCGACGAGCCCGACGACCGCGCTCGCGACGACCGGGCCGTGGTTGAGCCGGACGCTCACGAGGAACGTGACGAGCGCGGCGAGCGCGGCCGCGACGACGAGCCCCGCCGCGACCGTCGGCGTCGGGACCGTCCCGGTCCCGGGAGACAGCCCGCCGAGCGCCGCCACCGACAGGCAGCCGACGAACGCCGTCGTCCCGAGCTTCCCGCCGAACCCGTTGAACGCGCGCTTGGCGGCGACGAAGGCGACGGCGGCGGCGAGCCCGGCCGCGGCCACCGACGCGAGGTCCGCGTCGGCGGCGGGCGTGGCCATCCCGACGAACGAGCCGCAGTACGCGGGGGCGCCGTACGTCTCGGTCAGGAGGTGCGCGCAGAGCCCGACGAGTGCGGACGCCACGACCGCGCCGACGCCGACCCGCACGGAGAGCGCGTACGTGACCGGCGCCGCGACGGCCACGGCGATCGCGTTGCCGAGGTCGACCCGCGTGACGCCGAAGCCGTCCGTCCGCAGCGCGTCCCGCGTCTCCCTCGCGGCGGTGTACCCGAGGCTCACCGCGGCGACCGCGAAGACGGCCGCCCCGATCGGTAGCTCCGGTCCGCCGACGGTTCCGCCCGCAAGGCCCGCGGCCGCCGCGGCGCTCATCCCGGCGCCGGCGCCGGTCAGGGCGACCGCTCCGACCGCGTGGATCGCTCGGTTCACGGCCGCGACTCCGGGCCGCGGACCGATACCGACCGGCCCTCAGTATTGCGGGTGTTCTCGGTGTGACCCCCCGGAGCGGTCCGCGCGTCGGGGATCAGGCCTTTGTGCCCGTCGCACTAACCCGGACTCGATGGGAACCGGAGGGAAGCCGGCCGACGGCGGCGCGGGCGCGACGCCCGACGGCGTCCGCGCGGGCGTCGCGATCCACGGGACGGGGAACTGCCCGGTCGTCGCCGCCTCGACCGCCCACGAGGGCCCGATCACGGGCGTCACCTGGACGCACGCGGGCGACACGCACACCGAGGAGTTCCGCGCCCGCGACCCGGACGCGGTCGACGGCGCGGAGGGCGTCCCGGAGCCCGCCTCCGTCGTCGACCTCGGCGACGAGCGCGTGTACCGGTACGAGCGCCCCCGCGACGGGGCGTGCGCCTGCCGGATCATCGAGGAGCTCGACTGTCCGATCGCGGACGCCCGCGCCGAGGACGGCGTCCTCCTCCTGACGCTCCACCTCCCCGACCTCGAACGCCTGCGCGACATCGTTTCCGCCCTCGACGGGACGGCGGAGCGCGTCGAGGTCCGCTACCTCGTCGAGGGCGCGGCGCGCGGCGACGGGGCGTCGGACCGGACGCTCGTCGACCGCGGCCGCCTCACCGACCGCCAGTGCGAGGTGCTGCGGACCGCCTACCGCATGGGCTACTTCGAGCGCCCCCGCGACGCCAACGCGAGCGAGGTCGCCGGCGCGCTCGACATCTCTCCCTCGACGTTCGCCGAGCACCTCGCGACGGCGCAGCGGAAGCTGTTAGAGGAGACGCTCGCCGGGAACTGACGGCCCGCCTCAGGCGGCGTGTTCGGCGATCGCGGACTCAAGCGTCGCGCGGTCCTGCGCGCCGACGAAGCGGTCGACCGCCTCGCCGTCGGCGTACAGGACGAGCGTCGGGATGCTGCGCGCGCCAAGCTGCTGGGCGACCGCCTGGTTCGCGTCGACGTCCACCTTCGCGACCGCCGCGTCGGTCTCGGCGGCGAGCGCCTCGATCGCCGGCTCCATCATCTGACACGGGCCGCACCAGTCGGCGTAACAGTCCACCAAGACCACGTCGTGCTCGTCGACCGCGCGCCGGAGCTCGTCCGTCCCGTTCACGTGGATCGGCTCGCTCGGGGTCGCCGTCGACTCGCCGCCGGCGTCGGGTCCGGCGCTCCCGTCGACCGCCTCGCCGTCGCCGAGGCGCGCTTCGAGCTCCCGCCGCTTCCGTTCGCGGATGCGCTCGCGCTCGGTCTTCGCGTCGTCGCCCGTCGGTTCGTCCGCGTCGGCTGCGTCGCTCATGCCACAGTATTGGATACTTGGAACAATATACCTTCCGCCGCCGGATCCGCCCCCGCGTCACTCCGTCGGCCCGAGGAGGCCGCCGAGCCCGGCCGCGCGCAGGTCCACGTGCTCCGCGACGAGGTCGGCCGCGCGGTCGTACGGCGAGCGGTCGACCGCCTCGGCCCGCGGGCGCTCCCGGTCCGCGTGCGCGAAGACCCGCTCAACGAAGGCGTCGCGCACGGCCGCCGTCTCGAAGAGCCCGTGGAGGTACGTCCCGAGGACGCGGTCGGTCGCGACGCTCCCCGCGCCGAGCGGCTCGGTCGCGACCGCGGTCTCCGCCCCATCGTCGGCCGCGTCGCCGAGGAGCCGCGTCCGCCCGGCGTGGATCTCGTAGCCGGTCGCGCGCCCCGCGGCGCCCGCGATCGGGCCGGCGCCGTCGACGGCGCACGTCACGCGCTCGACGCGCTTCTCCGTCGAGAACTCGGTCTCGACGGGGAGGAGTCCGACCCCCGGCACCGCCTCGCGGTCGCCGACGCCCTCGACGGCCGCGTCGACGAGCCGCTCGCCGAGGATCTGGTACCCGCCGCAGACGCCGACCACGGGGCCGTCGAACGCGCGCAGCGCCGCGTCGAAGCCGGCGTCGCGGAGCGCCAGCAGGTCGTCGACCGTGTTCTTCGACCCGGGGAGGACGACCGCGTCGACCCCGTCGAGCGCGGCGTCGAGCGGGAGGTAGGCGACGCGGACCCCCGGCTCGCGCGCCAGCGGCTCCAGGTCGGTGAAGTTGGAGATGCGCGGGAGCCGCGGGACCCCGACCCGGGCGGCCGCCGCGTCGGGGACGCCGTCGTCGGCCCCGAGGACGCCCCTGCCGCGGTCGCCCTCGCTCGGTCCGTCCTCCCCCGCGTCCGGCAGCGAGAGGCTGTCCTCGGCCGGGAGCCCGGGGTCGTCGTGCGGGACGACGCCGATCACCGGCACCCCCGTCCGCGCCTCTATCTCCTCGATGCCGGGGTCGAGGAGGCTCGGGTCGCCGCGGAACTTCGTGATCACGGCGCCGCGGACGCGCTCGCGGAGGTCGTCGGGGAGCAGTTCGAGGGTCCCGTAGAGGCTCGCGAACGCTCCGCCGCGCTCGATGTCGACCGCGATCAGGATGTCGGCGTCCGCGAACCGGGCGCACTCGACGTTCGCGAGGTCGCGGTCGCGGAGGTTGATCTCGGCGACGCTGCCCGCCCCCTCCGCGACGATCACGTCGTGGGCGGCCGCGAGGCGCTCGTGGGCCGCGACCGCGGCCGCGCGCGCCGCCTCCCAGCGGTCGTCGTAGTACTCGCTCGCCGGGGCGTTCGCGACCGCCTCGCCGTCGATCACGACCTGGCTCTCGCCGCCGCCGCGGGGCTTGAGCAGCACGGGGTTCATGTCCGTCGTCGCCGGGACCTCGGCCGCCCGCGCCTGGACGTGCTGGGAGACGCCGACCTCGCCCCACTCGCCGTCCGGGGTCAGCGCGACCCGGGCGTTGTTGCTCATGTTCTGGGCCTTGTACGGCGCGACCGAGACGCCGCGCCGCGCGAGCAGGCGACAGAGCCCGGCCGCCAGCGTGCTCTTGCCGACGTGGCTCGCGGTCCCCGCGATCAGGACGGTGTCGGCGTCGGGAGCGGCCATCTCTTTGGCACTCAGTACTCCGTCCCGCGGCGGGCGCGCTGGCCGTCGTCGAACGGGTGCGCGACCTTGCGGACGTTCGTTATCAGGTCGGCGACGCCGTCGAGGTACTCCGGCTCGGCGTGGCTCCCGGTGAGGACGAGTTCGAGGTCGTCGGGCTTCGACTCGGCGAGGGCGACGACGTCGTCGGGGGCGACGAGCCCGCGGTCGGCCGCGTACAGCAGCTCGTCGACGATCAGCATGTGGACGCCGTCCTCGGGGTCGCCGTCGAGCGGGAGCGGCTCGGTCAGGTCCGCGCCGGCCGCGCCCGCGACGAGTTCCTCCGCGCGCTCGAAGGCGGCCGCCGCCTTCGCCTCGTGCTCGTCGTCGGCCGACCCGTCGAGCAGGCCGTGCCAGCCGTAGTGGCCGGCGTTCTCGTAGGTGAACCCGGGGACGGCGGCGATGGCGTTGTACTCGCCGCGGACGCCCTCGACGCTGTCGGCGCCGCCCTTCATCAGCTGGAGCATGTGGACGCGGTAGCCGTGCCCCGCGGCGCGGAACCCCATCCCCATCGCCGCCGTCGTCTTCCCCTTGCCGTCGCCCCACCAGGCCTGGACGAGCCCGAACTCCTCGGGGGCGGCGGGCTCGATCGGCTCGGGCTCGGGGGCCTCGCCGCCGCCCGGGGTGCGGCTCCGGTCGGCGGTCGGTGTCGCGTCGTTCTCGCTGCTCTCGCCGTTCTCGTCGGTCGATGCCTCGTCGGTGGTGTCGTCGTTCGGTGTCATGGGTCGAAGACCTCCGCCCGCTCGTCGGTGACGACGCCGTGTTCGGCGTCGGCCGCCGGACCGGGCACGTCGCCGTCCGGGTACCGCGACCGCAGGCTCGCGCGGACCGCGTCCCGGACGCAGGCGCGGGCCGCGCCGCCGACCGCCGTGGCGCTCCCGGAGAACTCGGTCGGCTCCCCGCCGGAGTCGTCGGCGACGACGACCGCGTCGCTCGTCGTCCCGGGCACCCCCGCGGTCGCGAGCAGCGTCGCCGCCTTCGCCTCGGCCGCGACCGCGACGAGGTTCGCCGCGGCCCCGGGCGCCAGCCGCCGCGTCGTCCCGACGACCAGGTTGACCGTCCCGGGGCCGGGCGGGCCCTCCGCGGCCTCCGTCACCTCTCGCGAGTCGGCCGTGTCCGCGGGCGCCGTCGGCAGCATCGCGGGGTTCGACAGACCGACGGTCGCGTACGCGACGGCGGGCCCGAGCCGCGCCCCCCGGGCGTGCTCCATCGAAACGCCTGTGAACAGCGTCGGGGAGGCGTCGGGGTCGGCGTCCGCCCCCTCGCCGGTGGGGTCGTCGGCCTCACCGGCAAATCCGGCCCGCGCCAGCCGCTCGTCGCGGTAGGCCGCGAGGTCCGTCCGGTCGAACCCCTCCGGGACGGTGACGTTGTACGCGGCCGCCGCCCGCGACCACCCGCCGTCCCAGCCGGTCGAGAGCCAGCGCGTCCCCGGTCGGCGGAGCCGGAGGACGCCCTCGCTGACGGTCGCCTCAAACATCGCCGTCCGCACCTCCGTCACCGCGCCCCCCGTCGCCGACCCCGAGCGCCGCGAGGAGCCGGTCGTTCTCGGCCGGGCGGCGCACCGCGACCCGGACGTGCGAGTCGAGGCCGCGGAAGGACCGCGCGTCGCGGACGGCGACCCCCCGGTCGCGGGCGCGTTCGATCACGCCGTCCACGTCGCGGTCGCCGACGTCGACGAGCAGGAACGGCGCCTCCGAGGGGGCCACCGCGTAGCGCTCGCCGAGCGCGGCCCGCAGCCGCTCGCGCTCGCGCCGGACGCGCTCGCGGGTCTCGCGGACGAACTCGTCCTGCCGGAGGCAGTACTCTCCGGTCGCGAGCGCCGGCGCGCCCAGGTTCCACGTCCGGCGGGCGCCCCGCAGCGCCGCGCCGAGGTCGCCCGTCGCGACCGCGAAGCCGGCCCGGATCCCGGGGAGCCCGAACAGCTTCGTGAGCGCCCGCGCGACGACGACGCCGTCGGTCCCCGCGAGCGACGCGCGCTCGGTGAACCCGAGGAACGCCTCGTCGACGAGCAGGACGGTTCCCGCCGCCCGACAGCGCTCCGCGAACGCGAGCAGCGCGTCGCGGTCGTAGCCGGTGCCGGTGGGGTTGTTCGGGGTACAGACGACCGCCAGCGCGTGGCCGCTCGGGTCGGCGTCGAGGACGCGGTCGGCGTCGACGAACGACGGCTCGCCGCCCCGGAGCCGGACCTCGCGGGCGTACTCGCCGAAGCTCGGCGCCGGGAGCAGGGCGGTGTCGCCCTCGTCGACCGCGAGCGCGACCGCGGCCCGGATCGCCGCCAGCCCGCCCGGGGCCGGGACCACGTCCTCGGGGTCGCAGCCCACGTAGTCGGCGGCCGCCTGCCGGAACGCCGCCGGCGGCTCGGGCGGGTACGTCCGCGCCCGCTCGAACGACGCCCGGTAGACGCGCTCGACGCCGTCGGGGACCTCGGGGTTCGCGTTCGCGCTGAAGTCCAGCAGGTCGGGGTCGTCGCTGCTCCCGTGCGGCTCGCGGCCGAGCGCCGCGGCGCGCTCGCGGTTCACGACCGCCCACCTCCCCCGCGCGCCGCCGTCGCGTCGAGCCAGTCGACCTCGCCGGTCGGGAGCGGTTCGGGTCCGTCGCCGTCGAGCAGCCGCTCCGCGAGGCGGCGGTCCCCGGGGCGGTTGACGTTGACGGCGAGGCGAGCGTCGCGGGTCGTCCGGACGGCCTCGTCGCCCGCGCCGTCGAGCGCGCCGACGACGTTGATCCCGGCGGGCACGCGGTCGTCGGCGGCTTCCCCGGTCGCCTCGTCGCTCGCTTCGCCACCGCCGTCCGCCTCGTCGTACCGCGTCGCGGCGTCGGCGCTCGCGCCCAGCTCCCGCTTGCGCGCCGCGGGCACGCGGACCGAGAGCGCGTCGGCGCCGGCGGTGGCGTGCGCGTCGAGGACCGCGTCGACCGCCGGGCCGTCGAGCAGCGGGAGGTCGACCGCCAGGGTGAGCGTCGGCGCGTCCGGCCCGGCTTCGAGGGCCGCCCGGAGGTCCGCGACGTACCCGTCGCCCGGCGTGTCGAGCACCCGGAGGTCGACCGGTCCCGCGTCCGGGTCGTCGGCACCTCCGTCCCGCCACGCGACCAGTCGCTCGCGCGTCCGCGGCGTGTGCGGGGAGACGGCGGCGTACGCCGTCTCGACCCGGCTCGCGGCGAGCGCGTCGAGCGCGCGGTCGACCATCGACCGCCCGGCGACCGCCGCGAGCGGCTTCTCGCCCTCGCCGAGCCGGGTGCCGCGGCCGCCGCACATCACGAGAGCGTCCACGCGATCACCCCCGCGTGAACCCCGACGACACGGGCGACCTCGGTCGTCGCGCCGAGCACGTCGCCGCTGACCCCGCCGAGGCGCGCGTTCGCCCACGCCAGCCCGACGACGGCGACGGCGCCCGCGGCGGCCAGCGCCGCGCCGGGGACGAACGCGGCGTTGAATCCGACGCCCGACGCGGCCGCGGCGGGGCCCAGCAGCGCGGCGGGGGCCGCCGCGAGCGCGACCCAGATCAGGTCCCGCGGGCCGGACTCGGCGGTCAGCGCCGAGCCAAGCCCCTCGTGGGGGGCCTCGCCGACGCAGACGAGCGCGGCCGCGGCGCCCCTCGCGCCGACCTCGGCGGCGACGACGAGCGCGACGGCGTCGACGAGCGAGAGCCGGGCGAGGTCCACCGCCACCGTCGCCGCCGTCGCGAGGCCGAAGACGACGAGCGCCACCGCGAGCGCGCCGCCGACGCCGAGCGCCGAGTCCTTCATCACCTCGCGGCGGCGCTCGGCGTCCCCGTGGACGACCGCCGCGTCGCCGAGGTCGGCGACGCCGTCGAGGTGGGTGATCCCGCTGACGAGGTACAGCCACGCGGGGACCGCCGCCGCGACCGTGGGGGACGGGACCGGGACGGGGAGCAGCGTCGCGGCGACGACCGGGAGCGCGACGAGCGCGCCGAGCGCGTAGGCGACCGCCGGCATGGCCTCGGGGGTCCGCCGGAACGCCTCCCAGGCCGCCTCGTCGCGGCCGACGGGGACCCGCGAGCAGAACCCGAGCGCGCCGCGGAGCGCGGCGACCGTCAGGACCACGCGACCACCCCCGCGAGCGCGAGGAGCCACCCGGCCGCGGCCGCGACCGCGATCCCGCCGGCGGCGCCGACGAGGCGCACGGCGTCGCGGGCGGCCGCGGGCGTCGGCGGCTCGGGCCCCCCGGGGAGGGCGTACGCGCCCGGCTTCTCCAAGCGGACGCCGAGCGCGACCGCGGCCGTCGCCATCGGCCACCCCGAGTTCGGGGAGGCGGGTTCGCGGGCCAGCGGCCGCGCCCGTCGCAGGCTCCCGGGCGACCGAGCGGCGACCGCGAGACAGCCCGCGGCGACCCGCGCGGGGAGGAACATGACGGCGTCGTCGAGGCGGGCGCTCGCCCGTCCCACCGGCTTCGAGCGGTAGCCGAGCATCGAGTCGAGCGTGTTCACGGCCTTCGCCCAGGCGGCGGCCGCGACGCCGGCGGCGAGCGCGACCGACGGGACGGCGGCGCCCCCCGCCGCCGCGGCGAGCGCGACGGCGACGGTCGCGCCCGCGACGAACCAGGCGAGGGGCGCGACGAACCCGTCCGCGAGGTTCTCGGCGGCGCTCTCGACCGCGGCGCTCCGGAGGTCGGCGGGCGAGAGGGCGGCCGGGTCGCGGCCGACGAGCGCCCGGACGGACTCCCGGGCCGCGTCGGGGTCGGCCTCGCTCTCCGCGACCACCTCGCCCGTCACGTCGAGCAGCATGCGCAGGCTCGCGGTCGAGAAGCAGACGGCGGCCGCGACGGCGACGGCGAGGATCGGAACGCCCCCGAGCCAGGGGCCGTAGACGGCCGCGAGGCGGACCGCTCCGCCGCAGACCGCCGCCGCCGCGAGCGGGAGCGCGACCGCGACCGCGGCGCCGACGAGTCCCGGACGCTCCCACTCGCGGTCGAAGGGCCCGACGAGGCGCCCGAACAGCGCGACCGGATGGACCCGCCGGGGCGGCTCCGCGACCGCGAGGTCGAGCGCGACGGCGACGGCGAGCGGGGCGAGCAGCGTGACCGCCGCGGCCGAAAGCCCAGTCGGTGTCACCGCTCCACCTCGTCGAGGAACGCGTCGAACGCCCCGCTCGCGGCGTGGACGTGGCAGTACGTGCCGAGGGTCCGGTGCTCGACGAGCCCCTCGCGGTCGCCGTCGATGCCCGTACCGCGCTCCACGTCGAACGCGAACCGGGCGTCGTCGGCGACGTCGGCCGCGGAGTAGTGGAACTCGTGGCCGCGGAGCCGGTCGCCCGCGCCCGCGGTGAGCGTCTCGGTCCGCGCGCGCAGTTCGACGTGGTCGAGCCCCTGGTACCGCTCCCGCATCTCGACGCTCGCGGGGAGGACGCCGGCCATCTCGTGGGCGTCGCCCTCGACAGTCGTCAGCGTCTCCGCGAGCGCCATCAGCCCGCCGCACTCGCCGAGGACCGGGGTTCCCTCGGCCGCGGCGTCCGCGACCGAGTCGAGCGCCGGCCCCTCGGCGAGCGCCGCCGCGTGGAGCTCCGGGTAGCCGCCGGGGAGGTAGACCCCGTCGCAGGGCGGGAGGTCGTCGCCGGCCGCCGGCGCGAACGGGACCACCGTCGCGCGCTCCGCGAGGCGCTCGCGGGTGGCCGGGTAGACGAACCGGAACGCGGCGTCGTCGGCGACCGCGATCCGTGGGGGGTCGCCGTCGCCGCGCCCTGCGGCGGCGTCTCCGGTCGCCGATTCCGGGGGCGCCTCCGCCGGCGTCGTCGGCTCGCGCGCGAGGTCGAGCAGCCGGTCGGTCCGGAGCGCCTCGGCGGCGGCGTCGAGCGCCCCGTCGTCGAGCGGGGCCTCCTCGGCCATCCGGAGCCCGAGGTGCCGGTCGGGGACCTCCAGGTCCTCGCGCGGCGGGACCCGGCCGCAGTAGTCGAGTTCGTCGGGGAGCGCCTCGCGGATCCCCTCCTCGTGGCGGCCGCCGTGGGCCTTCTGGGCTATCACGCCCGCCACGTCGAGGTCGTGGGGCGTCCGGTCGGCGTACGCCGCGAAGCCGAGCGCGGTCGCCGCGACGCTCTCCATCCCCGCGCTCGCGTCCACGACGAGGACGACCGGCAGGTCGAGCGCGGCCGCGACGCCGGCGGTGCTCGCCGCGTCGCCGTCGTACAGCCCCATCATCCCCTCGATCACGCACACGTCGCCCTCGCCGCGGGCGTAGTTCCGGCGGAGCCCCTCGGGCCCCTGGAGCCACGGGTCGAGCGTCCGCGAGGGCCGGCCCGCGACCCGGGCGTGGTGGCTCGGGTCGATGAAGTCCGGGCCCGCCTTCGCGGGCTGAACCGTCCGTCCCGCGGCCTCGAACGCGCGCAGCGTCGCGAGCGTCGCCACGGTCTTGCCGACGCCGGAGGCGGTGCCGGCGAGGACGAGCCCCTTCACGGCGGGTCGCCCCCGCTCGTCGGCGTCGAGCCGTCCGGGTCGCGCGGCGCGCGCTCGGCGAGAAGCCGGTCGGTCACGGCGGCGATCCGATCGCGGACGGCGTCGTCGGCGACACCCGCGCGCTCCGCGAGCGCGAGCGTCCCGCCCATTCCGACGCCCTCCTTCGCCTCGCCCCGGGCGTACGCCGCCAGCGCGGGGTGGTCGCCCTCGGCGAACCCGGGGTCGGCCGCCGCGAGCGTCAGGTCGAGGTCGGCGGCGAGCGCCGGGAGGTCCGCCGTGGGGTCGTCGGCGACGAGCGACGTGGTCGCCAGCGGGAGTCGGCGGTCGACCCCGGCGTGTCGCGCGAGCGCCGCGGCGGCGGCGAGCTGGGTGCCGCCCGCGAGCGTGATGTCGACCTCCTCGTCCGCACAGCCGACGAGCAGCCCGGCGACCGCGGCGAGGACCGGGTCGCCGGCCAGCCGGACCGCCTCGATCGGGTCGCCCGCCGCGCCGCCCGGGTCGAGGCCGCTCGCGTCCAACCCCTCGGCGACGACGCGGCGCTTGCGCTCGATCGGGTTCGCCGGGAGCGACGAGGAGACCGCGGCGCGCTCGCCGAGCGCGGTCAGGACCCCGAGCGCGGTCGTCGTTCCGCCCGGGATCGTCTCCGCGACGAGAAGTTCGGTCGTCCCCTCGCCGCCCGCGTCGTCGCCGCTCCCGGACGCGGCGAGGTCCGGGGCCAGCGACCGCGCGCGCTCGAAGACGGTCGCCGCCCCCGGGACCGGTTCCGGGTCGCGCACGTCGCCGCCCGGCGCCGCGCCGACGCCGCGCGTGGCGGCCGCGGTGGGCGCTCCCAGGCCGGCGTCAACGAACTCGGCGGGGAGCGACTCGGTGCCGAGCAGCTCGCGGACGGCGCGGGTGACGACCGCGGGAGTCGGACAGCCGCCCGGGCTCACCGGCACGGGCGAGCCCGGGGCCGGGCGCCCGGACGCGACGATCTCGAGGTCGGCGCTCGGCGTGTGGACGCGCAGGTCGGGGTCGGCGCCCGCGGCGCTAATTCCGTCGATCGCGGCCGTCTCGGTCGTCCCGGCGACGACGACGAGGGTCACGTCCCCCACCGGACACCCCCTCCGTCGAGGCCGCGTCGCCCCGGCGCGGCGTCGATGTGTACCACTGGCGGTTAATCGATACAAGTGAACTTTAATCGATCGACGCGGGGCGCCGGGAGGGCGGCCGAGCCTCCCTGTCACTCCTCCGCACGCGACCCGCGGAGCGAAGCGGTTAAGGGCGGACCGCGGGTAAATCCGCCAACTCGCTGGTGCGGACACAGCGGGCACTCGCCGCCGGGAACGTCGGGTCGGCCGACGCGCGCCCGGGACGAGACGACATGTGGCCCCTCGCGGCTGAATCGCAACCGTCCGCGGACACACAATGGCACGAAGCTTCTACTCGCACATCAAGGAGGCGTGGCGGTCCCCCAAAGAGGGGAAACTGGCCGAGCTGCAGTGGCAGCGCAAACAGGAGTGGCGCGACCAGGGCGCCATCGAGCGCATCGAGCGCCCCACCCGGCTGGACAAGGCCCGCGAACTGGGCTACAAGGCCAAGCAGGGCGTCATCGTCGCCCGCGTGAGCGTCCGGAAGGGCGGCTCGCGCAAGCAGCGCTTCAAGGCGGGCCGCCGCTCGAAGCGCCAGGGCGTCAACCGCGTCTCGCGGCGCAAGTCGATCCAGCGCATCGCCGAGGAGCGCGCCTCGCGGAAGTACCGCAACCTCCGCGTGCTCAACTCCTACTGGGTCGGTGAGGACGGCTCCCAGAAGTGGCACGAGGTCATCCTCGTGGACCCCGCCCACCCCGCGATCGAGAACGACGACGACCTGAACTGGATCTGCTCGGACGACCACAAGGGCCGCGCGTACCGCGGCCTCACCTCCGCCGGCACCAAGGGCCGCGGCCAGCGCAAGCGCGGCAAGGGCACCGAGAAGACGCGCCCGAGCGTCACCTCGAACGACCGGCAGGGCAAGTAACGCCCTCGACGACGCCGACGTTTTTCCCCGCGGTCCGCGCTCCCGACGAGCCGCGGCGCCGTGCGACGGCGACGCAAGAGCAAAGAGACCGCGTCACATACTCACGTACGTGGCGATCGCTACGTGACCGCGAACGCGCCCATTCCGCTCGACGCGTTCGCGACCGAACTCGAGTCGCTCGACGGCGACGCGTTCGCGGACTTCGTCGCCGAGGCGTACGCGGCGACCGCCGACGAGGTCGAGGTCGACGGGGCGCGGGTCACGGTGACCGAGGGCGGCCGGCGGACCGAACTGCTCGCCGTCGCGGCCGCCGACGGGGCCGTCCCCGACGCCCCGGCGGACGCCGTCGTCGTCGCGAGCGACTCGCTGCTCGACGACTTCGACGCCGGGTTCGACGCCGACGTGGTGACCCCGGCGGACCTCCGACAGCGCCTGCTGTACGGCGTCCCCCCGGCGACGGCGAACGCCATCTCCGACCGGTTCCTCGACGTGCCGATCCGGTCCGCGGCCTACGAGAGCGCGGTCGCCCCCGACGCCGACGCACCGGACTCCGGCACCGACCCGGCGAGCGACGACGCGGGCGCGGTGACGGACGACGGCGACGAGTCGGGCGCCGGCGTGCCGGGCGCCGCTGCGCCGGAACCCACCGGTGACGACGACGGTTCGGGCCTCCGGTCCGCCGACCGCACCGCCGCCGACCGCACCGCCTCCGGCTCGTCGGGCGACTCGCGGGCCGACGCTCGACCGAGCGACGCGGCGACCGCGACGGACACGAGCGACGAGGCGACCGCGACCGACGGGGCGAGCGAACGACCGGACCGACGGGCGCTCCTCGCGGCGGTCGGCGTCGCCGTCCTCCTCGTCGCGGCGGCCGGGGCCGGGTTCGCCGCCGGCGCCGCCGGGGTCGGCGGTCCGGACGGCCTCGCCGTCGTCGGAGGGGATGGGGCGAGCGACCCGGCCGCGGGCGACTCGGACCCGACCGGAGAGGCGAACGAGAGCGACGACGGGAGCGGCGGATCGACCGGCGACGACGGCTCGGACGCCCTCTCGGTCGCGGACGGCGACCCGACGGGCGAGGCCGCGCGCAACACGGCGCCGTCGCCCACCTGCGAGCGGTCCGCGCTCCAGGTCGTCCAGATCCAGATGAACGCGCTCCGCTACAACGACAACGCGACGAACGACGGGATCCGGACTCTCCGGGCGTTCGCCTCGCCGCAGAACAGGGACCTGGTCGGCTCGACCGAGGAGTACGCCGAACTGTTCGAGACGCCGCTGTACGGGCCGATGCTCACGTACGACACCGCCCAGTACTCGGTGCCGGACGTCGTCGACGACGCCGCCTACGTCGAGGTCGTCACCCGGGAGAACGGCAGCGTCACCGGCCGGTACGAGTTCCGGCTCGTGCGCGTCGCCGGCGGGAGCGGGGACACGGACACCTCCCTCGGCGACGTGGACGACTGCTGGATGACCGACGCCGTGGCGGCGTCGACCGAGTGAGTCGGCGCGCCTCGCTCTCGGGGCTCAGTCGAGCCCGTCGAGCAGTTTCGCGTAGAACCGGTCCTGTTCGGTCCGCGCGTCGGTCTCCTCGGCGTCCTCGTCGTAGCGCAGCCACCGGAGCACGACGACGAGGTCGTGCTCGGGGTCGACCCAGACGGTGTTCTGTCCGTGCCCGAGGGCGGCGTACGCCGACTCGGGGGCGCTCGGCCACAGCGTCCGGCCCTCGTTGAGCCACCACAGGTAGCCGTAGCTCTCGTTGACCTCACAGGGCTTAGTCGACGCGTCGACCCACGCCTCCGAGAGCAGTCGGTCCCCGTCCCACTCCCCGCCGTTGAGGTACAGCAGGCCGACCCGGGCGAGGTCGCGGGCGGAGATCCACAGCCCGCCGCCCCAGTGACCGCCGCCGGAGACGCTCTTCATCGCCGTCCCGTCCACGTCGACCGTCGAGTTGTAGTAGCCGTGCCACTCCCAGGTGTCGGTGGCGCCGACGGGTTCCATGACGTTCTCGGCGAGCACGCGGGGGAGGGGCCGGCCGACCGTCCGCAGGAGCGCGAGCGAGAGGCGGTTGATCCGCACGTCGTTGTACTCCCAGAACGTCCCCGGCTCGCGGAGCGACCGCGTCTCCGACTTGTCGAGCGCCTCGCCGTCCTTCCCGACCGCCCGGTTGCGGTCGACGGCGTCGGGCTTGCCGAACAGCGTCCCCTCCCACTCGCTGGTCTGGTGGAGCAGGTGTCGCCACGTGATCGCCCCGTTGTGGTCGCCCTCGAACCCGCCGTCGTCGACGTACTCGCGGACGCGGTCGTCGACGGAACCGATATCGCCGCGGTCCCACGCGACGCCCGCGACGACCGAGAGGAAGCTCTTGGCGACGCTGAACGCCTGGTCCACGCGCCGGGTGTCGCCCCACTCCGCGACGAGGTAACCGTCTTTGAGGACGAGCCCCGCGGGGCCGCCGCGCCGCGCGGGGTGCGGCCCGATCCGCTGGCCGTGCTCGCCCTCGGCGTCGTCCCACGTCTCGTGGTCCGCGAAGTCGTAGTCGATCTGCTCTCCGGGCGTGCCGTTCAGCCTGTGGTAGTCGGCCGCGGCCGCGACGGCCTCCGGGTCGAGCCCGACCGCCTCGGGGTCGCGCCGTTCCCACTCGCCCGCGTCGGGGAAGTACATACCCCGCCTTCAGCGCTCACTTCCTTCAGTCGTTCGCGTGTGAGGCCGTTCCCCCGGTCGCGTGCGGGAACCGTCGCGGGTGGCGCGCGCTCGCCGGCCGGTGCGTCGGCGACCGCCGCTCGGGAACACGATTATATCCGCGCCGGCACAGGTCGTAGGCATGAGTCTCTCGCTCGACGCGACCCAGCTCGACCGCTACTCCAGACACGTCATCCTCGACGACGTGGGTCCGGAGGGGCAAAAGCGGCTGCTCGACGCGCGCGTCCTCGTCGTGGGCGCGGGCGGGCTCGGCGCGCCGGCGATCCAGTACCTCGCGGCCGCGGGGGTCGGGACGATCGGTATCGTCGACGACGACGTCGTCGAGCGCTCGAACCTCCAGCGGCAGGTGATCCACGGCGACGGCGACGTGGGGCGGCAGAAGGTCGACTCGGCGGCCGACTTCGTCGCCGACCTCAACCCCGACGTCGACGTCGAGCGCCACGAACTGCGGCTCGACGCGGGCAACGCCCGCGAGCTGATCGCGGACCACGACGTGGTCGTCGACTGCTCGGACAACTTCGCCACCCGCTACGTGGTGAACGACGCGGCCCGAATCGAGGGGGTGCCGGTGTCGCACGGCGCAATCTACAAGTTCGAGGGACAGGTGACGACGCTCTCGCCTGAGGGCCCCTGTTACCGCTGCCTGTTCCCCGAGCCGCCGGAACCGGGGACGGTGCCCGACTGCGCCAGCACGGGCGTCCTCGGCGTCCTCCCGGGGACGGTCGGCTGCCTCCAGGCGACCGAAGCGGTGAAGCTGATCATGGACGTGGGCGAGCCGCTCGTCGGCCGGATGCTGTTCTACGACGCCATGGACCTCTCGTTCGAGACGGTGCCGTACGCGCGCACCCCCGACTGTCCGGTGTGCGGCGACGACGGCATCGATAGCATCGACGGCATCGACTACGCGGCCGGCTGTCAGATCGACGCGGCCTGAGTCGGTCCGCTCGCCCCGTCGCCCGCGAGGCGCGCGCCCCGACCGCTCACAGCGACCGGTCGGCCATCGCGGTCCCCGCGGTGACGCCGGCGTCCTCGTCGACGAACCCCGACCGGACGCACCACCGGCAGTACCGGTACCCCGACCGGTTCTCCGCGCCGCAGTGCCGGCAGACGACGGTCTCGCCGTCGGCGTCCAGCGGCGGCGGGTCCTCCCCGTCGGGCTCCCCCGCCCCGCTCGCCGAGCCGGCGTCCCCGTCGCCGTCGAGCGCGAGCCTCGGTCCGATCTCGGGCCCCTCGCCGTCGCCGTCCGACGACCGGGCCGCGGCCGAACCGAGCAGCTCCGCCGGGTCGCGGTTCCGCCGGACGAGCAGCCACGTCACCGCGAGGTTGAGCGCCGCCACGCCGACGAATATCGCGGCGAGCGGCAGGAGCTGGTCTCCCGTCATACGTGGAGTGTTACCATCCCATCCGCTTGTGTCTGACGGTGATTCCGACCGTTCGCGACCGCGATCCGGGCTCTGGGCCAGCCGACGGCGCCGCTCCAGAGTACTCTTGAGGCCGCCGGTCGAAGGCGCACCCGCATGAAAGAGACGATCCACACGGACGACGCCCCGGCGGCGGTGGGCGCGTACAGCCAGGCGACGACCGACGGCGACCTCGTGTTCACGGCCGGGCAGATCCCGCTGACGCCCGAGGGCGACCTGCTCGACGACGCCCCGATCGCCGTCCAGACGGAGCAGGCGCTCGACAACCTCCTCGCGGTGCTGGAGGAGGCCGGCGCCGGTCCCGAGGACGTGCTCAAGACGACGGTGTTCATGGCCGACATCGGCGACTTCGACGAGATGAACGAGACGTACGCCGACTACTTCGACGAGTCGCCGCCGGCCCGCTCCGCGGTCGAGGCCGGCGCGCTCCCGAAGGACGCGGGCGTCGAGATCGAGGCCGTCGCCGTCGTCGAGTAGATGGCCGACGGCGAGGGCGGGTCGGAGAGCGAGCCGGACGCCGCGACCGACGGGTCCGTCCCCGCGCCCGGCGCGCCGGCCACCCCGCGTGCCCGAGCCCGCTCCGCGGCGCTGTGGGGGATCGTCGGCGGGTTCGCCTTCCTCGTGCTCGCGCAGGGGTACCGGCTCCTCGGTCCCGGATCGCTGCCGCTCGGTCTCGGCGGGCTGGCGCTCGTCGCGCTCGCGGTCGCGGTCGCGTCGGCCGGTATTACGTATCTCGCCGAGGTCCGGGTGCGCGCGAAAAGAAGGACTTAACAGTCGCACCGGATTATCTCCGCGTGAGCCAGGATGGCCGAGTGGTAAGGCGCACGCCTGGAAAGCGTGTTCCCATCCGGGATCGGGGGTTCAAATCCCTCTCCTGGCGCTTCGCTGTCGCAACAACGAGCGAGGAGCGACAGCGACGAGCGAGGCCGGCGTCGACGAACACAAACAATGGGATTTGAACCCTATCAGTCGCGCGCAGCGAGCGAAGCGAGGGAGCACGTCTGATTTCGGTTCAAATCCCTCTCCTGGCGTTTTCGACGAACGACACGGCGAGCGGAGCGAGTCGTTCGTCGGAACCGAGACTAGGTGATTTGACCAGGAAGCGGCATCGCTGCCAGTCGCGAATCGACGACGAACTCCGCCGAAGTCCTTGCCGAGAGGGCTCTCTTCGCCGTGCTTCGCCCGCCCGGTTGCCCCTCTGCGTCCCGCCCGCCGCACAGCACCGCGGCCTCACGCCTCCCCAGCCGCGTCGCTCGCGTATCGGTTATCTCGGCACAGATGGCTCTATTCCCGGTTTTGACCGCTTCTACCGCTGATATAGCTCGATAGCGTCTGGTCCCGTGTCCCCGGACACGTCCGCACACCGACACAAGATTCATATGTGTGGGAAGAGTTGACACGGGTGACGATGCCAGACACGAAATCGGGCCGCGAGCGGAAAGGGAGGAACAAGCGCCGCCAACTCGAGAACCACCTCGCACGGCGCGAACTCGACGCGGACGACGAACCGCCGGAGCCGTATGCCGAGGCCACAGACGCGGAGTTCCTCGCCGAGTCCGACGACGCGGCCCGGTGACCGGCCGCCCTCGGGTCCCTTCTCGCCGTTCGTTCGCCGCCGCGCCTGCCGGGAATCTCGCGTCGCGAAAGCTTTAGACCGAGGAGCGGCCTATCTCGGCGCAATGAGTCGCGGCCCCGAGCTGATCATCACGGAGAAAGACAACGCGGCGCGGCGCATCGCCGACATCCTGAGCGGCGAGTCCGCGACCGCGGAGCGGATGAACGACGTCAACGTCTACGAGTGGGGCGGCAAGCGGTGTATCGGGCTCTCCGGCCACGTCGTCGGCGTCGACTTCCCGGCCGAGTACAACGACTGGCGCGACGTGGAGCCGGTCGAGCTGATCGACGCGCCCGTCACGAAGACGCCGACGCAGGAGGGGATCGTCGCCGCGCTGCGCCGGCTCGCCCGCAACGCCTCCCGTGTCGTCATCGCGACCGACTACGACCGCGAGGGCGAGCTGATCGGCAAGGAGGCGTACGAGCTGGTCCGCGAGGTGAACGAGGACGTGCCCGTCGACCGCGTGCGCTTCTCGTCGATCACGGAAAACGAGGTGAAAAAGGCGTTCGCGAACCCCGACGACCTCGACTTCGAGCTGGCGGCCGCCGGGGAGGCCCGCCAGACCATCGACCTCACGTGGGGCGCGGCCTTGACCCGCTTCCTCTCGCTGTCCGCCCGACAGATGGGCGACGACTTCATCTCCGTCGGTCGGGTCCAGGGCCCGACGCTCAAGCTCATCGTCGACCGCGAGCGGGAGATCCAGGCGTTCGACCCCGAGTCCTACTGGGAGCTGACGGGCGAGCTGGCGAAGGCGGGCGGCGACCCGTTCGAGGCGCGCTACTTCTACCTGAACGACGAGGGCAACGAGCGCGAGCGCGTCTGGGACGAGGCGGTCGCCGACACGCTCACCGAGGCGCTCGCCGCGGCCGAGGCGGCGACCGTCGACGACGTCGACCGCCGCACGCAGACCGACGACCCGCCGACGCCGTTCAACACCACCGCGTTCATCCGCGCGGCGGGGTCGCTCGGCTACTCCGCGCAGCGCGCGATGTCGCTCGCGGAGGACCTCTACACCGCCGGCTACGTCACCTACCCCCGGACCGACAACACGGTGTACCCGGACGACTTAGAGCCCGAGGAGCTGATCGAGGAGCTGTCGGCGGCCTCGACGTTCGGCGCGGACGCCGCGAGCCTGCTCGACGGCGACGGCGACATCGAGCCGACCGAGGGCGACGAGGAGACGACGGACCACCCGCCGATCCACCCGACCGGCGAGCTCCCCTCGGAGTCGGACCTCTCCGACGACGAGTGGGAGGTGTACGAGCTGATCGTCCGCCGGTTCCTCGCCACCTGCGCCGACCCGGCCACCTGGGAGCGGCTGCGCGTGGTCGCGCTCGCGAACGGCGAGGCGACGCCGATTGCCGCCGACGCGGACGGGCTCGCCGCGCTCCGCGACCCCGAGGACGCGGCCGGGCCGGCCGACTTGGTCGCGGACGGCGGGCTGCGGCTGAAGGCCAACGGGAAGCGGCTGCTCGAGGCCGGCTACCACGACGTGTACCCGTACCGCTCCAGCGACGAGCGGATCGTGCCGGACGTCGAGGTCGGCGAGACGCTGTCGCTGTCGGACCGCGCCACCGAGGCCAAGGAGACGCAGCCGCCCCGGCGCTACGGGCAGTCGCGGCTCATCGAGGAAATGGAGAAGCGGCAGCTCGGGACGAAGGCGACCCGCCACCGGACGATCGAGAAGCTGTACGACCGCAACTACGTCGAGAGCGACCCGCCGCGACCGACCCGGCTCGCGGAGGCGGTCGTCGAGGCCGCCGAGGAGTTCGCCGACCGGATCGTGAGCGAGGAGATGACCGCCCAGCTCGAACGCGACATGGCGGCCATCGCCGCGGGCGAGAAGGACTACGACGAGGTGACGGCGGACTCCCGCGAGCTGCTCTCGCGCGTGTTCGACGACCTCACCGAGTCGCGAGAGGCGGTCGGCGACCACCTCCAGACGTCGCTGAAGGCCGACAAGACGCTCGGGCCCTGTCCGGAGTGCGGCTCGGACCTGCTCGTCCGGAAGTCGCGGCAGGGGTCGTACTTCATCGGCTGCGACGGCTACCCCGACTGCGAGTACACGCTCCCGCTCCCCTCGACCGGGAAGCCGCTCCTCCTCGACGAGACCTGCGAGGACCACGACCTCCGCCACGTGAAGATGCTCGCCGGGCGGAAGACGTTCGTCCACGGCTGCCCGCAGTGTAAGGCGGACGAGGCCGACGAGCAGGAGGACGAGGTGATCGGGGCGTGTCCCGACTGCGGCGAGGAACACGGGGGCGAGCTCGCGATCAAGCGGCTCCGCTCCGGCTCCCGGCTCGTCGGCTGTACGCGCTACCCCGACTGCGACTACTCGCTGCCGCTCCCGCGGCGCGGCGAGATCGAGGTGACCGACGAGACCTGCGAGGAGCACGACCTCCCGCACCTCCGCGTCCACTCCGGCGACGACCCTTGGGAGCTCGGCTGCCCGATCTGTAACTACCGCGAGTTCACGGCCCGCCAGGAGGGCTCGGAGCTGCAGACCGTCGAGGGGATCGGCGAGAAGACCGCCGAGAAGCTCAAGGACGCCGGCGTCGGCGGCGTCGACGACCTCAAGTCCGCCGACCCGGACGACCTCGCGGCCGACGTCGACGGCGTCGGCGCCGACACCGTCCGCGACTGGCAGGCGAAGGCGGACTGACCCTCGCTCGGGCCGGGCGCCGTCGCGGGGTCGCGGCGACTCATAAATCCATAAACACATATGCGCGGAGTGTCTCGATCACCGACAGATGGGAGACGGGAACGGGGATCCGCCGGCCGACGGCCCGTCGTCGAGCGGCGACGCAACCGCGACCGGGATCCTCAGAGCGTTCGTCGGGGCGGTCCCGACGCCGACGCTCGTCTGTGACCCCGAGACCCTCGCGATCCGCGCCGCGAACGCCCCCGCGGTCGACCTGCTCGGCCACGACCGCGGCACGCTGACGCTGATGGGCCTCCCCGACCTGGGCGAGACGGAGGTCACCGTCTCGGGGGAGCCCGTCGACGCCGTCGCCGCGGCGGCCGTCGACCCTCCCGCGTCCGACGGTTCAGACGACCGGGTCGAGCGGTTCGAGTGGGACCTCCGCCTCGGCGACCCCGGGCTGCGGGTCGACGCGGCGCTCCACGCGGCGACCATCGCCGGCGACGAGTGGCTTGTCGTCGGGCTCTCGGACGCCACCGACCGGGTCGCCGCGGAGAGCGAGCGCGACGGCGAGCGCCGGCTCGTCGACGCGCTCGCCGAGACCGTCCCGCTCGCGCTGTTCCGCTGTAGCGAGGAGGGGACGGTCTCGCGGTGGAACGACCGGCTGGCGGCCGACTCCGGCTACGACCCCGAGTCGCTCTCGGGGCGGGCGCTCACCTCGCTGTTCGACGAGGAGACGCGCGGCCGCGTGAGCGGGGCGCTCTCGCAGGTGTACCGGGCGGGCGAGACCGTCTCCTGTGAAGTGCGGCTGCTCACCCGCTCCGGCGAGCGCGTCCCCTACCGGCTCTCGGTCGGCCCCGTCACCGACGGCGACCGGGTCGTCGGCGCCGTCGGCGTCGGCGAGGACCTCACGGAGGCGTCGCTCCGGGAGGAGCGGCTCGCGGTGCTGACCCGCGTGCTGCGACACAACTTCCGGAACGACCTCAACGTCGTCACCGGGTTCACCGGTCAGGCGATCGAGGCCGTCGACGACCCCGAGCTCACGGGGCAGCTCGAACGGGTCGTCGACACCGCCGAGCGGCTGCTGCGCCTCGGCGAGACCTCGCGCAAGGTGGAGCGGCTGCTCTCTCAGCGCCCCTCGCCGCGGCCGGTCGCGCTCGCGCCCGCGGTCGACGCGGCGCTCGAATCGCTCCCGCCGGAGATCCGCGAGCGCGCCGCCGTCGACGTGGACGTTCCCGAGGGGGTCGTCGTCTCCGCGGTCGCGTTCCTCCCCGAGGCGATCACCGAACTCGTCGACAACGCGGTCCGCCACAACGACGCCGCCGACCCGCGGGTGCGGATCTCGGCGGCGGAGCTGCCGAGCGAGTCGTGGGTCTCGCTCGTCGTCGCGGACGACGGCCCGGGGATCCCGCCGGCGGAGCGCGCCGTGCTCACCGGCGAGGAGACGCCGCTCAACCACGCGAGCGGGCTCGGGCTCTGGTACGTGAACTGGATCGTCACCGCGGGCGGCGGGAGCCTCGACATCGTCGAGAGCAAGGCCGGCGGCAGCCGGATCGAGCTGTCGCTGCGCGTCGCGGATGAGCCGCGCGCGGGGGATACGGACGTGTTCGCCCCCGACGCCTTCGAGGACGGCCCGTAGGTCCCGGGCGGCTCCCGCTCACTCGACCAGCCGCAGTTCGTCGCCGACCGCCACCGACTCGGCCGCGCCCGCCGGCAGTTCGACGACGGTGTCGGCGCGGCCGCGGCCCAGCCCGACGAACGGCGCGAGCCGCTTCGTCGCCGTCACCTCGCCGTCGGCGAGCCACACCGCGTCGATCGCGAACGGCACGAACAGCATGTGGAGCCACTGCGTGTCGGCCTCGTCGAAGGGGAAGACCAGGCCGTAGTCGTCCGGGATCGAACGCCGGAACATCAGGCCCCGGGCCTGTTCGAGCGTCGAGCGCGCGACGTCGACGTCGCTCGCGAGGACGGTCTCTCCCCCCGACTCGGGACGGTGAACGAGTCGCACGGCTGCCACCTCGCCGCGGGCGGATAAATAGCCTCTCGTTGCGGGGCCGGGCTCCGCTGGCTCCGTCCCGGGCCGATCGCGTCGGCCTCAGCTCGCGCCGCCGTACGTCTCTTCGAGGTACTCGACGATGTCGTCGCTCTCGGGCATCCCCTCGACCCCGTGGTCCTCGTCGACGAGGACCGGGACGCCCGTCTGTCCGGAGACCTCCTCGACCTCCGTCCGGTCGCTGTGCGACCGCGGCACCATCACCGACTCGTAGTCGAGGTCGAGCTCCGACAGCTTCGTCTTCACTTTCGCGCAGTACGGACAGCCCTCAAGCTCGTAGAGCGTTAGGTTTGCCATCGCCCGACCGTAGGGCCCGGGCCCGTAAAGAGGTGCGGCCGCGGATGCGTCCGCCGCGCACGGCCGAGCCCGTCCCGGTCGCGGACTCGGACCTGGCGGACGTTAGGATGCGGTACGAAAAGCGGGGGAAATCGGAGCGCGCGAAGGTGTAGTCGTCGAGCGATCGCGGTCGGGCGCGGGCGTCGAGGTCCGAGGACCTCGACCTACGTCGGCGTCGTCAGGCGAGGCCTGACGGGCTGTGGGAATTCGTCTCCGACGGGCCTCACATCGCGCCGCCCATGCCGCCCATGCCGCCCATGCCGCCGCCGGGGGCGCCGCCCTCGTCGTCGCCGCCCGACGTCGAGAGGTCGCCCGCCGAGATGATGTCGTCGATTTTCAGGACCAGGTTCGCCGCCTCGGCCGCGGAGGCGATCGCCTGCTCCTTCGCGTGGGCCGTCTCGACGACGCCCGCGTCGGCCGTGTTGACGACCTCGCCGGCGAACACGTCGAGCCCGGCGTTCTGGTCGCCCGCCTCGTGGGCCGCGCGCAGGTCGACCAGCAGGTCGATCGCGTCGAGGCCCGCGTTCTCGGCGAGCACGCGGGGGATCAGTTCGAGGGAGTCGGCGAACGCCTCGACGGCGAGCTGCTCGCGCCCCTCGACGGAGTCGGCGTAGTCGCGCAGGCGGCGCGCGATCTCGACCTCGACCGCGCCGCCGCCGGGCAGGGTGCGCCCGTCGGAGACGGTCGTCGAGACCACGTCGAGCGCGTCCTGGATGCCGCGTTCGAGCTCGTCGACGACGTGGTCGGTGGTGCCGTACAGGAGGAGCGTGACGCCGTGGGCGTCCTCGCCCTCGACGTAGAACAGCTCCTCGTCGTCGTCGCGCTCGACGGAGCCGACCGCGAGGTCGTCGGCGGTAAGCGAGTCGAGGTCCGTGACGATCGGCGCGCCGAGGACGTTCTTCAGGAACGTCAGGTCGGACTTCTTCGTGCGGCGGACCGCCAGCACGCCCTCCTTCGCGAGGTAGTGCTGCGCGAGGTCGTCGATGCCCTTCTGACAGAAGACCACGTCGGCGCCGGAGTCGACGATCTGGTCGACCTTCTCGCGGAGCTGCTGTTCCTCCTGGTCGAGGAACTTCTGGAGCTGGTCCGGGGAGTCGACGTTGACCGAGGTGTCGACGTCCGCCTCCTCGACCTCGATCGGGTCGTTGAGGAGGAGGATGTCGGCCGCCTCGAAGTCGGTCGGCATGTCCTCGTGGACGGGGTCTTTGTCGATCGCCGCGCCGGAGAGCAGGCGGGACTCGCCCGCCGCGCGACCGGTGCGCGTCTCGATGTTGAGATTGGCCAGGTCGACCACGTGAGAGCCGTCGTCGGCCTCGACGGTGACGCCCTGTACCGCGCGGACGACGAGGTCGGCGAGCACGTCCTTGTCGAGCTCGGCGCCCTTGCCCGTCATCGAGGTCTCGGCGACGTTACGCAGGGTCTCCGTGTCGTCGGGGTCGACGGCGGTCGCGACCTCGTCGACCTGCTCGCGGGCGTACTCGCTCGCGAGGTTGAAGCCCTTGATCACCGCTGTCGGGTGGATGTCCTGTTCGAGGAGGTCCTGCGCGTTCTTCAGGAGCTCGCCCGCGATGGCGACCGCGCTGGTCGTCCCGTCGCCGGCCTCGTCCTCCTGGGTCTCGGCGACCTCGACGACCATCTCGGCGGTCGGGTTGTCGATGTCCATCTCCTGGAGGATGGTGACGCCGTCGTTCGTGATGGTGACGTCGCCCATCGAGTTGACGAGCATCTTGTCCATCCCCTTCGGTCCGAGCGTCGAGCGGACCGACTCGGCGACGCCGCGCGCCGCGGAGATGTTGTACTCCTGAGCGTCCTTGTCTTGGACGCGCTGGGCGTCCTCGCCCATGATGATCATCGGCTGGCCCTGCTGCATTCGCTGACTCATACAGCGTTTGATTGATTGTGATTCTATATAAATGTCTCGTTGAGGGGCCGCCGCGTGCGGGTCGTCCGTGACGAATCGACTCGCTCGAAAACACCGGACTCCGCGGCCTTGGACCGAAATTCATGCGGGGAGTTAGCATTGCCCTCTGTCGGCGCGAGAACACCGATTCGACGCCATTTATATACTCGCGTTCCGGGGCATCGTCACCCCGGTATCCCGCCGGCCAGGAGCGCGGCGTCGACGAGCAGCAGGACGGCCAGCCCCGCGCTCGCGAGGAGGTACGGACGGGCGACGGAGGCCAGCCGGGCGGACCCGGGGACGCCCCCGACCCCGGCGAGGGCGTCGACCGGGAACCCCTCGGCCATGTACCGACCCCACCCGAGGTCGGGGTCCACCTCGCGGCGCATCCGGAGGACGCCCAGTTCGACGAGCCCGTTCATCGCGCCCCACAGCGACAGCATCGCGAGGACGGCCCACCCACGGCCGGTCGTCGCGAGGAGCTCGATCGGCGTGTACAGCCGCCAGATCATGTACGCGCCGGTGACCGGGAGGACGACGCCGGTCCAGCGCGTGACCATGAGGAGCCGGTGCGCGGCGTCGACGAACGCGGCCCGCCCGAGCGTCCCGTCGGTCGCCCGCGGCAGGGTCGCGTAGACGACGTACAGCGTCGCGCCGGTCCACAGGGCGCCGGAGAGCACGTGGAAGACGAAAGCGGTCGTGAGCAACACGCGATCGACTGGGAGCGAGAGCGGCAAAAAGGCCGTCCCGGACAGGATCGGTTCGCTCGCCGCGGTCCGGGCTCGCGTCCCGCCGATCGGGCTCGCCTCTCGTCGACCGAATCCATCCCTCGTCGGTCGAATTCACCCCTCCTCGGCCGGATTCCCGCTCGTCGGCCGAATTCACCTCTCATCCACGGGCACCGCCTCCAGCGCCGCCTCGACGACCCGCACCGCGCTCGCGCCGTCGCGCCGGGAGACGACGCAGACGAGCGCGTCGCCGGCCACGCCCGCGGCCGCCACCTCCACGTCCGCGGCGCCGAGCCGCCCCAGCGCGTCCGCCAGCGCCGCGGCGTCCACGTCGCCGGTCGCCAGGATCGCGGTGCGGTCGCCGCCCTCGACGACCGCCGCGTCGCCCACGCGGAGGAGGGGGTCGGCGTCCGTCTCGTCGCGCCCCGCGCCGTCGTTCGCCTCGGTCGCGTCGTCGGCGATGCCCACTCCGCTCCGCATGGAAACGCTCGCGGTCCGGGCCTCGGTCTCGTAGGCCGGCAGGTCCTCCCGGAAGCGGCGGAGCGCGGCCGCGATCGCGTCGGGGTCGCCGTCGAGGTCGGCGCGCGCCGCGAGCCACGACGCCGCGGCGCTGTGGTTCACCAGTCCGGCGCGGAGCGCGTCGCGGACGAACGGGCGCGCTCTGACCGCCTCCCGCGTCTCGGCTGCCAGCGACATGCGCGGGGCTGCGCGGCGGGCGGGCAAGATCGTTTCGGTCGGGCGGGGAAGTCCCGGGCGACCGAGCGCCGTTCCCGTCGTTCCGCAGCCTCCGAAGTCCCTAAGAGCGGCGCGGCCCCAGCACGGGTATGCAGTCGCTCGTCATCGTCGCGCACGGCTCCCACCTCAACCCCGAGTCGAGCGCGCCGACGTACGACCACGCCGACACGATCCGCGCCACCGGTGCCTTCGACGAGGTCCGCACCGGGTTCTGGAAGGAGGAACCGCACTTCCGAGAGGTGCTCCGGACCGTCGAGGGCGACGAGATATACGTCGTCCCGCTGTTCGTCTCGGAGGGCTACTTCACCGAGCAGGTGATCCCGCGCGAGCTCCGGCTCGACGGCTGGGACGTCTCCGAGTGGGGCTCCGACGGCCTCTCGGCGGACCAGGCGACGCTCGTCGCCGAGGACATCGACCGCGAGGTCCACTACTGCGGGCCGGTGGGGACCCACCGCGCGATGACCGACGTGATCGTCCGGCGCGCCGAGTCCGTGACGGACGACCCCGACGTGGGCGAGGGGTTCGGCCTGGCGGTCGTCGGCCACGGCACCGAGCGCAACGAGAACTCCGCGAAGGCGATCGAGTACCACGCCGACCGGATCGCCGAGCGCGACCGCTTCGACGAGGTGAAGGCGCTGTACATGGACGAGGACCCGGAGGTCGACGACCTCCCCGAGCACTTCGAGAGCGACGACGTGGTCCTGGTCCCCCTCTTCATCGCCGACGGCTACCACACCCAGGAGGACATCCCGGAGGACGTGGGCCTCTGCGAGGACCACACCGAGGGGTACGACGTGCCCGAGACGGTCGACGGCACCCGGATCTGGTACGCCGGCGCGGTGGGGACGGAGCCGCTCATGGCCGACGTGGTCTTGGAGCGCGCGGCCGACGCCGGCGCCGACCTCGGGAGCGCGCTCGACGACGTGCGCGAGACGACCCGCGTCGCCACGGGGGACTGACCGTGGCCGACTCCACCTCCGCGACCGACGGCGGCGAGGCGGGCGGCGACGAGCCCGAGGTCCCCGAGATCGACCTCCCGAGCGACGCGTTCGACGCGGTCCTCGACGCGCTCGACGAGCTGGACCCCGGTGAGCCCCTGCGGTTCGAGGGGTTCAGCGTCGCGCGCGGCACCGAGGGGACCGACGAGGAGCTGCCCGGCGGCTCGCCCGACGAGTACGTCCTCGCCGACGGGAGCCGGCCGACGGGGATGAGCGAGCGCGACCTCCACGAGGCGCTCGCCGAGCGCGCGCCCGCCGTCACCGACTGGTACGTCTTCGAGCGCGTCGTCGGCGAGTTCGGCCCCCGACGCGCCTTCCTCCGCTGGATCGAGGACGCCGACGGCGAGACCGTCGCGGCCCGGTACGCGGCGCTCGCGGCCGGGATCGAGCGCGCCTGGGGCGAACTGAAGCTTACGGCGACGCTCACCGACCGCGGCGAGCGCCGCTACGACGTGCGCCACGCCGACGACGCGGGCGTCCCGGTCGACGACCTCGACGCGTACGACGACCCGCTCGACGCGCGCGACCTGGTCACCTTCGACGAGAAGGGGCGGTACCGCCCCCTCAAGACGGCGCCGTCGCTCGCGGGCGGCTGGGTCTTCCCCGACCTCGGCCCCCGCGAACTCTACGAGACGGTCGAGACGATATACCCCGCGACGGTCGCCAACTGGCACCGCGAGCGCGAGGGCGAGCTCGACGTGAACCACTGGCGCGAGACGATGGAGCGCCAGTCGGGCATCTACGGCGTCGTGAAGACGTGGGACCGCGGCGAGGGGTACGAGCACGTCAACTGGGTCGCGGAGGCCTGTTGCGACGACTCGCAGTGTCTGAAGCGCCGGGAGTGGGAGTACGACGACGAGACGGAGCTCGACGTCGACGGCGGCGACGGCGCCTTCCCCTGTCGCGAGCCCTGCTCCGTGGTGGTGTCGGCCGCGCGGAAGTGGACGCGGCTGGAGAGCGAGCAGCCGCGGACCTACGAGTTCGAGCTGACCCCGAGCGAGAAAGAGCAGGTCGAGGCGGTTATCGACGCCGTCGCGGACGGCCGGATCGACGAGATCCGCGAGGCGGACACGAAGGAGGGCGCGAACCGCTACCGGACGCGGTTCCTCCGGGCGAAGCTGTTCGACGACGATGGGAACCTCGGCGGCGTGCCGACCGACCCGGACGAGGAGTGAGCCCTGCGGACGAGCGACCCGCCGCGGGGACCGTCACCCGCTGACGGCCCGGAAACATCGCCGCGCCCCGCAGGCTTTTCTCACCGCCCCCGGTACGGTGGGGTGATGAACGCCGTCACGCTGGGCCCCGCCGGCACGTACTCGCACCGCGCCGCGCGCTCCGTCGCCGCCGAGGTGTCGTTCCGCGAATCGGTCACCGCCATCGTCGACGCCGTCGCCGACGGCGAGTTCGAGCGCGGCGTCGTCCCCATCGAGAACAGTATCGAGGGCTCGGTCACGGAGAGCCTCGACGCGCTCGCGGAGTACGACGTGTCGGTCACCCGCGAGGTCGTCACGCCGATCCGGCACGCCCTCCTCGCGCAGGACGACTCCTTCGAGGTCGTCGCGAGCCACTCGCAGGCGCTCGCGCAGTGCCGCAACTGGCTGGAGGCCGAGTACCCGGACGCCGGCCTCGAAGCGGTCGCCTCCACCGCCCGCGGCGTCGAGCGCGCCCGCGAGGACGCCCGCGTCGCCGGTATCGGCCACCCGGACAACGCCGGCGACGACCTCTCCATCCTCGCCGCAGACATCCAGGACCGCACCTCCAACGCGACCCGGTTCCTCGTCGTCGCGCCCGACTCCGCGCGCTCCGACGCCGGCGGGAAGACGACGCTGATCGTCTACCCGAACGCGAACTACCCGGGCCTCCTCCTCGAACTGCTGGAGGCGTTCGCGGACCGCAACCTCAACCTCTCCCGGATCGAGTCGCGTCCGAGCGGCGAGCGCCTCGGCGACTACCTGTTCCACTTCGACGTGGACGCCGGCCTCTACGAGGACCACATGGCGAAGGCGGTCGGCGACGTCGAGGCCATCGCCGACAAGGGCTGGGTCAAGGTGCTCGGCTCGTACGACACCGAACACGTGCTGGACTGAGCCCCGGCGCCCGCTCGCGGCCCCCGAGCGATGCCGTTCCCGAGCGATGCCGTTCCCGAGCGATGCCGTTCCCGAGCGATGCCGCCCCCGAGCGATGCCGCCCCCGAGCGACCCCACTCCCGAGCGACCCCACCCCTGTTCGGTCGCTGCCCCCTACCGGCAATACTGGCGAAGATTTGGGTCGCTTTCGTGCCGGACGCGGGTTACTTTCTCCAAATTGTTGAATACATACTGAAACGTCTTCCCGGCCGGGTGTCTCCCATGAACGCGAACAGACGGACGGTACTGAAGGGCCTCGGCGCGGGAACGGCGACGCTGGTCGGCGGCGTCGGAGCGGCCGCCGCCGAGCCGCCGAGCCAAGGGGAAACGATCGTCGACGTGGCCGTCGCGGCCGACGGGTTCGACGTGCTCGTCACAGCGGTCCAGGAGGCCGGGCTCGTCGACACGCTGAGCGGAAACCGACAGCTCACCGTGTTCGCGCCGACCGACGCGGCGTTCAACGCGGCCGGGATCACGGTCGACAACGTCGGCGACGTCGACGGGCTCGGCGACGTGCTCACCTACCACGTCGTGCCGGGCCGCCGAAAGGCGAACTCGATCGTCAACGCGAGCCAGGTGCCGACGCTCAACGGCGCGAAGGTCGACGTCGAGGGGACCGACCTCAACGGCGACCAGGCCGATATCATCGACACGGACATCGAGGCCTCGAACGGCATCATCCACGTCATCGACGGCGTGTTACAGCCGTAGCGGCCCCGAGCCGCCAGATGGTCCCCGCCGACGCTCTTGTCCTCCGCCCTCGCGGTGCTGGTATCCACGCGTTTATACGTCGCTCCGCCGATCGGTACTGTCGATGGAGCCGGTCCTCTGGCAGGTGCTGGCCGGAACGCGGGGGGGTCCCAACCGGGCCCGCCTGCTCCGCGCGCTCGACGAGCGCCCGCGGAACGCAAACCAGCTCGCAGAGGACCTCGACCTGGCGTACAAGACCGTGCGACACCACCTCGACGTGCTCGAAGAGAACGACGTGGTCGAGAGCACGGAACAGACCTACGGCGCGGTGTACCTACCGACCGAGCGCACCCGAAACAACTGGGAGACCGTCGAATCCATCATCGACCAACTGGAGTGAGCATGACCCGAACCTCGAACGCGGCGACTGATCGTGGAATCGGAGGCGACGCGGAATGACCCTGACGCTCGACGTGGCGCGAGCCGCCGCGGGGGTCAACATCCTGCTGTTGCTCGTCCTCCTCGGCATCTGGGGGCGCAGCTACCTCGAGGTCCGGTCCAAGCACACGCTCGGGTCGGCGGTGTTCGCCGCCTTCCTCCTGGCGGAGAACGCGCTGGCGCTGTTCTACTACCTGAACCCGCCGCAGATGTCGACGCCCGCGGTCCGCGCGATGATGTACCTCCAGATCCTCGAGTTCGTCGGGATCGCGTTCCTCGTCTACGTGACCTGGGACTGACGCCCGCGTGACCGGCCGGCGTCACTCCACATCGACGCGGGCGACGACTCCCAGCCCGGCGTCGAACGACTCGACGACGGTCACCGCGTCGAACCGACGCCGGAGCACCGCGAGCACGTCCGGGTTCCGGAAGTTCACGAGCCGACGGTATGCCCCCTCCAGCGCGCTCCCGAGCGCCCCGTCCGGCACCCGACCGTCGACGACCACCAGCCGACCGCCGGGACGGACGACCCGCTCGACCTCGTCGAGGACGTCCCCGATCGCCGGCATCGCGCTCAGCGCCAGCGACGCGAAGGCGGCGTCGACGGCGTCCTCGCGGAGCGGAAGTCGCCCGGCGTCGCCCCGGACCACCGCGGCGGGCGGGTGCGCCGCCGCGCGATCGGCGGCGCGTCGCGCCATCCCGGCGCTGTAGTCGACGGCGATCACCGTCCCGTCCGGCCCGACGGCGTCCGCGAGGAGCGGAACGCTCCCGCCCGGGCCGCAGCCGAGGTCGAGGACCGCGTCGCCCGCGACGACGTCGAGTGCCGCGGCCCCCGTTTCCCGGACCGAGCGCGTGGCGCGGTCGACCGCGCGGTACAGCACGCCGTAGTCGGCCCAGCGGTCGTACACGGCCTGTCCGCGCCGCGCGGCGTCTTCGGCCATCTCGCGTGCGCCTTCGGAAGCGAGCAAGAAAACGCTACGCCCGCCGCGATCCGACGCGGCCCGGGCCCGCACTCACTCGAACCGGTACGTCGCGCCGTCCGGCCCGTCCTCTATCTCGACGCCGACCTCGCGGAGGGCGTCCCGCAGTTCGTCTGCGCGCTCGTAGTTGCCCGCCTCGCGCTCGGCCTCGCGCACGTCGAGCACGAGCTCGACCAGCTCGCCCGCCAGCTCCACGTCGCCGCCGCTCTCCGCCTCGAACTGGAGCCCGAGCACGTCGCCGCCGAGGTCCTCGAACGCCGCCACGGCCTCGCGGAGGCCGCGGTAGTCGTAGGCCTCGCCGGCCTCGTCGACCCCGTCGACGTGGCGGTTCACCGCGTCGGTGAGATCGAGGAGCGCCGCGGTCGCCTCCCGGAGGTTCAGGTCGTCGTTCATCGCGGCCGCGAACCCCTCGCGCGCGGTCGCGACCGCCTCGCGGAGGTCGTCGTCCGCGGCCTTCGCGCGGGAGTCGGTCGAGTCGAGCGCCTCGACGGCGCGGTCGTAAGTGCGCGAGAGGCGCTCCCAGCGCTCCTCCGCCTCGGCGATCGTCTCCTCGGTGAGCGCCTGCTCGGAGCGGTAGGCCGCGCCGGCGTAGAAGGTCCGGACCACGTTGACGCCGAGTTCGTCCAAGGCGTCGGGGACGGTCCAGAAGTTGCCGATCGAGGAGGACATCTTCTCGCCGTCCATCTCCAGGAGGCCGACGTGGAGCCAGTGGCGCGCGAACGCCTCGCCGGTGGCCGCCTCCGACTGCGCGATCTCGTTTTCGTGATGCGGGAACACGAGGTCGCGCCCGCCCATGTGGACGTCGAGCGTGTCGCCGAGGTGCGTCGTCGACATCGCCGAGCACTCGACGTGCCACCCCGGGCGCCCCTCGCCCCACGGGGAGTCCCACGTCTCGCCGTCGGGCGTCTCGGCGCCGTGGTCGTGTTTGGCGTGTTCGCGGGCCGCGCTCTCGCTGACGCCGTTGGCCTTCCACAGCGCGAAGTCCGCCGGGTTGCGCTTCTCGGAGCGCTCGTCCGGCTCGCCCTGCGCCTCGAGCGCGTCGAGGTCCTGGTTCGAGAGCTTCCCGTACCCGTCGAAGCGCGTCACGTCGAAGTAGACGGAGCCGTTCGACTCGTAGGCGTACCCCTTCTCGATCAGGGTCTCCGTCAGGTCGATAATCTCCGGGACGTGCTCGGTGACGCGGGGGTACACCTCCGCGCGCAGGAGGTTCAGCCCGCGCATCGCGTCGAAGACGCTCGCCGTGAACGTCTCGGCCACGTCGCGCTCGGCAGTCCACTCGTCGCGCTCGCCGACGCGGGCCGTGATCTTCTCGTTCACGTCGGTGACGTTCTCGACGTGGCGCACGTCGTACCCCTCGTGTTCGAGCCACCGGTGGAGCACGTCGGCGTGGAACCACAGCCGGGCGTGGCCGAGGTGCGGGTCGTCCGACACCGTCAGGCCGCAGACGTACAGCGTGACGTCGCCGTCGGCCGTGAACTCGACGCGCTCGTCTTCCAGGGTGTCGGTGACGACGAGACTCATTACGACGTGGTTGCCGGGGTGCGCGTTTCAAATCGTCGGATCGAGCGAGACGAAGACGGATCCGGCTCTGTCGTCGGCTCGTCTGCTCGGCTATAACTTACTGCTGACGGATCCGCTGCGAACACCACCAAAGCCCCAGCTGCGAGGGCTCGGTGCGCTCGCTGCGCTCCTCACTCGGTCGCTCCGCTCCCTCGTTGCGGTGCTTACGTCGCGCGCCTTCGCCCTCGCGGCTGCCCCTTTGAGTCCCGCCCCGCACCGCAACCGCACCTCTCACCTCCCCAACCTCGTCGGCCTCCCTCCGCTTCGCTCCGGTCGGCCGACTCCCTCGCACGCGCTCCTCGCGGCCGCCAGCAGCGGCCGCTCGGAGGCGCGCGCCACCGCGGTTTTATTCACAAACTGACGACCTCGCCTCTCACTCTTCCCGCGTCGTCCACTCGACCTCGTAGCCCGCCTCGCGCACCGCCGTCAGGACGCGGTCGACGTGGGCGGGCCCGTTCGTCTCCACCTCGAACACGAGGTCGGCGTCGCCCACGGGCAGGTCCGGGCGGCTGCGCTCGTGGCGCACCGTCCGGATGTTGGCGCGCTCGCCGCCGATCAGGGTCGCTATCTCCCCCATCGTCCCGGGCGTGTCGTCGATGCGGACGGACAGCTCGATCAGCTGGTCGCGGTCGACGAGCGCGTGCGTCACCACCTCCTTCAGCGTCGTCACGTCGATGTTGCCGCCACAGAGCAGCGGGACGACGGTCTCGCCGGCGAGGTCGAGCTCGTCGACCGCGTCGTCGTTCAACAGGGCGGCCGCGGCGGTCGCGCCCGCGCCCTCGACCAGCTGTTTCGCGCGCTCCAAGAGCAGGAGGATCGCGCTCGCCACGTCGTCGTCGCTCACGACGACGGCGCCGTCGAGGTGCTCGTCCAGCAGGCCGAGGGTGAGGTCGCTCAGCCCGCCGGTCGCGATGCCGTCCGCGATGGTGTCGGGCTCGTCGCGCGTCACGAGTTCGCCGGCCGCGAGGCTCTCCGAGAGCGTGGACGCGCCCTCGGTCTGGACGCCGATCACGCGCGTCTCGGGCGATCGCGCCTTCACCGCGGTCGCGACGCCGCCCGCGAGCCCGCCGCCGCCGACCGGGACGAGGACGGTGTCGGCGGCGGGCACCTGGTCGAGGACTTCTAAGCCGAGCGTCCCTTGGCCGGCGACCACGTCCGGGTCGTCGAAGGCGTGGACGAACCGCGTCCCGGGGTCGTCGGTCAGGGTCTGGGCGTGGGCCATCGCCTCGGGGAACGCGCTCCCGCGGAGGACGACCTCGGCGCCGTACGCGCGGGTGGCCTCGATCTTCGCCGCCGGCGCCGACTCCGGCATCACGATCGTCGCGTCGATTCCGGCGTCGGACGCCGCCAGCGCGACGCCCTGCGCGTGGTTGCCCGCGCTCGCGGCCACGACGCGCTCGATCGCGGGCTCGTCGGCCCCCTCGCCGGAGCCGTCGACCGCCCGCGAGATCGCGTTGTACGCGCCGCGCGTCTTGAACGAGCCGGTGCGCTGGAGGTGCTCCATCTTCAGGCGCACGTCGCCGCCGCACCGCTCGCTCAGCGACCGGCTCCGCTCGACGGGCGTGCGCTGGACGATGTCGGTGCCGGCGAGCCGCTCGGCCGCGGCCTCGACGTCGTCGACCGTGACTGGGGACATGCCCGCGGTGTTCGGCCGATCCCCTGAAAAGAACTCGGATACGCAACCGGGTCCGCACCGTTTCAGCGCTTCCCCAGCGCCTCCTCGAAGACGCGCTGGGCCCGCTCGTACCCCTCGTTCCGGTCGACGATGGGGTGCGGGTAGTCGGGCGCCAGCTCCTCGCGCTCCGTCCGCGAGAGGGTCGGCCAGTCGACGACCTTCCCGGCCGGCACGTCCGACAGCTCCGGGACGTACGCCTTCACGTACCGGGCGCCGTCGTCGTACTTCGACATCTGGCTCACCGGGTCGAAGATGCGCACGTCGACGGAGTCGGTGCCGGTGGAGGCGGTCCACTGCCAGGCGCCGTGGTTCGAGGCGTAGTCGTGGTCGATCAGCTGCTTCGTGAAGTAGCGCGCGCCGCGCCGCCAGTCGATCAGGAGGTGTTTCGTCAGGAAGCTGGCGACCACCTGCCGCGGCCGGTTGTGGACGTACCCCTCCTCGTTCAGCTGTCGCATCCCCGCGTCGACGAGCGGGTAGCCGGTCTCGCCGCGGGTCCACGCCTCGAAGTCCGCGTCCGACTCCCGCCACGCGATCTCGTTGGGGAACGACTTGTAGTTCGAGACGGCGAGGTCGGGGGTGTAGTACAGCAGGTGGTACATCTGCTCGCGCCACGACAGCTCGTAGCGGTACTTGTCGACGTTGCGGCGCTCGCCGCCCGTCACGGCGTCGTAGACGTCGCTCGCGCCCGCCCACACCTCCCGGATCCCGATCGCCCCCGTCGCGAGGTACGGCGACATCCTGGAGACCGCGTGCGTCGGCGCCTCGACCGCCCGCGCGAGGTCGTCGCGGGTGTCGTTGTAGGAGGTGATCCCGTAGTCGAGGAACTCGTCGAACCGCTCGCGCGCGGCCTCGTACCCGGCGCCCGGGAGGTCGATGTCGGCGTCGGGCTCGGGGACCGTCTTCCCGTCGCGCACGTCGGCCAGCGCGTCCGGGTCGGGCTCCGGGTACGGCCCGCGCTTCGGCACGGCCTCCCAGTCGCCGTGGAACTGGCTGTGGTTCGGGTACCGCTCCTCCAGCCGCCCGGGGTCGACCAGCACGAGGTCGGTCCGGGAGTCCGTCGCGACGCCCGCGCCGGCGAGCGCGTCCTCGACCGCGCGCTGCCGGTTCCGGCGGGCCGGCCGGTAGTGCTCGTTGTAGACGACCGCCTCGGCGTCGTGCTCGTCGGCGAGGTCGACGAGGACCTCGTCCGGGTCGCCCGCGCGGACGATTAGGTCGCTCCCGAGTTCCCGATACCGCTCCTCCAGGCGTTTCACGTGCCGGAGGAAGAAGGCGCGCTGACGCGCGCCGACCGTCGCGAGCAGGTCCGCGTCGTACACGAAGACGGGAACGACCGTTCCCTCGCGGGCCGCCGCCGCGAGGCCGGCGTTGTCCCGCGTCCGCGCGTCGCCTCGGTGCCAGAACAGGCGCATACGATCGCCAGGGGCGCCAGCGGATAGTGTCTGTCGCCCGGGCCCGGTCCCCCGGTCCCGCCGCCAGTACGTTCAAGACGCTCCGACTCGAATCCTGACCCGCATGACACGACGCGATCCCTTCGACGAGATCGAGGACCTGCTCGAACGGATGGGCCGCGAGTTCGAGGAACTCGGCGGCACGCTGGAGGGCGCCGGTCCCGAGGTCCCGCGGTTCCCCGGGGCCCGCGAGGTGGACGTCGACGTGATCGAGGACGACGAGTCGATCACCGTCGTCGCCGACCTCCCCGGGTTCGACGCCGACGACGTGGACGTCGAGCTGCGCGACGACGCGCTCGTGATCGCCGGCTCCCGCGAGGAGTCCGCCGAGTTCGCCGCCGAGGGCGACGACGCGGCCGACGCGGGGGACGCGGGCGAGGGCGACGAGGTCCGCTACCATCGGCGCGAGCGCCGCCTCCGGTCCGTCTCGCGCCGCGTTCCGGTCCCCGAACCGGTCGAGGCCGACGCGGCGACGGCCTCTTTCGCCGCCGGCGTGCTCACCGTCACGCTCCCCAAGCGCTCGCCCGACGACGACCGCGGGCACACGATCGACGTCAACTGAGCGCCGGCCCGCGATCGCCGTCGAACCGGAACGGTCGCGTCCGGGGGATAGCACGTCTCACTCTGTGTTTATTATCTCACGGCGCCTTTCTGTTCTCATGAACGCGACGAATCCCTTCGACGAGATCGAGCAGTTCCTCGGCCGCACGCCCTTCGCCGGCGAGCGCGCCTGGGGCCGCGACCTCCGGACCGCCGACGTCGACGTCGCCGAGTACGACGACGAGTTCGTCGTGATGGCCGATCTCCCGGGCTTCGACCGCGATGAGATCGACGTTCGCGCCAGCGGCGACCGGCTGACCATCACCGGCGAGCGCGACACGGAGCGCGAAGACGCGGACCGACGCTACCTCCGCCGCGAGCGCCGTCACGAGTCCGTCACCCGGACGATCGAACTCCCCGCGACCGCGGTCCTCGAGGACGCGACCGGGACGTACCGCAACGGCGTGCTCACGGTGACGGTCCCGCTCGACGCCGTCGACGCCGACGAGGGCCACCGAATCGACGTGAACTGACCCGTCCTCGACGCGAACCGAACGACTCTCGACGCGAACTGAACGACCCGATGCGTCGCGGTCGAGCCGGACCCCGCTCTTTCCGGCCGATGCTTTCTCCACGGACCCCGTGGTAACTCTCCGCATGAACGACGCCGACCACGCGGCCGCCAGGCGCGACCTAGTGAGCGCGCTGCGCGACCGCCTCGACGCGAGCGAGCGGACGCTGTCGGCGATCGGCGCCGTCCCGCGACACAAGTTCGTCCCGGAGTCGGTGCGCGGCTCGGCGTACGCCGACCGACCGCTCCCGATCGGCCACGGGCAGACGGTCAGCGCGCCGCACATGGTCGCGATGATGACCGATCTGCTCGACGTCGAGCGCGGCGACCGCGTCTTCGAGGTGGGGACCGGCTGCGGCTACCACGCCGCGGTCGTCGCCGAGGTCGTCGGCCCGGGGAACGTCTTCTCGGCCGAGCGCGTCCCGGAGCTGGCGGCCGCCGCCCGCGACCGCCTCGACCGCCTCGGGTACGAGGTGACCGTGTCGGCCGGCGACGGGCGCGAGGCGTTCGCCGACGCGGCGCCGTTCGACGCCGCGTACCTCACCTGCGCGGCGCCGGAGGCGGTCCCGGACGCCGTCGTCGACCGCGTCCGGACGGACGGCCGCGTCGTCGCCCCCGTCAGCGAGCGCGGCCGCCAGCGGCTCGTCCGGCTCACGGTCCGCGAGGACGGGATCGACCGCGAGGACCACGGCGGCGTGCGGTTCGTCCCGATGCGGTAGGCGGGCGGCCGAACGCACAGTTTTAGAGGACCGAGTCCCGAGACCGCGCATGGACGACGCGTCGCTCCGGGCGGACATGATCGAGGGGCTCGAACACCAGATCGGCGAGCCGATCGAGCCGCCCGTGCTGACCGCCCTTCAACGCGTTCCCCGCGACCCCTTCGTCGACGACTCGCCCCGCGGGGGCGCCGTCGACGGCGACGACCCCCACTCGCTCTCGCTCGCGACGCTGGTCCGATTGCTCACCGCGCTCGACGCCGACGAGGGCGACTCGGTCCTCGTCGTCGGCGCGGGGATCGGCTACTCGGTCGCGCTGCTCGCGGCGATCGCCGGCGCGCGGCGCGTCCACGCGGTCGACATCGACCGCGTCGCCGTCCGCGCCGCGCGGTCGAACCTCGACGCGGCCGGCTACGGCGCCGTCCTCGTCGACCGCGCGGACGGCGCCGACGGGCTCCCCGCCTACGCGCCCTACGACCGGATCCTCCTCGAAGCCGCCGTGGTCGAGCCGCCGCGGCCCCTCCGCGAACAGCTGGCGCCCGGCGGTCGGATCGTCTACCCGCGCGGCGCGGGCGTCCAGACCGTCGCGGCGATCGAGCCGTCGACCGCCCCCGAGGACGGGGACGACCCGGCGCCGCCGGGGTTCGAGACGGTCGCGACCCACGGCCCGGCGCGGCTCCAGCCGATGCTCGTCGACGGCGAACAGCCGGGGACGGAACGCAACCGGACCCGCCGCGAGGACGCCGAACGCGCCGAGCGCGGCCGGCAGCGCCGACACGGCTGGGAGCAGGACTGGATCGACTGGGACGATCAGCTCTGACCGCCTCTCGAAGCGCGCCGCCGCGGCGTCACTCCTCGACGACGAGCACCTCGGTGTTCCCCCGCTCGTCGACGTAGTCGCCCTCCGCCGGCGGCTTGACGTCGATGGTGAGCGTCCCGTCGGCCTGGTTCGGCCCCAACTCGGGGTCGACGTCGACGGTCGCGATCCCCTCGCCGTTCGTCTCCGCGGTGACGACGCCGTCGATCCGCGCGGAGCCGCCGCGGACGATGACCGTCGCGTCGGCGACGCGGGAGCCGTCCGGGTCGACGACGGCGACGTCGATCGACTGCTCCCCGGGCGTGGTCACCTCCGGCTGCGGCTGCGCGTCGAGCTCCGTCGCGGCCAACCCGTCGATGTCGCCGATCATCCCCATCATCACGCTGAGGCTGGCGACGCCGACGACGAGCGCGATGACGAGGCGGACCGGGAGCCCCTCGATCGCGCGGGTGTCGGTGCTGAACGTCCGGCGGTTCGCGGTGCGCGAGTCGTGTGTTCGATCGGACATACGCCTCGCTGGCCGCGGCATCCGGTATAAAGGGTCGGCCGCCCGACCGTTTTTATCCCATACCGAGGCCAGCCGTCCGCGTGTACGTACTCGGCCGCGACGGACCGGACCCCGACGGCGACGACGCGAGCGACCGCGACTCCGACCACGGCGACGCGATCGATCGTGACGGCGACCGCCCGCCCCACACCGCCCGAATCGGATCCTTCCTCGCTCGGGACGGGAGCGCGGGCGCGCCCGTCGGCGTCGACCTCGACCGCCCGCACGCGGGCGTCGTCTTCGGGAAGCGCGGGACCGGGAAGTCGTACACGCTCGGCGTCCTCGCGGAGGGGCTCGCCGCCGCCGACGGCGTCGCGCCGGTCGTCGTCGACCCGATGGGCGTCTTCGGGGGCCTCGAAGCGGTCGGGGGACAGGTCGTCGACCCCGCGGTCCGTCCCGGCTCGATACCGCCGTCGACGTGGCCGGACCTGCTGGGACTCGACCCAGAGAGCGGGCCGGGAAGCCTCGTCTGGCGCGTCGTCGCGGACGCGGTCGACGGCGGCGCCTCGCCCTCGCTCGCGGCGCTCCGGGAGGCGGTCGCCGCCGCGGACGCGCCGGCTGAGACGCGCCGCGCCGCAGCGAACCACCTCCGGCTGGCGGACTCGTGGGGCGTCTTCGACGCCGACGCGCCGCCGGTCGCGTCGCTCGCGGCCGGCGGCGACCCCGCCGTCCTCGACCTCGCCGGCGTGTCCGACGCCGCCGCGGCGGCCGCCGTCCGCGCGGTCGCTCGCGGCCTCTACGACGCGCGGATCGACGGGCGCCTCCGGCGGCTGCCGTGGCTGCTCGTCGACGAGGCGCACGCGTTCTTCGACGGGGTCGCCGAGCCCGCGCTCCGGACGCTCCTCACGCGGGGCCGCGCGCCCGGCGTCTCGCTGGTCTGTGCGACCCAGCGGCCGGCCGCGCTGCCGAGCGTCGCCGTCTCACAGTCCGACCTCCTCGTCTCTCATCGGCTCACGGCCGCCCGCGACGTCGACCGGCTCGCCGAGGCGGAGGCGACGTACCTCGCCGGCGACCTCGCCGCCCGGCTCCCCGAGGGCGTCGGCGAGGCGCTCGTCGTCGACGACGCGACCGAGACGGCCCACACGGTCCGGATCCGGGAGCGGCGAACGCCGCACGGGGGAGCGAGCCCCCGCGCCAGCCGGCCGTCGGACGCCGAGTAGCGTCGAGGCGGCTCGGAACGCACAAGCGCCCGCGGACACACCGACGCCCATGGAACGGACGCCGTACGGGTTCCTGCTCGTCGCCGCCGGCGGCTTCCTCGGCGCGGTCGCCAGGCACGCGGTCGACGTCGGCGCGAGCGAGGCCGCCGCCGCGGCTGCCGCCGCGAGCGGCGTCGCGGTCGCCGGAGGCGCGCCGACCGGCGCGGGGACGCTGGCCGCGAACGTCGCCGGGTCGTTCGCGCTCGGCCTCCTGTTGACCCGCGCGTCGAGCGACCGGGTCCGGCTGTTCGTCGGGACCGGCGCGCTCTCGTCGTTCACGACGTACAGCACGTTCGTCGGCGACGCGGTCGCGCTGGGGACGCCGGCCGGCGCGTGGTACGTCGCCGCCAGCTACGCGACCGGCTTCGCCGCGGCCGCGCTCGGGCTCGCCGTCGGGGGGCTGGACGGCCGATGACCATCGCGCCGCTCTCCGCGACGGCACTCGTCGGCGTCGGCGGCGCGCTCGGCGCGGTCGCCAGGCACGCCGTCGGACTCCGCGTCGAGGGGCGTCGGTCGGTGCTCCTCGTCAACGCCCTCGGGAGCTTCGCGCTCGGCGCCGTCTCGGCCGCACCGATCGGGTCGGCGGCGGCGCTGCTCCTCGGCGTCGGCTTCTGCGGCGCGTTCACCACGTTCTCCTCGTTCGCCGTCGGGACGGTCCGGACCGCGAGCGAAGCGGGGATCCGCGCCGCCGCGGGCGGCGCGGCCTCGACGCTCGCCGCCGCGCTGGCCGCGTTCCTGCTCGGCTCGCTCCTCGTCGGGTGGCTCTAGTGAGGGGCGCCGACGCTCGGCCGCTGTCCGGCAAGCGATAGGTACAGCATCCCTCGGCCCGTACCCGCGTCCGTGACCGACACCGACCGCTCCGTCGACGGCGAGTCGACAGACCCGGCCGACTCGGGGCCGCTCTCCGACGCCGTGGACCCCGAAGACGTCCCCGAGTTCGGCGACCTCTCGATCGCCCAGCGCGCCTTCGTCGCCGCCGCGCAGAACCCCTCTCGCGGATTGCTGGTCGTCGGCCTGTTCGCGTTCGCGCTCGCCTTCTACGCCGCGTTCTGGCTGTCCTTCCCCGCCGCCGCCGGCCTCCTCTCGGCGCTCGCGCTCATCGTCGCCGCCGTCGCCGCCGCCGTCTACTGGCTCCTCGACCGCGTCGCCGGCTGACCCCCGTTCGCCAGTCGGCGTTCCGGGTCGCTACCCCGCAGGACCCGTCCCGCCGACCTCACGGCCGCGGCTCGTAGAACTCCCGGAGCGGCCGCCCGAACGCGGGCGCGAGCGTCGCGACCGCCTCGCCGACCAGCACGTCGCGGTCGTCGAACGCCGGCTCAACCTGCGCGCCGAGCGCCACGTCGCTCGCGGCGTCGCTCTCTAGGTACTCCCGGACGGTGGCGAACTCCCGCTCCCGCTCGACGACGTATCGGTCTCCGTCGATGAACGGGCCGTAGGTGTCCGGGTCGACGTCGTCGACGTACGACTCGTAGAAGCTCGCGGCGTGCTTCCGGACCGCGACCGGCGGCCCGTCGTGGCGCTCGACGGCCGGCCGCTCGGTCACCTCCAGTTCGGCGTACAGCGCGGCCCGCGTCGCCCCGTCGGACCCGTCGCGTCCGACCGTCCTCTCCGCGCCGTGCCCGCCAACGTCCCCCGTCGCCCTCGCGGCGTCCGTCATGGCCCGCGCCCGGAGGACGTCGAAGCCGTGGTCGTTCAGCCCGCCGACGATCCCGTCCAGCGACCGCCGGAGCTGGGGCCACAGCTGGTCGTCGACCACGTCGGGCGCGTCGAAGACGACCGCGACCGGCGTCGTCCCCCGCCGGTCGAGGTGGGCGCGCACCGCCTTCGGGTCCAGCGGCTCCGGCTCGTCCGGCTCGAAGAGGTCCTCGCTCGGGGCCGCGAGCAGCTCCCGGGCGTAGTGCTGGAACCGCGCGAGGTTCGTCGCCGACAGCACCGCGGCGACGTTCCGCGTCGGGTCCGTCGGGTCGACGACGACGAGGGGGTCCTCGAACGTCCGCTCGGCGTGCCCCTCGGGGTCGAACTCCACCGGCGGGTGCCAGCTCCGCGCCGACTCGACGAGCGGGACGAACCCGCCCAGCTCCAACACGAGCAGCTCCGTGAGGTACCCCGAGAACCCCTCCGTGCGGAGGTCGCTCCCGTACGCGCCGATCCCCTTCAGGAACGCCTTCGCCAGCACCACGTCCGCCGCGAGGTCGTCGTCGAGCCGCGCGGAGAGGTAGGCGTCGTGGAACGGCGTGCGGTCGACCGCGGAGACCAGGTCGCCGGCGCTCTCCACGTCGTGACAGGGGACGAGGTCGACGTCGAACCCCTCGTAGCTCCCCTTCACGTACGGGTGTTCGGCGTACTCCTCGTGGCCGTCGGGGAGGACCGCGTGGCCGACTTCGAGGCCGTACTCCTCCAGTTCGGCGCGGTCGAGGTCCGCGTCGAACCGGACGAACAGGTCGATGTCGCGGTCGCCGGCGACCCACGTGCCGCGCGCGGTCGACCCGACCTGGACCACGTCGGCGTCGACGGGGAGGTCGGCGATGGCCTCGCGGGTCCGGTCGGTCAGCGTCGCGGCCGTCTCCCGCAGGCACTCGCGTTCCGCCGGCTCCGGGAGGACCCGCTCGCGGACCCGCGACAGCACCGCCTCCAACTCGTCCATACCGAACGGTCTCGCGGTCCGGCCGAAAACGTGTCGGTCGGATCGGCGCCCGCGAGACCTGTCCTCCGCGGTATCGTTTCGCACCCCTGTGTCCCGCTGATCCCCTTCCGTCGGGCGGAAACGAAAGCCATATCAAAACGACGCGAGTACCCGGAAGTGAGCCGAAGTAGCTCAGTTGGTAGAGCGCCTCGCTGTTACGACGTTCGGCGGAACCTCCCCCGGCCGTCACAGTCACGAGGCGGTCCCAGGTTCGAGTCCTGGCTTCGGCGTCCCTTCGTTCGACCGCTCGTTTTGTACGATAGCGACGCAGCCGTTCGTATGTCACGTCTCGCCCAGTACGACCGACTCGAGGAACCACAGAAGCGCGGACAGGCGACGGAAGCGATCGTTATCGCGGAACTGGTCGCTCGGGACGTCTCCGTGCTCACGCCAGCGTTCGACAACGAGCCGTACGACCTCGTGGCCGAGGTCGGCGGCGACTTCCACCGGATCCAAGTCAAAACCGCGTACGACAGTAAACGCGACGGTGCGGTGGAGTTCAGAACCAGAAGCGTCCGCGCAAAAAGCGACGGGTACGAGCGCTCGGGATACGAGGGCGAGATCGACTACTTCGCCGCTTTGAACGTCAGAGAAGAGGATGTCTACCTGATCGCGATCGAGGAGGCCGGATCGACGACGACGGCGATCCGGTACGAACCCGCCGCCAACGACAACCGCGCGAACGTCAACTGGCACGCGGAGTATCGGCTTGAGACGGTTCTCGACGACCTCCGGTCGGGGTAATGCGGTAATCTAAAGAACGTCGCTCGTGTACCCGAAATCGACGCGGGCCTTTAGCTTAGTCTGGCTCAAAGCCCTCCGCTCATAACGGAGTGATCGCCGGTTCAAATCCGGCAAGGCCCATCAGTTCCAGCCTCGTTACCGATCGGTCTCCGAAACGACCATCGCCGAAATCCGTCCCTCGAACGGTCCCGCCTACTCCCGCTGGAGCGTCACGTCGGTCGCGGTCTCGTTCGCGAGGTTGTCGCTCACCGGGCACCGCTCTTCGACCGCGGCGGTGAACTCGGCGAGGGTGTCGTCGGCCACGTCGCCGGCGAAGTCCACGTCGACGCTCGCCTCGACGCCCTGATAGCCCGCTCGGGGCTCTTCGGCGTGACCGAGGTGTTTGCGCGGGTCGAACTCGCCGGCGACCTCGACCGCCACGCCCTCGACGTCGAGGTCGAAGTCCGGCGCCACGGCGCGAACCGTCGCGTCGAGGCACCCGCTCCAGGCTGCGAGCAGGTACTCGATCGGCATCGCGCCGGCGTCGTCGCCGCCCATCGGCTCGGGGTCGTCCATCACCAGTTCGTGGTCGCGGGCCCGGGCGACGAACGCCGACTCGCCGTCGCTCTCGCCGCGCACTACCATCCGCTGCGTCGCGTTGGCGTCACTCATCGACCGTATTAGCGGACGAGGACGCATAAACCGTCAAAATCGGTCCGGTTCGTGCCGGTGGCCGTGACGCCCGTGTCTCGCGTCGAGGCAGCACACGGGCGCCGAGAGCGTCGATTCCGGCCGGCTCGTCGTCAGCCGCCGCCGCGACGCGTCTCCGGTACCGGCGAGTTCCGCGACCGCGTCGGTCGAAGGAATCAGATTGGCCAGGTCGCCCGCGCGGTACGGCCGCGACGCGCCGCCGGTCACTCCAACAGCTCCACCAGTTCGTTCACGTCCTCGACGACGGCGTCGGCGCCGTTCTCGGCGAACTTCTCGCGGCCCGCGTCGCCGGTGAGCCCGCCGGTGAGGACGCCGATCCCGTAGTACACGCGCGTCTCGTCCGCCTCGTCGGCGTTGCGCGCGGTCCGCACGTCGTCGAGGGTGTCGCCCGCGAACGCGACGCGCTCGGCGCCGAACCGCTCGGCGAGCTCGACGAGCGCCCGCGGGTGCGGCTTCCCCTCCTCCCAGTCGTCCATCGTGAACCGCCGGTCCTCTGGCACGTCGAGACCGACGCGATCCAGGGCTATCTCCGCCTCCGCCGCCGGCCGACCGGTGAGGACGCCGACGTCGAACCGGTCGGTGAGGTCGGCGATCGTCTCCGGGTCGACGAGGGTCGGCTCGTCGTGGATGTAGCCGTCCGTCTCGACCGGCGGCTCGCCGCCCTCCAGCTCGCGGTACAGCTCCGCGCCGAGGTACAGCGCCTGGAACGTCTCGCGGAGCGCGTCCCGGTCCCACTGGTCGCGGACGCGGGCCTGCGCGACCCGCGGGAGGTCGCCGACGACCTCCTTGGCGGCGTCGAGGCCCCCGCCGAGCTCGCGGACGCGGTCGGTGAACTCGTCGACGTCCATCCGGAGCCCCTCGCGGCGGGCCAACACGAACAGCGCGGCCGCATCCGTCAGCTCCCAGTCGTTGTTGAAGCCGCCGGCGTCTTTGAACGCCTGGACCGCGTCCCGGTCGATCGGCTTCCCGCAGACCCGGTCGACCGACTCGAGGATCGCCCGACGGTAGGAGTCCGCCACGTCCACCAACACCCCGTCGATGTCGAGGACCACTGCGTCGACCTGCATACCGCAAGGCCGTCTGGGGGCGGAATGAACGTTCGGGTTCGCGGCCGGCGTCGCCGGTTCGAGGGACGGCCGGCATCGCCGGTTCGAGGGACGGCCCGCTGCCGGTTCGACGTCGCGACGGAGCGGTCGCCGGGCCGCGGCGTCACCGGGCGACGTACACGACGCTCCCCGCCTCCCGCGACCGCCGCCGGACGTCGACGACCGGCTCCTCGAACCCGAGCGTGGTGAACAGGCAGGCGGCGTCGAGCCGCTCGGCCAGCGCGACGGTCGGACGCTGGATCTCGGCGGGCAGGTTCCGCGCGTACACGGCGTCGACTCCGTCGCCGACCCACTCGGAGCCGACCGCGTCGCGGATCGCTCGCCCGTCGTCGGCCGCCAGCGCCGTCACGTCCGCGGCGGCGACGCGGAGCGACCCGCCCCCCGACCGCGCCGCCGTCGCCGCCGCCTCCCGCGCCGACTCGCTCACGTCGACGTCGACGGCGACGACCGCTCGGCCGCGGTCCGCGAGCGCGAGGGCGACGTCCGGCCGCCGCCCGACGCCGACCTCGATCAGCCGCTCGTACGGGTCGAGTGCGGCGACGAGCGCCCGTTCGGACGACGGCGGTGACCCCACGGCGCGGCCTTTATGCCCGCGGCGGCCAAAAGCGGTTCCATGCTCGTGGACATCGTCCCGGTCGGGGAGGTCACGCCCCGAGTGAAACGGGAGGCCTCCGCTGCGCTGCGTTCCGTGTACGACTGTGACGTGACGGTCCACGACGACCAGGCGATCCCGGACTCCGCGTTCGACGCCGACCGCGACCAGTACCGCGCCGAGGACCTCATCGAGACGGTCACCCGGGTCGGCGGCGGCGAGAAGAACATCGGCATCACCCCCGAGGACCTCTACTACCGGCGCCGGAACTACGTCTTCGGCCTCGCGTACCTCAACGGCAGCGGCTCCGTCATCTCCACCCACCGGCTCCGCACCTCCTCGGACGGCGGCGTCTCGACCAAGCCCGCCGTCGACGTCTTCGGCGACCGCGTCCGCAAGGAGGTCGTCCACGAGATCGGGCACACGCTCGGCCTGGAGCACTGCGACAACAGCAAGTGCGTGATGTCGTTTTCCCCCACCGTCCGCGAGGTCGACGTGAAAGAGGAGAACCTCTGTGGCACCTGTTCTCGGATGGTCCGCTGAGCGCGCGGCCGCCGCCGCCCGCTCGCCGACCGCCGGTAGACGTAAAGTCCGCCCCGCACAAGGGACACGTATGGCCGCAAAGCCGGAATACCGCGACCGGCCGGACGTCGAGGTCGCGCTGCTCGACGCGCTCGTCGACCGCGGCGACGAGGGGATGACGGTCCTCGAACTTCGCGCGGCCGTCGACGCCGACATCGACGCCGTCGAGGAGGCCCTCTCGGCGCTGAAGGAGGACTCGCTCATCACCGTGGAGTCGGACGAGCACGTCCGGGTGTACGCCCACGAGAAGGTCGTTCCGGACCCAGAGGCGCCGGACGACGACCCGTCGGCGGGGCTCGTCGACGCGATCCGCGACCGCCTCGGACTGTAGCCGCCGGAGACGGCGGCCTTTTGGCTCTCGCTCGCGTCCCTTCGGCCATGACGCTCGTCTCCGGCACCCACGACGCGCACGGCGCCGTGTACCGCGACCGCGGCGGCCGCGAGGTCGTCGACCACTACGGGAAGCCCGTCCGCGTCGGCAAGGCGGTCCGCAACGTCGCCGGCGTGATCGAGATGGGGTACGGCGTCCTCGCCGTCAGGGGCGACGACCGCGTCGAGTTCGTGGACAACGCCGTCTCGAACCGCGTTCCGACCGCGGACGGCGAGGGGACCTACGCCCTGCTGCTCGACCCGCAGGGCGGGATCGAGACGGACATGTACGTGTACAACGCCGACGAGCGACTGCTCGTCTTCCTCCCCCCGGAGCGGGCCGAGTCGGTCGCCGCCGACTGGGCGGAGAACGTGTTCATCCAGGACGTCGAGATCGAGGACGTCTCCGACGAGTTCGGCGTGTTCGGCGTCCACGGCCCCAAGTCGACGGAGAAGGTCGCGTCCGTCCTCGGCGGGCCGGGCGCGCCCGAGGACCCCCTGTCCTTCGTCCGCGGGTCGATGGTCGACGCCGGCGTCACAGTGATCGCGAGCGACGCGCCGCTCGGCGAGGAGGGGTACGAGATCGTCTGCGCCGCCGCCGACGCGGGCGAGGTGTTCGACACCCTGATCAACCGCGGGCTCAACGCCGCGCCGTTCGGCTACCGGACGTGGGACGCGCTCGCGACCGAGGCCGGGACGCCCCTCTTCGAGTACGAGCTGGCCGGCACCGTCCCGAACGTCCTCGGCCTCCGCAACGCCCTCGACTTCGAGAAGGGGTGTTACGTGGGTCAGGAGGTCGTCTCGCGCGTGGAGAACCAGGGGCGCCCGAGCCGCCGGCTGGTCGGCCTCGAACTCGACGGCGTCACCGAGGCGGTCGCCGACGTCGACGCGAACGCCGACCCCGAGGGGATCGACGCCGCGCTCCCCGACCCCGGCGCGGCCGTCTTCGACGGCGACGAGGCGATAGGCGAGGTGACCCGGGCCGCGGTCGGCCCCGCGACCGAGGTCCCGGTCGCCCTCGCCCTCGTCGCGTTCGACGCCGGCCTCGGCCCGGTCACCGTCCGCGTCGACGGCGATGAGGTCTCGGCCGCCGCGGTCGACCTCCCGTTCGTCGACGGGAGCGCGGCGTCCGCGAGGCTGCCGACCTACCCCGAGCTGCGCGCCTGAGCGTCCCGCTGCGGCGCCCGCCGCGGCTCAGACGACGAAGTCGACCGCCGTGTAGAGGCTGAACCCGAGCGTGAACGCGCCCACGAGCGACCCGACCCACGCGAGGACCGTGTACCCCATCTTCTTCCGGCTGACACCCGCGTCGCCCGCGGCGTAGCCCGCGCCGACGATCGCGGAGACGATGATCTCGTTGAACGAGACGGGGATCCCGAAGGCGACGGCGGTCTGCGCGATCGCGAACGACGGGATCAGCGCGGAGATCGACCGCCGCGGCCCCATCGAGGCGTAGTCCTGCGCGAGCGCCTTGATCATCCGCGGCGCGCCCGTCCACGACCCGGCCAGCAGCCCGGCGCCCCCACCGACGAGCAGCGCCCACAGCGGGACCCCGACCTCGCTGAAGATCGGGACGAGGGGGCCGATCGCGAGCCCCACCTGCGACCCGCCGGCCGAGAACGCGACGAGGCCGCCCATCGCCAAGAGGAACCGTCGCTGAGCGCCCTCGCGGTCGCGGCCGAGGTCGGCGTACACGGCGACCGCGACCAGGGCGGCGATCCCGAGGGTCACCGCGGGCGGCCCCGCGCCGCCGATCCCCAGTTCCGTGCCGAGGACGGACGCGACCGACGCCTGTTCGCCGGCCGGCCCGAGCAGCGCGAACCCGACGTTCGCGAGGAGCGCGCCCACGAGCCCGGCGAGCGCCGCGGTCAGCGGGCGCTCGGGCAGCGACTCGCCGATGAGCAGTCGGGCGACGCCGAAGGCGACGCCGCCGCCGACGAACGGGGTGAGCACCCACAGCGTCGCGATCTCGGCGTACTTCGGCCACGCCGGGTCGCCGCCCAGCGCGAGGCCGACGCCGACGACCGCCCCGGTGACGGTGAACGCCGTCGCGATCGGGTAGCCCGCGAACACGCCGACGGCGACGAGCGCGGCGGCCGTGACGAGCGCGACGATGGCCGCCGCGGCCGTGAGCGTCACGCCGCCGATCAGCTCGGTCCCGACCGCCTCCGTCACGTTCGCCCCCTGAAGCGTCGCGCCGAGCAGCCCGAGGACGCCGACGATCAGGCCGGCCCGCATCACGGAGATGGCGTTCGCGCCGACCGCGGGGGCGAACGGGGTCGACCCCGACGAGCCCGCGCCGATCGACCACGCCATGAAGAGGCTGGCCGCGGCGGCGACGACGAGCGTCGCGGCGGTGACGACGACCATCAGTTCCGCCCGTCGTTGTACCCCTCGTTCAGCCCCCTCACCGTGCGTCGAACGAGGAGGAACCCGAAGAAGAACAGCCCGAGGAGACCCACCAACAGAAGCACGAACAGCGGCTGGACCGGGAGCATAGACGTGAATCCGTCGGGACGGTGTTATGCGTTTCGGGCGACGCGGCGGGGACCGGCGCGCCCCGCGCCCCCGTCACACGCCCCCACGAGTCCGTCCTACCGTCGCGAGGCCCGGTCTGCCCTCTGGTAAAGTGGGTATTGTTTACTCTCCTCATGAACACAGTTATATAGCTGTATCGTTCTGGGTTATATTGGTATGACGGACAAACAGAACAGACGGCAGGTACTGGAAGCGATCGGTGTGGCCGGCGTCGCGGCGCTGGCCGGGTGTAGCGGCGGCGGCGACGGCGGCGACGGCGGCGACGGCGGTGACGGTTCCCGCCTGAGCTGGCACGCCGGAGGGACGGGAGGGACGTACTTCCCGCTCTCGAACGAGATCAAGACGGTCGTCGAGGAGAACACGGACTTCTCGCTGAACGTCCAGTCGACGGGCGCGAGCGTCGAGAACGTCGGCAGCCTCGGCGACGAGTCCGCCGACTTCGCGCTGATCCAGAACGACATCGCCTACTTCGCGAAGAACGGGACGGGCATCGACACGTTCGAGGGCAACGCCGTCGAGAACCTGCAGGGCGTCGCGACGCTGTACCCCGAGACGATCACGGTCGTCACCCTGTCGGACTCCGGTATCGAGTCGCTCTCCGACCTCAGCGGCGCGACGATCAACACGGGCGACCTCGGCTCCGGGACGCAGGTCAACGCGAACCAGATCCTCGAGGCCGTCGGCATCAGCGACTACAACGAGCAGAACGCCGGCTTCTCGCAGGCCTCCGAACAGCTCGCGAACGGGGACATCGACGCCGCGTTCGTCGTCGGCGGCTGGCCGGTCGGGGCCATCGAGGAGCTCGCGACCACGAACGACATCAACATCGTCCCGATCCAGGGGGACAACCGCCAGGCCGTCAAGGACGCCGCCTCGTGGTTCGCCGACGACACGATCCCCGGCGGCACCTACACGGGCATCGACAGCGACGTCGAGACCGTCGCGGTCCAGGCGATGATAGCCACCCACGCCGGCGTCCCGGCCGATACCGTCGAGACCGTGACGGGCGCCATCTTCGACAACGTCGGCGAGTTGAGCATCAAGACCGACTTCATCTCCGCCGACAGCGCTCAGGACGGGATGTCCATCGAGCTGCACGAGGGCGCCGCGGCGTACTTCGACGCCTGACCGACCCGGTAGGTCGGATCCGGCGGCGACGCACCGCTTCGCGCCCGCGTCTCAGTCCGCGAGACGCGGCGCTCGCACTCCGCCCGACGCGGGACACCCGTCACCGCACCTGAACATCACACGTGGTACTACGAGACGCGACTTCGCGAGACCTGCTCGGCCCGGCGCTCGCGGTGGTAGCGGTCGCGCTGTGTCTGTCGATCGCCGGCGCCGCCGTCGCGGCCCCCTCCGGACAGGTGCTCGTCGTCGAAGGGATCGACACCGGCGAGCGCTACCTGACGCACCCGGTCGACGACGGGAGCACGGTCGCGCTGTCGTACACCCACAGCGTCGAGAAGACCCCGGTGTACGACGAGTACCGCGTCGAGGGCGAGACGCTCGTGAACACGCGCATGGAGTTCGAGTCGTACGGCTGGGGACTCCCCTCGCGGGTGAACGTCACGAACGTCAACGGGACCTTCGTCTACGACCCGCCCGGACCGATAACGACGCTCGAGACCCTGTCGGTCTCCCCGGGGCGGATCGCTAACCACACTCTGATCGTCGAGGACACCCGGTACGACCTGGTCGCGGAGACCGACGCGAGGGACGTTCGGATCCGCGTGGAACGCCGGGGCCTCACGGACGTATTCTCATGAGCACGAACGACACACAACCGGACGACGCCGAGGAGATTTCCAGAGAAGAGGCCGACGAGATAATCGACGAGATCGAGCGCCGGCGGTCGTTACAGGGGCTCGCCGCACTCGCCGTCGCGGTCATCGGGATCTGCTTTTCGCTCTTCCAACTGGCGCTCGCGGCGCGCAGTTTCACCTTCACGATACCGCTGCCGACGGTCGATCTCGGCCTGTTCGCGGTGCGGCCGATACAGATCTCGCTCCAACTGCTCCAGGCCAACGCGGTCCACGTCGGCTTCGCGCTCGTGCTCACCTTCCTGATGTTCCCGGCCACCATGGGCGACGGGCCCTTCTCGCGGCGGCTCGGCGGAGCGGTCGACGCCGCCGTGAACCGCCTCGGCGGTTCGAACCCGCTCTCGCGGGCCCTCGACGGCGTTCGGCGCGCGGTCCGGTGGGCGTTCGTCGACCCGGACCGCAGCCGCGTCACGCCCTTTGACGTGGCATGTATGATCGTCTCGCTGCTCGCGGTCGTCTACTTCCTCACCGAGTTCCGGGAGATCCGCGACATCCGCGCCTTCGGGCTCGAGTCCGGCCGCCCGATCACCGGCGTCTACTCGGTCCTCGAACCGCTGCTCGGCGGCGTCCCGTTCGTCAGCGAGTACTCCTACGCGATGCTGCTCGGCGTGCTCGGCGTCCTCCTCGTGTTGGAGGCCACCCGGCGGACGCTCGGGCTGCCGCTCATGATCATCGTCGCCAGCTTCATCGTGTACGCCCGCTGGGGGTACCTCATCAGCGGTAACACGCCGTTCGTCGGGCTCCTCGCGATCCCCCAGTTCACCTGGCCCGACATCATCCAGAACCTGTGGTACAACACCGAAAACGGGGTGTTCGGGATCCCGGTGACGGTCTCCGTCAGCTTCATCTACATCTTCATCCTGTTCGGCTCGTTCCTCGAGATGAGCGGCGCGGGCCAGTGGTTCATCGACCTCGCGTACGCCGCCACCGGCCACCGGAAGGGCGGCCCGGCGAAGTCGAGCATCCTCGCCAGCGGCTTCATGGGCACCATCTCGGGCTCGTCGATCGCGAACACGGTCACGACGGGCGCGTTCACCATCCCGCTGATGAAGAAGTCGGGCTACTCGCCCGAGTTCTCCGGGGCGGTCGAGTCGTCGGCGTCCTCCGGCGGCCAGATCCTGCCCCCGGTGATGGGGGCTGCGGCGTTCCTCATGGTCCAGTACACCGCGACGCCGTTCCGCGAGATCATCATCCTCGCGACGATCCCGGCGATCGTCTTCTTCTTCGGCGTCTGGGTGATGGTCCACCTCAAGGCTGTCCAACAGGGGATCGGCGGCGTCGACGCCGACACCGTGTCGCTCGGGACCCACCTCAAGCGCGGGTGGTTCTACCTGGTCCCCATCGTGCTGCTCCTCTACTACCTGATCGGCGCCCGGCTCTCCGTGTCGCGGTCGGCGTGGTTCACGCTCGTCGCGCTGGTCGCGCTCATCGCGTTCATCGCGGCGTACAGCGAACAGACCCGGGTGTTCCTCCTCGCGTCGACGGCGGCCATCTTCGGCGTCGAGCTGGCGAGTTACACCGTCGCCGGCGTCCCGATCACCGGACTCCTCGCCGGCGCCGGCGGGGCTGGGGTTCCGCTCGGCGACGCCCTCGCGGTCATCGGCCCGCGGATCGGGTGGTACGCGATGCTCGGCAGCGTCGCGACGATGATCGTCCACGCCGACGTCCAGTCGGCGGTGCTCGATCTCAACCCCACCGTTCAGACCGCCGCCGAGTCCGCCGGCGAGCGGACCGGTCGCGACCTCGGCGACAACCAGCTGTTCCGCGTCGGGACCTTCGTCGTGAAGTCGATGGAGGAGGGCGCGCGGACGGCCGTCCCGGTCGTCATCGCGGTCGCCGCGGCGGGGATCATCCCGGGCGTCATCAGCGTCTCCGGGCTCGGACCGAACCTCACCTCGCTCCTCTTGGAGCTGTCCGGGGGGTCCATCGTCGTCATGCTGCTCGTCACCGCGGTCGCGAGCATCATCCTCGGGATGGGGATGCCGACGACCGTGACGTACATCATCCTGATCTCGATGCTCGCGACGCCGCTCGTCGAGTTCGGGATCCCGCTGCTCGCGGCGCACCTGTACATCCTCTACTTCGGCGTGATGGCCGACATCACGCCGCCGGTCGCGGTGGCCGCCTACGCCGCGAGCGGGGTGGCGAAGTCGGACCCGTTCGAGACCGGCGTGAAGGCGTTCTCGCTGTCGCTGAACAAGGCGATCGTTCCGTTCGCGTTCGTGCTCGCCCCCGGGGTCGTCCTCCTGCGCGAGAAGGCGAACGCCGACGAACTGCCGCTCCGCGAGCAGTACCGCGTCGTCAACTTCGCCGACCTCGCGGAGCTGTCGTACTCCGTGCCGGAGATCCTGATCCCCGTCGTCGGCGTCTTCCTCGGCGTCGTGGCGCTTGGCGCGACCGTCATCGGGACGCTGTACGCCGACGTCCCGAAGCCCGAGCGCGCCGTGTTCGCGCTCAGTTCGCTGCTGCTCATGGCGCCCCGGCTGCTCTCGGAGTCGGTCTTCGACGTCCTCGGCCTCGCGGGCGTCAGCGTCTCGGTGAACGCGCTCCTGCTCGACCTGACGCTCCGCGGCGTCGGCCTCGTGCTGTTCGTCGCGCTCACCGTCAGGAACCGGCGCAAGGCCAGCGTCGAGCCCGCGGGCCCCTCCGGCGAGCCGACGACCGCCTGAGGTCGGCCGGGGGCGCCGCGTTTCGGTGACTAAAACGCTCGTTTGCGCCTCAGACACCTATATGATCGCGCCGCTCGTAAGTTGAAACGCGACCCCCGCTTCGGCCCTCACACGCTCGGAGAAGCCGGTCGACGCGCCGGCCGGTCGGACTCGCTGCCTCCCTCCCTGCCCAGAACCCCTCCCCCGGCCGCCGTCCGCCCGCCGGCGTTCCCACCCGCACCGACTCGGGTCCTCCACCGTGTACACGACCGTCGGCCGGTCCGGCCGCACGCGGGGCGTCGCGATCGGTCCCCGCCGACGCGCACGACGGCCTCGCGCGCCCGCTTCTCGCGCCCGTTACTCCGCGCTCCCGCCCTCGATGCGGAACGTCTCGAAGACCTCGCCGTCCGGCGTCACTAATTCCCCTGCCAACCCGTTTCCGTTCTCGCCGTCGACCGGCGTCAGCTCCGCGTGCGCCGGGCGGTTCCCGCGCGGCTGCGCGTGGCTGCCCGGGTTCAGTATCGGGAGCCCGCCCGAGTCGTCGAACCGCGGGCGGTGGCTGTGGCCGCAGATCACGGCGTCCGCGTCGCGGCCGCGGCCGAGCATGACGAGCCCGGTGTCGCCGCTGCGGTGCCGGTGGGTGACCGCGAACCGGACCCCGGCGTACTCGACGGTCCGCACCTCGGGGACGCGGTCGCGGATCGCGGCGTCGTCGTTGTTGCCGTAGACGGCGCGGAGGCTCGCGGCGGCCGACCGGAACGCGTCCAACACCGGCTCTCGGTAGAAGTCGCCCGCGTGGACCACCAGATCGGCCTCGCGGACCGCCTCGGCGGTCCGCCCCTGAAGCCTCGACTCCTCGCGTGCGTGCGTGTCGGAGACGACGACGAGCATAACCGACTCTCCGCGCCGGCGTGTTTTAAAAAGCGCGCCTGCTGCCGTGGCGCGTGCGAGGGAGTCGCGAACGGAGTGAGCGACGAGGCTGGGGAGGCGTGAGGTGCCGTGTTGAGCGGTGCGGGGCGGGACTCAAAGGGGCAGTCGCGAGGACGGCGCAGACGACGTAAGCACCGCAGGAACGAGCGCAGCGAGTGACGAGGAGCGCAACGAGTGTGCGCCGTCCTCGCGACTGGGGCTTTTGCGGTGTTCGCCGTCGATCCACTCTCAGTTATTTATATGCGAGCGGCTGGGGCTTTGGAGGTGTTCGCTATCCTTCCGCTATCGCCCGATCTGTTATCAAACGCTTATAAATAAGCGGCCGGAGATCCGGCCTCAGTCTATCGCTATTCGTCCAGCGAAAGCGCCGCGAGCAGCGACTCCAGTTGGACCTGCTCGTTGGCGCCCTCCGCGATCCGGTAGTCGGCCTCGCCGATGCGCTCCATCAGCCGCACCGCCTCGCGCTCGCTCAGGTCGAACTCCCAGACTGAGCGGTGGAGCTGGTCGATCACGTCGCCGCCGGCCATCCCCGTCTCCGTGAGCAGCGTGTCGAGCGTCGAGCGGGCGCGGGCGAAGTCCCCGCTCAGCGCGTCGGTCACCATCGACTCGATCTCCTCCGGGCGGGCGGTCGCCGTGATCGCGTACACCGCCTCCTCGTCGACCACGTCGCCGGTCGTCGCCGCCGCCTGGAGCGAGTTGATCGCGCGGCGCATGTCGCCGTCGGCCGCGTAGACGAGGGCGTCGACGCCCGCGTCGGTCACCTCGATATCCTCGGCGGCCGCGATCTCGCGGACCATCCCGCCGACCGCCTCGTCGGAGAGCGGCGAGAACCGGAAGACGGCGCACCGCGACTGGATCGGGTCGATGATCTTCGACGAGTAGTTGCACGAGAGGATGAACCGGGTGTTGTCGGAGAACTGCTCCATCGTCCGGCGCAGCGCCGACTGGGCGTCGTCGGTGAGGCTGTCCGCCTCGTCGAGGAACACGATCCGGAAGTCGCCGCCGAACGACGAGCGCGCGAACCCCTTGATCCGGTCGCGGACGACGTCGATCCCGCGCTGGTCGGAGGCGTTCAGCTCCAGGAAGTTGCCGCGCCAGTTGTCCTCGCCGTATATCTCGCGGGCGATGGCGGTCGCCGCGGTGGTCTTGCCGATCCCGGCGGGCCCCGAGAACAACAGGTGGGGCACGTCGTCCTGCGCGATGTAGCTCTGGAGGCGCTCGACGATCTCCTCTTGCCCGTGGATGTCGTCGAGCGACTGCGGCCGGTACTTCTCGATCCAGATCTCCCGCCCCGTCGCGGTCGCAGCCGCCTGCTCGTCGGCCTCGCTCATTGCCCGATCCGAGGGCCGGCGGGGTCATAAACGAACCGAGAGCCGGCCGCGCCGAACGCGGTCCTCGGCGGGCCTATGTCCGTCGCCGGACCGCCTCGCGAAACGCGCCGGCGGCGTCGGCGTCGGCCTCCGTCCGCCGGAGCCGCGCGCTCGTCTCGGCGTCGAGCCCCGGCGCCAGCACGACCGCCGCCGCCCCCGTCGCGACGGTCTCGGTCCGCCAGTCGACGTACCGCTCGGCGAGCCCCGCCGGGAGGTCCGCGCGCAACACGGCGTTCCGCCACGCGAACTCCCGGGTCGCCGTCAGTCCGAGCAGGGCCAGCCGGTCGTCGAGGGGGTCGAACGCCGCGTCGATCCCGGCGATTCCGAGCGCTCCGTACGCCTCGACGAGGGCGTCTTGGGCGGTCTGAACGAGCCGGGCCAGGACCGCGTTGATGCGGTCGTGGTCCTCCAGTTTGGCGCCGCGGTCGGGGTCGATCCCCACGTCGCCGAGGGTGTACGTGAGGTCGTAGGCGATGTGCGCGTTGATCCCGAGCAGCGCGTCCTGCGCGACGAGCGTCTCCCCGCGGGCCGCGGCGGCGAAGGCGAGCAGCCACGGCCGGGGGAGCGAGTCGAACGCCCGCCGCTCGAACGCGACCAGCGCCCGGCGGTAGCGCTCCGCGAAGGCGACGAGGTACGCCGCGGTCCACTCGGGGTCGACGAAGGCGCCGTCGTCGATGGCGGTCCGCACGGTCGCCGTCATCCGGCTGTACACCGTGAGGAACACCGCGCGGCGGTCGCCCCGCTCCCGGAGGTACGACTCGGTCTTCGCCAGCCGCTCGGCGACGTCGGCGACGGACGCGAACGGCGCCGCGACGAGGTCGAGCAGCGCCGCGTCCGGCTCGTCGTCCGCCAGGTCCGCGGCGATCGCGTCCCGCTCGTCGTCGACCGCTCGGCGGAGCCCGACGAGCAGCGCTCTCGCCTCTGCGGTCGTCGGAACGGCGGCGCGGATCGGGGTCATGACTGGCGGACGGTCGCGCCGTCCGACCGCCCGGTACTCGGCCGGAGTCAAAGAACGTTGCTGCGAGCGGGCCCGGCGCCGACTACGCGAACTCGTCGATCAGCTCGGGCACCACGTCGAAGAGGTCGCCGACGATCCCGTAGTCGGCGATGTCGAAGATCGGCGCGTTCGGGTCGGTGTTGATGGCGACGATCGTGTCCGAGCCCTTCATGCCGGCGACGTGTTGAACCGCGCCGGAGATGCCGACCGCGATGTACACGTCCGGCGTGACGACCTTCCCCGACTGGCCGACCTGCCGGTTCTTCGGCAGCCAGCCGTTGTCGACGATCGGCCGCGAGGCCGAGAGGGTCGCGCCGAGCGCGTCGGCGAGCTCCTCGACGAGTTCGAGGTTCTCCTCCTCCTCGATGCCGCGGCCGACCGAGACGAGCACGTCGGCGTCCGCGATGTCGACGTCGCCGCCGCCGACCTCCTCGAAGCCCGTGACGCGGGCGCCCGACTCGGGGATGTCGACCTCGGCCGTCTCGACGGTCGCGTCGCCGACCCCCTCCGCCGGCGGCCACTCGCCGCCGCGGACCGTGATGACGAAGCGGTCACCGGCCACGTCGACGGTCGTCTCCACCTTCGAGCCGTACATCTCGCGGGTGACGGTGAGGCCGTCGTCGTAGTCGATCCCGACCGCGTCGGTCACGACGGGGACGCCGAGGTCCTCCGCGAGCGCCGGCGCGTAGTCGAGGCCGTTGACGGAGTTCGGCAGCACCACCGCGCCGGCGTCGAGCCGGTCAGCGAGCGTCGAGACGGCCGCCTGGTAGGCGTTGTGGTCGAACTCCTCGCCGTCGTCGACGGCGTGGATCGCGTCGACGCCCTCGCGGTCGAGCTCCTCCGCGAAGCCGTCGACGTCGCCGCCGATGACGGCCACGTGGAGGTCGGCGCCGCGCGCGTCGGCGAGCTCCCGCCCGGCCGTGATCGCCTCGTACGTCACGTCCCGGAGCGCCCCGCGGCGGTGTTCGGCGGCGACGAGCACGCTCATCACGCGCCCACCCCCTTGTCCCGCAGGACCTCGGCAAGGCGACCCGCGGACTCGCCCGCGTCGCCCTCGATGATCTCTGCGTCGGACTCGCTCTCCGGCTCGTACATCTCGGTGATCGTCAGCGCGCTCTCGACCTCCTCGGCGCTCAGGCCGAGGTCGGACAGGTCCTTCGGAGCGATCTCCTTGCGCTGGGCCTGTCGGATCCCGCGGAGGCTCGCGTACCGCGGCTCGTTGAGCCCGGTCTGGACCGTCAGCACCGCCGGGAGGTCCACGTCGGTCAGCTCCTCGACGCCGCCCTCCAGCTCCCGGTGGACGTGCGCGACGCCCGCGTCCGCGTCGACGTCGAGGTGGTTGACGACCGCGGCGTGCTCGAACCCGATCCGCTCCGCGAGCGCGACGCCGGTCGCGCCGAAGCCGGTGTCCGCGGCTTGGACGCCGCCGAGGATCAGGTCCGGCTCCTCCTCCTCGACGACCGCCTCGAACAGGTCGACCTTCGAGGCCACGTCGGCGAACCCGCCGGCGAGCGCGTCGTCCCAGACCCGGACCGCGCGGTCGGCGCCCTTCGCGAGCGCCATCCGGATCGTCTCCTCGGCGCGCTCCGGGCCGACGGTGACGGTCACGACCTCGTCCGCGATCCCGGCCTCGGCGAGCTGGACGGCGGCCTCGACGGCGTAGTCGTCCCACTCGTTCAGGTCGTACTCGAGGTCGGACTCGGCGATGTCGGTCCCCTCGATCGCGAAGTCGTCGTCGGCCTCCGCGACCTCCTTGACGGTCACCAGAACCTTCATGATCGATACTCAGTCGCTCGTCCTGTAATGGTTTTCGGAACGAGCGACGGCGGACCAGCGGTTTCCACTGGTCCGGCCAGCGCTCGGTGCGAGGGCCGACGCCGCGGCGTCCGTCAGCGCTGCCTGCCACCGTCGCCGCGACCGGGGCCGCTACTCGTCGGCGCGGTCGCCGTCGCCCCCTCCGCCGTCCCCGTCGTCGGGCAGCGAGATGAGGTTCTCCCGGCCGAGCCGGAGCTTCTCGACGCGGCCCTCGTCGGCCATCGCCGAGAGCAGCTGCGACACCTTCGCGTCCGACCACCCGGTCTCGGCGACGATGTCGGCCTGCCGCATCCGGCCGCCGTTGGCGTCGAGGAGGCGTTCGACGCGCTCCTCGTCCGAGAGCAGCGAGAGGTCCTCCCCGTCGTCGCCGGCGTCCCCCTCGTCGCTCGCGTCGGCGCCGTCGTCATCGGGCTCCGGTCCCCGACCGGCGCCGCCGACGCCGGCCGGTGTCGGGCCGTCGCCGTTCGTCACGTCCTCGCCGCCGTTCATCGCCGACTCGCCCGGCCCGTCTCCCCCGGGGTTGATCCGGCGGTACCCGACGACGCTCCCGGCGACGAGGGCCGCGGCGAGCACGATCGCGGCCATCAGCATCGTCCACGGGGCGCCCGCTCCGGCGGGGCCGTACACGATCGCCACGGGCTCGCCCTCCTCGAACGTCTGGGGTCCCTCGATGATCACGTCGCCGTCCGAGAGCTGGGTCACGGCGCTGCTCGGCGTTCCGGTGACGGTGTACCCCTCGGGCGTCGCCACCTCCAGCGTCTGGCCCGCCTCCAGGCTGCGGAGCCACGTCTCGTTGTCCGGCGTCGTCAGCGCGTCCCCGAGGACGAGGCTCTCGCCGTCCTGTTCGAGGAACGCCGTCCAGGTGAACGTGAGCCGCAGTTCGCCGACCGCGACCGCGTCCTCGGTCGCGACCTCGTACTCGCTCGGGTCCTCGTACACCTCGACCTCGCGCCCGACGTCCTCGATCGCCATCGAGCGGTCGACGTTGCGGTTCGCCTCGCGGCGGAACCCCTCGAACAGGGCGGCGTCGGGGCCGACCTCGCCGTCCTCGAAGCGGTCGCCGGCGGTCCTGAACGCCGCCGTCTCGTTCGCGTCCGCCAGCGAGTACCGGACCGCGACGGTCCAGTCGGCGCTGCGGTCGGGGTTCAGACCGATCCGGATCCGCGTCGTCGACGGCGACGTGATGCCGTCGTCGGTCTGCTGGCGGACGGCGGTCGAGCGGTCGCCGACGGCACCGGCGACGCCTGAACCGTCGGCGGCGGCCGACGCGCGGGTCGGGTTCTCGTCAGCGTCGAGGGGGGAGGGGGCCGTGACCGCGCCGTCGGCCGCGACGCCGGCGCTCGCGACCAGCGCGAGCGCGACGACGGCGACCAAGAGCGCGCGAAGAGCGGGGTTCCGCATACGTCACGGGCCACTCGCGCGCCGGGCAAAACGCTTTCCATACGCTGTTTTTTGACAGGAAGCTCGGCCGAGTCGCCGCTCGCGCCCGCGTGCCGCTTGACGGCGACGCGGGTCCGTCGGCCCGGGCGGCCGGCCGCAGTGGGTGGACTTTTTGTGTCCCGGGCCGAACCGTCGGCCGATGAGAGCCCTCCCGATCGCCGCGGTCGCGGTCTTGTTGGTCGTGGCCCCGGTCGCCGGCGTCACCGCGCCGGGCGCCGTCCCCCCGTCCGTCGACCCGGCGGAGTCCGCCGATTCGGCCTCGCCGGCCGCTCCGGACCTCCCCGCCGCTCCGGCGTCGCCCGGTAGTTCGACGTCGCCCGCGGACCCGACAGTCGCCGCCGGCCAGCCGGCGACGCAGATCGAAACGACGAACCTGACGCTCCGCACGCTCTCGACGCCGCCCGGCGCGGAGACGCGGGTCGGCACGTACGCCCGCGGCCCCGACCTCGGCTCGGCGCTCGGGTTCGCGACCGCCGACGCCGACGCGGCCGTCGAGACCGCGGCCGTCGTCGACCGGATCGAGGGCGCCGAGGCCGGCGTCGAGCGCCAACAGCAGATCCTCGTCGAGATCAACCGCGTCGAGCGCGCGGAGGTGGCGCTGTCGAGCCGCCAGGCGGACGCCTTCAGCGCGCACGCCGCCGGCGAGATGAGCGACCGCGAGCTGGTCGACGAGCTCGTCCGGGTGGCGGCGACCGCCCGCGAGTACGACGAGCGGCTCGAGGCCATCGACGCGCTCGCCGAGTCGACGGACGGGTTCAGCTCGCCCGGCCGGCTCGACGAGCTCCAAGTGGCGCTCCAGGTGTACGAGGGGCCGGTCCGCGACCACGCGCTCGCGACCGCTCGCGGCCAGTCCTCCCCGAACGACATCTACGTCGCGTCGAGCGAGGACGCCGTCGTGCTCGCGACCGTCGTCGACGGCGAGTACGTCCGCGAGGTCTTCCGGACCGACCGCTGGGACCGCGGCGGCGGCGACATCTCGAACGACGCGGCGATTGAGATCACCGAGGCGGCCTACCCCGAGACGGCCGCGCTGCGCGAGCCCGACGCGTTCGGTGCGGGCGCGGTCCAGCGGATCACCATCCCGCACGAGTTCGGCGTCCTCCGCACGTTCGTCAGCGGCGGCACCGAGCAGGTGTTCGTCGAACACCAGCGCGTCGACCTGGCCGCGTTCCCCGACACCGAGCCGGTCGCGGCCGCCGGCGACGGGTTCAACGTCACCGTCGAGCGGACCTACCCCGGCGGGCCGGTGACGGTGACCGTCCTCGACGACGAGACCGGCGAGCCGGTCTCCGGCGTCACCGTCACCAAGTCCGTCGGCGGCGGCGACAGCCGGGCGATCGGCGCGACCGACGAGAACGGGGTCGTCCGGACGCTCTCGCCCGCCGAGCCGTACCGCATCACGGTCGTCGACGAGCCCCGCGTCGTCGTCATCGACGGCATCGAACCCCTCCCGACGCCGCGGCCGGTCGACGACGAGTGACCGGCCGCCCGGGGCGACGCTTTTAGGCGAAACCGCCCCACGCCCCCCGTGTCACCAGTTGCTCGCCGCGCCCGAGGGATGGCGCCCGTCGCGGGCGTGTTGCTCATCGCGATCACGGTCGTGTTGGCCGGCGGCGTCGCGGCCGCCGCGCTCGACGGGCCGAGCGCGACGGTGCCGCCGTCGGCGGTGCTGTCGCTGTCGGCGACCGACGACCGGATCGCGATCGACCACCGCGGCGGCGACCCGATCGACGTCGCGGCCGTGCGGGTCCGCGTCAGCGTCGACGGCGAACCGCTCGCCGAGCAGCCGCCGCTCCCGTTCTTCTCGGCCGCCGGGTTCCACCCCGGCCCGACCGGGCCGTTCAACTCCGCGGGCGACGACACGCTGCGCGTCGGGCAGACGGCCGCCTTCCGCGTCGCGGACACCAACGACCCGACGCTCGAACCGGGCCGACGGGTCACCGTCGAGATCACGGCCGACGGCCGGCCGGTCGCGACGCTGGAGACGGTCGTCGAGTCAGGGTGAGGGTGCGTCGGAGGGAGCGGCCGCGCGTTCCGGCTCCCGGTCGGCGCCGCTACTCGGCGTCGGGCGCCGAGGGGTCCGCGTCGGCGGCGGCCGCCGCCGACTCGTCGGGCGATTCGCCGTCGTCCGGGACGCGGGCGACGGTCGTGATGGCGCGGGGGCTCTGCGGCGTCGCCTGCTGGATGTGGTGTTCGAACTCCTCGTAGCCGGCCGCCTCGAACATCCGGTCGGCCTCGTCGGCGTCGTAGAACAGCATGATCGCGTCGGCCACCCGCTGGAGGATGGGGTTATGCGGGTAGTCGGGGCCGACGACGAGGACCTGCCCGCCGGGCTTGGCGACGCGCCGGAGCTCGCGCAGCCCCTCGACGGGGTTCGGCCAGTACTCGATGGAGCCGGACGACCAGACCACGTCGAACGCGTCGTCGCGGAACGGGAGCCGCTCGGCGTCGCCGCGGTAGAAGTTCACGCGCTCGCGCTTCCCGAACTTCTCGAACGCCTTCTCCATCTGGTGGATGCTCTGGTCGAGGCCGTGGACGTCGTCGGCGTGTTCGAGCAGTCCCTCCGTGCCGAAGCCGGTCCCGCAGCCCACGTCGAGCACCCTCGGGTCGTCGCCGAACTCCAGCCACGAGAGCGCCTCCGCGCGCATCTCCTCGTTCCAGTTGAAGCTGTTAATCCGGTCGTACACCTTCGAGAGGTACTTGTAGAAGAGCCGGGCGTTCGACTTGTCCTCGAGGATCCCCATTTACCGGTTCCTTGGGCCGGCGGCCCCATAACGACACGGATCCGCGAACGGGATCGACCGCGGACGAGCGGGCCGCGCCGCTTCCGACCGGCTTTTCCGCCCGCCGCCCCACCGCCCGGTATGGACCCGACGACGAGCGGCCGGTTCCGCGTCCACGACCGGCGCCGGCGGCCGGACATCGACGGCGAGTCGGACGGGGGCGCGGCCGGCGCGCCCGCGGCCGACGCCGAGGAGTTCGTCCTCGTCGAGCTCGCCGACGAGCCGGTCGACCCGACGGCCCCCGACGCCGAGGACCGCTACGACCCCCTCTACGCCACCGCGGAGGGGTACGAGGGCGACCTCGGCGAGGCCGTCGACGCGCTCCGGCCCGGCTTCGTCGTCGACGCGACGCTGGCGTGGACCGACGGCTCCGCGCGCTTCCGCGAGGTCGAGGTCGTCCGCGAGACGCGCTTCCGCTTCGCCGACGGCGTCGAGGGGATGTTCGAGGCGGCCGTCGAGACGTGGCGGCAGATCCGCGCCGAGGGCGAGCCCGTCGGTTCGATCACGACCCGGTCGAACGACGGCGACCCCAACGGCGCGCTGTACCTCTTCGCGGACGCGCCCGGCAGCGACACCTTCGACGAGGTCCGCACGGGCCGGCTCCCCATCGAGCCGCTCGTCGCGCGCGTGAACGAGTCGCGCGACGACGACGGTCCGCGGGAGGTGTTCGTGTTACGCCCCGCGGCCCACGAGTTCGTCGCCGTCTACGTCGTCTTCGACCGCGACGGCGTCCTCGCGCAGACGGTCCGGGACACCTACGACCTCGGGGCCGGGCTGGCGGCGGGGCTCGACGCGAGCTACCCGGGCGGCGAGGGCGACGCGCCCGCCTCCGACGTTCCGGACGACGCCTCCGGCGACGCGGACGACTCGGACGGCGACGGCCCGCTCGACGGGGACGACGACTTCGACGCGCTCGACCGCCTGTAGGCCGCCCTCGGGACTCCGGCCGGGCTACAGCCAGTCCGCCTCGGGGTCCACCCGGCCGTCCGGCGTCTCGCCGTTCAGCACGGCCGCCACGTCGGCCGCGCCGCTCCGGTTCAGGTCGTCTTTCGCCTCCTCGCTGTACCACGCCGCGTGCGGCGTGACCACCGTGTCGTCACGGCCGACGAGCGGGTCGTCCTCCGGCGGCTCCTCGGCGAGCACGTCGAGGCCGGCGGCCTTTATCGCGTCGCGCTCCAGCGCGTCGAGGAGGGCGTCGGCGTCGACGACGGGGCCGCGGCTCACGTTGACGACCACCGAGTCCTCGCCCAGCCGGCCCAGCGCGTCCGCGTCGACGATCCCCCGCGTCGCGTCGGTCAGGGGGGCGTAGACGCCGACGTGGTCGGCGCGGTCGAACAGCGCCTCGAACTCGACCTTCTCGACGCCGCGGTCGGCCATCTCCTCGGCGTCGACGAACGGGTCGTGCGCGATCAGGTCGGCGCCGAACCCGGAGAGCTGTTCGGCCGCCCGCTTCGCGATCGGGCCGAACGAGAGCAGGCCGATCGTCGACGCGCTCACGCGCCGGGTCGGGACGCCGGCCTCCCAGCTCCACCCGCCCTCCGCGACCGCGTCGTCGTACGGCTTGAGCGAGCGCAGGCAGGCGAGGAGCAGCGAGACGGCGTGGGTCGCCACCTCGTCGGTGCAGTAGTCCGGCACCCGGGTGACGGTCACCCCGCGCTCCGCGGCCGCCGCCACGTCGACGTTGTCGACGCCGACCGCGGAGCGGACGACCACGTCGAGGTCCGTGGCGTCGAGCGCCGCCTCGGTGACGGGCGTGTTGATGTCGGTGACGACCGCGTCGGCGCCCGCCGCGGCGTCGATCAGGCGGTCCGTCGATCCCAGCTCCGCGACCTCCACCTCGACCGGCTCGTCGACCGCGTCGGCGAGGACCTCGCGGTACGTCTCCGGGTCTATCATCGGGAACGCCGACAGCACGACTCTGGGCATGCCCGGCCGTTCACCGCCGACCCACTTGACGGCTGTCACTAACGCTGTCAGGCCCTCTTCCGTCCGATTCGATCGTGATGGATCGCCGCACCGGGCGCCGCGTTCCGATGGCTCTTTGCGGCGGCCGACCGTACGTCCCCCCGTGAGCGAGGACAGTTCGAAGCCCCCGATGCTGGTCCTGTTGGAGTCGCTGTCGTTCTATCGCAACGTCCGGATCGGGGCGGCCGCCGGCGCGCTGCTCGCGCTCTCGCTGTACCTCGTCCGGACCCTCGAACTGCTCGGGCCGGTGATCGACACGCGCGAGTACCCGCTGTTCGGGGCCGACGTGTGGTTCCTCCTGCTCGCGTTCGTGCTGGCGGCGACGTCGGCGCTCGCGGTGGCGGTCGTCCTCACCGTCGCGGCGGCTGTCCGGGGCGCACGCGAGGGCGGCGCGGAGCCGCCGGAGTAGTGGAGACGCCGCGCGGGACGGTCCCGAGCGCGCCGAACGCGTCGCTCGCCGTCGCCGAGAGAAGGTGAGAAGACTGACGGGGTGGGGAGTCGACCGCCGCGGGTCAGTCGGCGGTACAGGAGGCCTCGCCCTCGTCGGCGGTGAACTCCTGGGCCGGCTCCGTGAGCTTGTAGAGGTTCTGTCTGGCGTCCGCGAAGTAGACGTCCTCGTCGACGACGCCGATCCCTTCGAGCCGTTCGAGCGCGTACCGGACGGTGCGGGCCGACAGCATCGACTCTTGGACGATCCCCTTCTGGGTCAGCGGTCCGTTGTACTCGAGCACCTTGAAGACGAGTTTGGCGCTCGGTGGGAGGTCGTCGAGCCCCTCCGTTTGAGTTCCTTCCATCGTTACGATTCGAAACCGCACACGTTCATAAATGTTGATGGAGCAGCCCCGTCTCAGCGCCGTTTACCGGCGAAATCGGCCGCATCTCGCGTCACAAACCAGCAAAATAGGCCGCTAACACCCCGCTGGACTGACCAGTCAGTCAGCGATTCGGCTCGCGCGCGCCCCGGCCGCGGCGACGCGCGGCGGTGCCACAGCGGCGCGTCCCGAGGGCCGCCCGTCTCGCCCGCGGGCGACGGCGGGAACGAACGGCTTTTCACGGGCGCTCGCGGATCCGAAGGCATGAGCGACGATTCGGGCCTGTCCGACCACGCGCGCGGCGTGGTCGTCACGACCATCTGCTGTCTCGCCGGGATCGCGGCCGGCGTCGTCTCGGCCGTCTACGTCGGCACCGATCCGGCGTCCGCCGCGAGCACCACCGCGGTCTTCGTGCTCGGCGCGTTCGTCATCGCCCAGTACCCCATATTCAAGGCGGTCGGCGTCGGCGACCTCGGGGTCAAGGACAACCTCTACGTGGCGTTTCTCACGTTCACCCTCTGGTTCATCAGCTACACCGTCCTGCTGACCTCGGCCGTCGACCTGGGGGTCTGAGATGGCCGACGACAGCATCGCGGTCGTGGACCTCGATCGGTGTCAGCCCGACCGCTGTAACTACGAGTGTATGAAGGACTGCCCGCCAAACCGGACGGGCAAGGAGTGTATCACGGAGCGCGGCCCGGACGCCGAGGAGGGCGACCCCGACCAGATCCACATCTCCGAGGAGATCTGCCTGGGCGAGACCTGCGGCATCTGCGTCCAGTCGTGCCCGTTCGACGCCATCGAGATCATCAACCTGCCCTCCGAGCTCGACGACGACCCGGTCCACCGCTACGGGGACAACGCCTTCTCGCTGTACGGCCTCCCGACGCCGGAGCCGGGCAGCGTCACCGGCATCCTCGGGCCGAACGGGATCGGGAAGTCGACCGCGGTCCACGCGCTCGCCGGCGAGATGGTCCCGAACCTCGGCGACCACGCCGCCGACGGCGACTGGGAGCGCGTCCTCGACCGCTTCCGCGGCACCGGCCTCCAGAACTACCTCGAATCGCTGAAGGCGGGCGACGTGACCGTCGCGCGGAAGCCGCAGTACGTCGACCAGATCCCCAACCAGTTCGACGGGAACACCCGCGAGCTGTTAGAGCGCACCGACGAGCGCGGGGCGCTCGACGACCTCGTCGACCGGCTCAACATCCGCCCGGTGATGGACCAGGACATCGACTCCATCTCCGGCGGCGAGCTCCAGCGCGTCGCCATCGCGGCCTGCCTCGCCCGCGACGCCGACTTCTACTTCCTCGACGAGATCACGCCGTACCTCGACATCGGCCAGCGGATGATCGTCGCCCGGCTCATCCGCGAGCTCGCGGACGACGACGCCGCCGACCGCTCGATGCTCGTCGTCGAGCACGACCTCGCGATCCTCGACCTGCTCGCCGACACGCTCCACGTCGCGTACGGGGAGCCGGGCGCGTACGGGGTCATCACCGACCCGAAGTCGGTCCGGAAGGGGATCAACGAGTACCTGAAGGGGTACCTCGACAACGAGAACATGCGGATCCGCCCGTCCGCGATCACCTTCGAGGAGCACGCGCCGCGGGTCGCCTCCCGGAGCGAGACGCTGATCGAGTACCCGGACCTGCGGAAGTCGTACGGCGACGGCGAGTTCGAGCTCCGCGTCGAGGGCGGCGAGATCAACCGCTCCGAGGTACTCGGCGTCGTCGGCCCGAACGGGATCGGGAAGTCCACGCTCGCGCAGCTGTTCACCGGCGACTTGGAGCCGGACGAGGGCGAGCTCGACTTCGCGCTCGACATCTCCTACAAGCCGCAGTACATCGACATCGACCAGCACATGCGGGTCGACGCGTTCCTCTCCTCTATCACCGACGAGTTCGGCTCCTCCTACTGGAACACCGAGATCGCCCAGCCGCTCCAGTTGGAGCGCGTGATGGAGCAGAACCTCTCGGACCTCTCGGGCGGGGAGCGCCAGCGCGTCGCCATCGCGGCCTGCCTCTCCGACGACGCCGACCTCTACCTGCTCGACGAGCCCTCCGCCCACCTCGACGTCGAGCAGCGCGTGCGGGCGACGACCGCGATCCGCCGGTACGCCGAGAACCACGACGCGACCGTGATGGTGATCGACCACGACATCTACATGATCGACCTCCTCGCGGACCGCCTGATGGTGTTCGACGGCGAGCCGGCCGAGCGCGGGCGCGCCGCGCCGCCGCAGGACATGCGCGACGGCATGAACGAGTTCCTCGCCGACCTGGAGATCACCTTCCGGCGCGACGAGCGCACCGGCCGCCCCCGGATCAACAAGCCGGGGTCGCAGCTCGACAGCCAGCAGAAGCGCGACGGCGAGTACTACTACTCGGGCTGAGCCGACCTCTCGGTCGCTCGCGACCCGCACCCCGGCGCTCTCTGTCCGCTCCCCGCCGGTCGCCGCCGCCTCGCCGCTACCCCGACGCTTTCGTCGTTCGACCCCGGAGCCTCCGGCATGCCCGAGACGGACGCCGACCTGTTCGGCATGACGTGGGAGGACGCCGGCGCCGCGATCGACGACGCCGACTTCGCGGTGCTCCCGGCCGGCAGCATCGAGCAGCACGGCCCGCACCTCCCGGTGTCGACGGACACGCTCCGCGCGGACCACCTCACGGCCGAGCTGGTCGACGCCGCCGACGAGTTCGACCTCGACCTGCTGCGGCTCCCGACGCTGCCGTACGGGCAGTCGGAACACCACATGCGGTTCCCCGGGACGGTCACGCTCTCGACGGAGACGTACGTCGACGTGGTCCGTGAGATCGGCGAGTCGGTGGCCGAACACGGCGCCGACCGGCTGCTAATTCTGAACTGCCACGGCGGGAACCGCGAGCCCCTGTCGGTCGCCGCCGACCGGCTCGGCCGCGACACCGACCTGACGGTCCACTTCGTTCACTGGACGGACTTCGCGGAGGAGGACCTGACCGAGGCGTACGGCGAGGGCTGGGGCCACGCCGGCGACCACGAGACGAGCTTCGTCGAGCTGTACCGCCCGGACCTCGTGCGGACCGCGAAGAAGGAGCCGCAGGAGGCCGCGGAGCTGCCCCGGACCCGGAGCTACGAGTACTTCGACGAGGTGACGGAGCTGGGCGGGCTCGGCGACCCGACGAACAGCGATCCGGACGCGCTCGAACCCATCGTCGCCGCGACGACCCGAGAGATCCTCGGCGCGCTCGTCGAGGACCTCGACCGGGGGTGGTGAGGGCGCTCGACACGGGCCGGTGGGGACGGCGGTCCCCGTTCCGCGGGGTCGCCGCCGCCGTTCGATCCGCGGTATCGAAGCGATTAAGCCCGGAACACGCGAACCCCGGCACATGCACCACCTCATCATCCGCGGCGACCCCGACATCCGGAAGGACGCGGTGATCGAGCACGACGGCGAGGAGCTGGTCTGTTTCGGCATCAACGTTCAGGGCGGCTGGCACGGCCCGGACGAGCCGCAGCTCTGGTGTACCGTCGGCACGGAAGACGAGCGCGAGGCGTACGACAAACGCGAGTACGTCCCCCACTGGCTCGACGTCGAGACGGTCGACGCCGAGGACCTCGACGTGATCAAAGCGAAGGGCGACCTCTCCGTCTAGCGCCGCGAACGGCTCTTCTCGCCAGTCTCACCCCTCCACCGGCGGGTCCGCCAGCCACGCCTCGATGGCGCCGGCCATCGCCCCGCGCCGGTGGATCGTCCCCGCCTCGGGGTCGACGACAGTGCTCTCCGTGCCGGGCGTCTCGCCGCCGTCGATCACGGCGGCGACCCCCCCGCGGATCCGGTCGGAGAGGTCGCTCGGGTCGGTGACGCTGCCCGTCCCGGAGACGTTCGCGCTCGTCGCGGTGAGGGGACCGGTCTCGGCTAGCAGCGCCCGCGCGAGGTCGTGGTCCGGCACGCGGATCCCGACGCGGTCGCGCCCGGCGGTGAGCGCGTCGGGCACCCGGTCGCCGCGCTCGACGACGACCGTCACCGGCCCCGGGAGGAACGCCCGCGCGAAGGCGACGGCGAGCTCCGTCGGGCGGGTGTAGCGGAGCGCGTCGTCGACGCTCGCGACGCCGAGCGAGAGGGGGTTCGACCGGTCGCGGCCCTTCAGGTCGAAGACGCGCTCGACGGCCTCGGGGTCGAGCGCGTCGGCGCCCAGCCCGTACACCGTCTCGGTCGGGTAGACGACGAGGTCGCCGCGGTCGACGGCGGCGGCCGCCGCGCGCAGCGCCTCGGATCGGTCCGGTCCGTCGTCGCTCGTGTCGGCGGTCACGCGCGACCGTTCGGCGGCGAGTTGAAAAAGCGTGACGAGTGTGTGCGCTCCGCGCGTCGGGCCGCGACCCGGGTCCGATCAGTCGACGAGGTCGGCGACCGCGTCGCCGATCGCCTCGGCGTCGGGGAACTCGGGATGTTCGCTCGCGACCCACGCGTACTCCACCGTGCGGTCGGCGTCGAGCAGGAAGACGGCGGGACGGCTCTCCGTGATCCCGGTCATGCCGTCGATCTCGTGTGCGAGGCCGTACTCCTCGACGACGCCCGCGCCCGGGTCGGAGAAGATCCGGACGCCGTCGCCGCGCTCGGCGAGGAGGCGCTTGTGGGCGTACGGCGTCGAGATGGAGACGCCGAGCACGTCGAGGTCGTCGCTCCACCCGTGGTCGTCGACCGTGTTGTAGAGGTACGTCCCCTGGAAGGTGCCGTCCATGGGGTGGAACAGGAGGAGCGTCGGGCCGTCGACCACGTCGGCGAGCGCGCGGTCCTCCCAGTACTCGCCGTTCACGAGCGGGCGGGTGAAGTCGGGCGCCGTGTCGCCCTCGGCGACGTGGTCCGTCTCGGGCAGGGAGACGACGTCGAAATCCGGCATCTCAGGCACCTCCCTCGGCGTCGGCTGCGCGGCCCCCATCGGTCGCCGCGTCGCCGTACGTTCCCTTCAGGTACTCGACGATGTTCGCGCTCTCGGACATGGTGACGCCGGTCTCCCGGTCGACGATCGCCGGCACGCTCCGGGCGCCGGAGACGCGCTTGACGACGTTGCGCTCGGAGTGCATCGGCTCGACGTAGCGGGAGCGGTACTCTACGTCGAGCTCGTTCAGCGTCCGGACGACGCGCTCGCAGTACGGGCACGCCTGCAGCCGGTACAGGGTGATCTGTGGCTCGCTCATGTCCCGCGGTTCGCCCGCGAGACGGGTAACCGTGTCGGCGGCGGCACGCGCGTCGACGATGGCCCCGGTCGGCGGCGGCGGGCGTCGGCGGCATTCCGCCGCCCCGCCGCGGGGCTCAGCGAAGGGAACCCTTTAATCGTGGGCCGACGGATGACAAACGAATATGGGCTTGTGGTCGAGTACGCTGACGGCCGGTCTCCTCCAGATACAGATGCCCGGCGACACCGTCGTCGCCGCGCTCGGCGCGCTCACGATCCTGGTGTTGATCGCGCTGTCGGCGTTCTTCTCCTCGTCGGAGATCGCGATGTTCTCCCTGCCGCAGCACCGCATCGACAGCCTCGTCGAAGACGGGGTGCCGGGCTCGGAGACGGTGAAGGCGCTGAAGACCGACCCGCACCGGCTCCTCATCACGATCCTCGTCGGCAACAACATCGTCAACATCGCGATGTCCTCCATCTCCACCGGGCTGCTCGTCTACCTCGGCCTCGGGCAGGGGCAGGCAGTCACCATTGCCACCTTCGGGATCACGGCGCTCGTCCTGCTGTTCGGCGAGAGCGCGCCGAAGTCGTACGCGGTCGAGAACACCGAGTCGTGGGCGCTACGCATCGCCCGCCCGCTGAAGCTCTCCGAGTACGTCCTCCTCCCGCTCGTGGTCCTGTTCGACTACCTGACCCGGGTCGTCAACAAGATCACCGGCGGGCGCTCGGCGATCGAGTCGTCGTACGTCACCCGCGACGAGATCCAGGACATCATCGAGACGGGCGAGCGCGAGGGCGTCATCGACGAGGAGGAGCGCGAGATGCTCGACCGCATCTTCCGGTTCAACAACACCATCGCCAAGGAGGTGATGACCCCGCGGCTCGACGTCACGGCGGTCGCGAAGGAGGACACCGTCGAGGAGGCGATCGAGACGTGTATCCAGGCCGACCACGAGCGCGTCCCCGTCTACGAGGGGAACCTCGACAACATCGTCGGCGTCGTCACGGTGCGCGACCTGGTCCGCGAGCTCCGCTACTCCGAGGGGACGCCCTCCCTGGAGCGGGTCGTCAAGCCGACGCTCCACGTCCCCGAGTCGAAGAACGCCGACGAGCTGCTCGCTGAGATGCAGGAGAACCGCCTCCAGATGGTCACCGTCATCGACGAGTTCGGCACCACGGAGGGGATCATCACGCTGGAGGACGTGGCCGAGGAGATCGTCGGCGAGATCCTCGAAGGCGACGAGTCGGCGCCCGTGGAGTTCGTCGACGACGACGTCGCCGTCGTCCAGGGACAGGTCAACATCGACGAGGTGAACGAGATACTCGGGATCGAACTGCCCGAGGGCGAGGAGTTCGAGACGCTGGCCGGCTTCGTGTTCAACCGCGCGGGGCGGCTCGTCGAGGAGGGCGAGGAGATCGAGTTCGACGGCGTCCGGATCCGCATCGAGCGCGTCGACAACACCCGTATCATGTCCGCGCGCGTGACCGTCCTCGACGGCGGCGGCGGCGCCGCCGAGGCGGAGGAGTCGAGCGCGCCCGTCGAGGCCGCGGACGCGACCGACGAGGGCGCGGCGGAGGCCGACGGCGAGGGCGATCCGGTCCAGAACGACGCGGAGTGAGACTGCTCCCGTTCAGACGGCGTAGGCGCGGGCGGCGGCGACGAGCGCCTTCCGGTAGTCGCTCTCGGAGGGGTCGTGGCCGAGGTCGAGGAAGCGCTCCTTGAACGCGTCGACGTCGACGGCGTCGGTGTCGCTCCCGGCGGCGCGCGCGAGGTCGTAGATGCGGTGGTCGGGGCCCGCGATGCCGTGGCGCTCGACCAGCGCCAGCGCGAACGCCGCGTTGACGGCCGTTATCTCGGGGTCGGCGCCCGCCGTCACCGGCGGCGAGCCGGTGCGCGACACGTCGGGGCGGTCCGCGACCGCGGCCGCCAGCGTGGATTCGAGGAAGCCGAGCAGCTTGTCCGCGGGCGCCACCGAGAGCGTGATGTCGTCGGCGTAGATGTCTTTCATGTGGTTCGCGATCTGGTAGCAGTGCGCGAGTTTGCGGCGCTCCACCGTCTCGCCGGAGAGCCCGAGGTACAGCGCCTCCTCCGTCGACTGGAGGTGCGAGGGGTGGCCCTCCTCGTACCGGGCCATGTGCGCGAGCTCGTGGATCGCCAGCTCGCGCGCCATCGCGCTCGTGGCGGCCCGCCGGGAGACGTTCAGCACGTGGTGGTCGTCGTAGTGGCCGGCCCAGGTCCGCTCGTCCGGGTCCTCGCGGACCACGACGCGGACCGGCGCCTCCACGGAGCGCTCGGTCTCGAAGAGGTCCGCGGCGCCGAGAAACGGGTCGGGGGGTACGTCCCCCTGAACGCGAAGATCCATGCGTACAGTTCACACGGCCGGCGGCGGTAAGTCTCTTGCGCTCGTCGAACCCCGGTTCCGTCCGCGTCCGGGACCGACGCGCCGAGGCTCCCGCCGCGGCGCCCCGGCGTACGCTTTTGGGCCTCCTGGCCGAACCCCGGTCCATGCGCATCTACGCGGCCTACGACGACGGGCTCCGGATCGTCGACCCCGCGACCGGCGCGGTCGAGACGCGCCTGTCCGGCCAGCGCGTCGAGTGCCTCTCCGTCGCGCGCCGCGAGGGCGGAGACGACAAGCCCGGGCGACCGCGCGTCCTCGCGGGGACGTTCGACGCGGGGCTGTTCCGGTCCGTCGACGGCGGCGAGCGGTTCGCGCGCGCGGCCGCCGCGACGCTCGGCCCCGAGGGGTCCGGTCCCGACGCGGTGACCGCGGTCGCGACGAGCCCGCACGACCCCGCGGTCGTCTGGATCGGGACGGAGCCCTCGCGGACGTACCGCTCCGCCGACGGCGGCGAGACGGCCGATCCGGTCGGCGGCCTGACGGACCTCCCCTCCGCCGACGAGTGGTCGTTCCCGCCCCGGCCGGACACCCACCACGTGCGGTGGATCGAGCCCTGCCCGGCCGACCCCGAGCGGTGGCTCGTGGGCATCGAGGCGGGCGCGCTCGCCGTGACCGCGGACGGCGGCGCGACGTGGACCGACCGCCCGGCTGGCGCCCGGCGGGACACGCACGCGATGGCGACCCACCCGGACGCGCCCGACCGCGTCTACGCCGCGGCCGGCGACGGCTTCGCCGAGAGCGACGACCGCGGCGACTCGTGGCGTGCCCCCGACGCCGGCCTCGACCACGGGTACGCCTGGGGGCTCGCGGTCGACCCGGGCGACCCCGACACCGCGCTGGTCAGCGCGGCCGCGGGCGCGACGGCCGCCCACCGCCGCGGCGAGAGCTACCTGTACCGCTACCGGCGCGGCGAGGGGGGAGGTGCGGCCGGCTCGGAGCGCGGTCCCGGCGCGTTCGAGCGCCTCGACGACCGCGGGTTCCCGACGGGCGAGGGCACCTACCGGGCGGTGCTGGCCGCCGGTCGGGCCGCCGGGGAGGTCTGGGCGCTCTCGAACCGCGGGCTCTTCGTCACCCGCGACGCGGGCGATTCCTTCGAGCAGGTCCCGGTCGACCTCCCGGACCGGGCGGCGCGGGCGCTCGCGGTCGGCTGACGGGCGCGAGAAGGAGTCGACCGGGAACCGAGCGACGCGGTCAGTCCCGGACCGCGCCGACGATCAGGTAGACGACCGGCGTGTCGAGGACCGCGATCCCGAGCTTCAGGATGTACTGGCCGAGCCCGAGCGCGAGCAGCGTCGGCGGGTCGAACACCGGCCCGACGCCGAGCAGGAGCGGCGCGGCGTAGAAGGCGACGCCGACGAAGATGACGGTGTCTATCGCCTGGCTCGTCGCCGTCGACGCGAGGTTGCGGAGCCACAGCATCCGCTCGCCGGTGCGGTCGCGGATCGCGTGGAAGACGAACACGTCCCAGTTCTGACTGACGACGTACGCCAGCAGGCTCCCGGCGACGATGTTCGCCGCGGGCCCGAGCGCGGTCTGGAAGGCGGCCGACACCTCGGGGTCGACCCCGGGCGCCGCGAGCGTCGACCACACGAGCGCCAACACGAGGAAGTTCGCGAGGAACGCGACGTTGACGACCACCTGCGTCGCCCGCCGCCCGTACAGCTCCGCGTAGCAGTCCGACGCCAGGAACGTGAGCGCGTACGCCAGCGCCGCGCCGGGCAGCAGGATCTCCGGCCCGACGACCGGCAGTGCGACCGGGAGCGGCAGCGCCAGCACCTTCGCGGCCGTGAGCTGCGCGGTCGCGAGCGCGACGGTGAACAGCGTGATCAGCGCGACCGCCGCGACCGCCGACCGGTCGAGGGGGTCGGTCCGGAAGGGGCCGCTCTCGCCGGCCGCGATCCGGCTACTCATCGGTCCCCCCGCGCGACTCGGCCGCGGTCGACGCGCGGTCGCCGTCGAGCCGGTCGTGGCGGGCGTCGATCTCGTCGAGCAGGTCGAGGTTCTTGCGGATCGACGCGCGCACCGCGTCGCTGCGGTTCACGAACTTCCCGTCGTCGCCGACGTGTTCGTCGAGGTCGGCGAGCAGCTCCGCCGGGATCTCGACGCTTATCTTGGGCATACTCGTCCCGTGGACGCCGGGCGGGGATGAACGTTATTATCCGAGGATTATCCAGGGACTCTCGCGGTGGCCGAACCCGGGGTCGGTCGGGCCGCGCCGAGCTCGTAAACCGCTACGTTGAAGTGGGTTTACGAGTCCGTTCAGCCATGGCAACGAACACGGAGTCCGTCGACCTCGTCGGCGACGAGGCGGCGACGAACCTCGCGCGCGCCGCGCTGTTCGCGGCGCTCGTCGGCGCGTTCGCGTACGTATCGTTCCCGTTCCCGGTGTCGCCCGCGCCGGTCACGCTCCAGGTGCTCGGCGTGTTCCTCGCCGGGATCTTCCTCGGGCCCGTCTGGGGCGCCGCCGCCCTGGTCCTCTACCTCGCGGCCGGGGCGCTCGGCGCGCCGGTGTTCTCCGGCGGCGCGGCGGGCTTCGGCGAGCTCGTGGGCGCGACCGGCGGCTACCTCTGGTCGTACCCGCTCGCGGCGGGGCTCGTGGGGGCGATCGCGCACCGCGGCGCCGCGCTCCGCGACCTCGACGCCGTCTCCGCCCCGGTCCTCGTGGCCGCCATGACCGCGGGGACGGTCGTCGTCTACGCGATGGGGATCGCCGGCCTCTACCTGACGCTCGACCTCACCCTCGCGGAGTCGGTGATCCAGGGCGCCGTGGTCTTCCTCCCGGCCGAGGGCGCGAAGATGGCCGCGGCGATCGGCATCGTCCGATCGGACGCGATCGCGGCGCAGTGAGGGGCCCCCCGTGATCGAGGTACAGGAGGTCACCTGTCGGTACGGCGGGTCCAGTGGCGAGGGCGGCGTCACGGCCGTCGACGACGTCTCCCTCTCGATCCCCGACGGCCAGTTCCTGATCGTCGCGGGCGCGAACGGCTCCGGGAAGACGACGCTGGTCCGGACGTTCAACGGGCTCGTCGACCCCGACGCCGGCCGCGTGACGGTCAACGGGACCCCCGTCGAGACCGACCTCGTCGCTGCCCGGACCGCGGTCGGGATGGTGTTTCAGGACCCCCGCGACCAGTTCGTCGCGGCGACCGTCGGCGCCGACGTGGCCTTCGGGCCGGAGAACCTCGGCCTCGCGCACGCGGAGATAGACCGCCGCGTCGAGGCCGCGCTCGACGCCGTCAACATGGCCGGCCGCGAGACCGACCGGATCGCGTCGCTGTCGGGCGGCGAGCGCGAGCGGGTCGCGATCGCCGGCGCGCTGGCGATGGAGCCCGACCACCTCGTCTTGGACGAGCCGTTCACCGGCCTCGACGAGCCGGCGCGGCGCTCGGTGATCGAGCGGCTCCGCGCGCTCCGCCGCGAGGGGACCGGCGTCGTCGTCGTCACCCACGACCTCCGGGACGTGTTCGGCGTCGCCGACCGCGTGGTCGGCTTAGCGGACGGCCGCGTCGCCGTCGACGCCCCGCCGGCCGAGGCGGCCGCGGCGCTCCCCGGGCTCGACGTGCGCGTCCCCGAGGGCGACCTCGCCGCGCCCCGCCCGAGCGACGGATGACGCTGTCGTACGTCCCCGGCGACTCGGTCGGCCACCGCCTCGACCCGCGCTCGAAGCTGCTCGTCCAGGTCGCCTTCGCGGCGGCGGCGTACGCGTACACCACGCCGCGCGGGCTCGCCGTCCTCACTCCTCTCGCCGCCGCCTGCCTCCTCGCGGCCGACGGCGGCGCCCGCGACCTGTGGGAGTACCGGGTCGCGCTCCCGTTCCTCCTCGTCGCGCCGCTCGTGGCCGGGGCGACGCTCGGCGCGCCGTGGTTTCGGGTCGAGCGCGCGGCGGACACGGGTCTCGCGAGCTACCGCGTCTTCCTAATCTTGGTCGTCGCGGCCGCGTACGTCCGGTCGACGCCGGTCCGGGAGTCGCGCGCGGCGGTCCAGCGGACGATACCGGGGCGGCCGGGCGTCTTCCTCGGCGCGGGCGTCGCGCTCGTCTTCCGGTTCCTGCCGCTCCTGCGGCGCGACCTGTTCGCGGCGCGCGACGCCATGCGGGCGCGCCTCGGCGGCGAGCGCCCCGTCCGCGACCGGATGCGGATCGTCGCCGTCGCGGGGATCGACCGCGCGCTCTCCCGGGCCGACCGGCTCGGGACGGCGCTCGTCGCCCGCTGTTTCGCGTGGAACCCGACGCTCCCGCGGCTGGCGTTCCGCCGCGTCGACGCCCCGGCGCTGGCGCTCGCCGGGTGCCTGTTCGCGGCCGCCGTCCTGCGGATCGCGTGAGCGTCCCGCCGGGGTCGGCCGCCTCGGGTCGGGTGAACGCCGAGCGACGACCGCCGCGTTGTGGCAAGTTTTAACCTCGCCGTATCCCGGTGATCGATCATGACTCCCCTACAGGCGGCCACCCGAGAGACCTTCTGGACGATCGGTCCGGTAGGGAAGGCGGCGTTCTACTGGCTCGCCGCCGTCGCGGTCCTCGTCTTTCTGTACGGCGTCTACGCGCGGTTCGCGGCGTACGCACGCGGCGGCGCCGACCCGCGGGACCGGCTCTCGAACCTGCCCGGCCGGGTCGTCGCCGCGACGAAGACCGTCCTCGCGAACGAGAACCAGTTCGACGGGGACCTCTACACCGGCGTGATGCACACGTTCGTGCTGTGGGGGTTCCTCGTCTTGCTCGTCGCGACGACGATCCTCGGCATCGACATCGACCTCTACCGCCCGCTCACCGGCGAGTCCTTCTGGGTCGGCGACTTCTACCTCGCCTACCAGTTCGCCGTCGACGCGTTCGGCCTGCTGTTCGTCGTCGGCGTCGGCATGGCCGCGTTCCGCCGCTACCGGCAGCGCGAGGGGCGGCTGTGGGGCAAACACACTTCCCTCGAAGACGACGCGTTCGTCTGGACGCTGTTCCTCCTCGGCGTCGGCGGCTTCCTCGTCGAGGGCGTGAGCATGGTCGGCCAGCCGCAGCGGGCGACCGAGACCGTGAGCTTCGTCGGGATGGCGCTCGCGACCGGGCTGGAGGCGGCCGGGCTCACGGCCGCGGGCGCGGAGGCGATATACGGCGCGCTCTGGTGGAGCCACTCGCTGCTCGCGTTCGCGTTCGTCGCGTGGATCCCCTACGCGAAGCCGTTCCACATGATCTCGTCGTTCGCGAACGTCGTCGCCCGCGACGAGAAGGCGGGCGCGCGGCTCCCGAACGTCCCCGCGGACCTCGATCACACAAACGCCGAGTCGCTCGACGACTTCACGTGGAAGGAGCTGATGGACGGCGACGCCTGTACCAAGTGCGGGCGGTGTACCGACGCCTGCCCCGCCGACACCGTCGGCCGGAACCTCGACCCGCGGAACGTCATCCTCGACCTGAAGTCGTACCGCGAGTCGGTGAGTGACGACCCGGTCGCGGGGAGCGGGCGGGGTGACGGGCCGATGGCGACGGACGGCGGGACTGCCGCCGCCAGCGACGGCGGCACGGTCCCCATCGTCGCCGACGAGGGCGGCGTCATCGACGCCGAGTCGATGGAGTCGTGTATGTCCTGTATGGCGTGTATGGACGCCTGCCCGGTCGACATCGAACACCTGACCACCTTCACGAAGATGAACCGCCAGCTCGTCGACGAGGGGGCGGTCGACTCGAACCTCCAGGACGTGTTCCAGGACGTGATGGGTAAGGGGAACACCTTCGGCGAGTCGCAGTCGGCCCGCGGCGACTGGACCGACGACCTCGACGACGCCGTCGACGTGCCGGACGCCCGCGAGACGGAGGTCGAGTACCTCTGGTACGTCGGCGACTACCCGAGCTTCGACGACCGGAACAAGAAGGTCGCCCGCGCGCTCGCGCGCCTGTTCGACGAGGCCGACGTGTCGTTCGGCATCCTGTTCGACGACGAGAAGACGGACGGCAACGACATCCGGCGGATCGGCGAGGAGTTCCTCTACCTCGAACTCGCCGGGCACCACGTCGAGACGTTCGCGGACTGCGAGTTCCAGAACATCGTCTGTACCGACCCGCACTCGTACAACACCATCAAAAACGAGTACCCCGAGGTCGACTTCGCGGAGTTCGCGGACGACCCGATGATGCCGTTCGACCGCGAGGAGCCGTGGAACGCGGACGGCGCGGTCGACGTGTTCCACTGGACGCAGGTGGTCGAGGAGCTGGTCGACGAGGGGCGGCTCGGCCTCGCCGGCGACGAGCTCGACTACACCGTCACCTACCACGACCCCTGCCACCTCGGCCGGTACAACGACGAGTACGAGGCGCCCCGCGAGCTGATCCGGGCGACCGGCGCCGACCTCTACGAGATGCCCCGCTCGCGGGACGACTCGTTCTGCTGTGGCGGCGGCGGCGGCGGCCTCTGGACCGAACACGACGAGGAGGTCAAGCCGAGCGAGGAGCGCCTCCGCGAGGCGGTCGAGGACACCGACGCGGGGGCGGCGATAGAGAAGTTCGTCGTCGCCTGCCCGATGTGTACGACGATGTTCGAGGACGGGCGGAAGACGGGGAACTTCGAGGACGACGTGGAGATCGTCGACGTCGCGGAGCTGCTGATCGAGGCGGTGGAGGCCGGCTCGTAGCGACCGGGACTCCCCGCTCGCGGTCGGGGGTGAGCTTCTCGCGCCGGGGACTCGCGCTCGGCGACCGTCGGTCCTACGCGTGGCTCGACCGTGCGTCGACCGCGTCGTCGGTGCGCCGCAACAGCGCCCGCCCGGGGGCGCGGTCGCGGACCGGCGCGTCGCCGAGGTAGTCGACGAGCGCGTCCCTGAGCAGGGCGATTCCCTCGTCGTCGAGCGCCGCGCCCCGCTCTATCGACTCGATCGAACGGTGGTACGGCCTGTCGTCGTCGGTGGCGGCGGTCGCGGCGTCGATCAGCGCGGCGTGGGCGACCCACGCCTCCTCCCTGGAGGTCGTCGGCGCGGGCGGCCCGTCGGTCGTGGGAGGGGTCATTCGTCCGGGTTCTCCCGGTACGGGGACTTAAAACTACGTCCCGGCACACTCGCTTCGCGGCCGCGACTGCCGCCCGAGTATCTATATACCGCTATATAGAAAACATACAGAAACGTACTCGTACCGGGCCGTACGCGCTCCCCCATACCGCTCATAGCATACTACTTAACCGGAACTCGCTCATCAACTGGTGATGGCTTCCAGCCACGACGCGGACGCAACGGGAATCACACGGCGCAAATCGCTCGCGGCGATCGCCGGCGCCGGGGCGCTGGGACTCGCGGGCTGTACCCAGAGCTCCGACGGCGGGGACGGCTCGGACGGCGGCGACGAGCTCTCCGGACCGATCAACATCGCCGGTTCGAGCACGGTGTTCCCGCTGATGAGCGCGATCATGGAGGACTTCGCCGAGGAGCACCCCGGCGTCGACCCCGACATCAGTTCGACCGGGTCCGGCGGCGGCTTCTCGAACTTCTTCTGTACGGGCGACACCGACTTCAACAACGCGAGCCGCCCGATCCAGCCGGCGGAGGAGGAGCTGTGCGCGGAGAACGGCGTCGAGTACATCGAACTGATCGCGGCGACCGACGCGCTCACCGTCGTCGTCAACCCCGATGCCGACTGGATCGACTCGCTCACGACCGAGGAGCTCGCGCAGATCTGGAAGTCGGACCCCGCCCAGACGTGGGACGAGGTCCGCGACGAGTTCCCGAACGAGGAGATAAACCGCTTCGGCGCCGCCGACACCTCCGGCACCTACGACTACTTCATCGAGGCGATCCTCGGCGAGGAGGGCCACACCAGCGACTACCAGGCGACCGAGCAGGACAACAGCATCGCCAACGGCGTCGCCGGCGACGAGTACGCCATCGGCTACTTCGGGTTCGCGTACTACTTCCAGAACCCCGACCAGCTGAAGGCGCTCGGGATCGACGACGGCGACGGACCCGTCGAACCGAGCCTCGAAACGGCGTCGTCGGGCGAGTACACCCCGCTCTCGCGGCCCCTGTTCACCTACCCGTCGATCGAGTCGCTCGGCGAGGAGCACATCGCGGAGTTCGCCCGGTACTTCGTCGAGCAGACGACGAACGAGGACCTCGTCGCCGGCGACGTGGGGTACGTGCCCGCCACCGAGGAGACGCAGGAAGAGCAGATGGAGAAGCTCGAAGACGCGATCGAGCGGGCCCAGGGATAGCGCCCGCGCGATGAACCGGTGTATTGATTTACGACAGCGTTCGATACCTCACCGTTCGTGACTGACAGCACAGAGAGTCCCGACCTGAGCCGGCGGGGCGGGCTCACACGACTGAAGGAAGGAACCTACGGCGGCCTGTTCGCGGCGTGCGCGGCGATCACGCTGCTCACGACGGCCGCGATCTTCGTCACCCTCCTGTCCGACGCGGTGGTGTTCTTCCGGGCGATACCGATCACCGAGTTCCTCACCGGCACCAACTGGAGCCCGAACCCGGCCGGCGGCGGGCAGGTGTTCGGGATCGTCCCGCTGCTGATCGGAACGATCACGGTGACGATCACCGCGGCGTTCATCTCCATCCCGATCGGGACGCTCACCGCCATCTACCTCAGCGAGTACGCGACCCCGAACGCCCGGTCGATCCTGAAACCCCTCCTCGAGATCCTCGCCGGGATCCCGACGGTCGTGTACGGCTACTTCGCGTTGGTGTACGTCACGCCCGCGCTGAAGGCGACGCTGTTCCCGGAGATGAGCACGTTCAACGCGCTCGCGGCGTCGATCATGGTCGGGATCATGACGATCCCGATGGTGTCGTCGATCTCCGAGGACGCCATGAGCGCGGTGCCGGACGAACTGCGCCAGGCCGGCTACGGGCTCGGCGCGACCAAGTTCGAGGTGTCGACGGGCATCGTCGTCCCGGCGTCGATCTCCGGGATCGCCTCCTCGTACATCCTCGCCGTCTCCCGCGCCATCGGCGAGACGATGATCGTCGTCGTTGCGATGGGCGCGCAGGCGCGGATGCCCGAGGTCCAACAGGCGCTGTTCGGGATTCCGTTCGTCAACCCCGCCGACGTGCTCCTCCAGTCCGGGATGACGATCACCGTCGCGATGGTCCAGATCACCGGCGGCGACCTCACCGGCGGCACGCTCCCGTACAACTCCATGTTCGCGCTCGGCCTCGCGCTGTTCGCGGTAACGCTCGTTATGAACGTGATCAGTGACATCATCGCACAACGCTACCGGGAGGAGTACTGATGGCGACCGAAAACTCGAACGCCGACGGGTTCGGCGAGGTCAGCCGGGTGCGAGGGATCGCCTTCGAGTACCTCTCGTTCGGCGCGAGCGTCTTCGGCCTCGTCGCGCTCGGCGTGCTGCTCGTGTACGTCGCCATCGACGCCTTCGACCTGGCGAACGCCAGCCCCGCGTGGCTGCTGACCTACTTCCTCACGCTCGTCGTCCCGTTCCTCGCGTTCTGCCTGTACAGCGCGGACGACCCGGAGGTCACCCGGCGCGCGCTCGGCGCGCTCGGCGGCGGGCTCGTCGCCGTCGCGGTGCTTTTCACCGCGATCGAGGCGCTCGTGACGCCGATCCCGCGGCTCAACTGGCAGCTCGCGTACCTCTTCGTCGTCGCCGCCCCCGTCACGGCGTACCTCGCGTACGTCGGGAGCCGCGGCCGCGTCGGCGCGGTCGGCTTCGGACTCCTCGGGCGGCTCGTCGGCGGGGTCGCGATCGGCCTCGCGGTCGGCACGCTGTTCTTAGTGTTCGACGCGCTGCTGTGGTTCCTCGCGTACACCCTCGGCGTCCTCCCGGCCGTCGGACTGTACGCCTTCGGCCGGGCCCGCGACGAGGCGCGGGCGCGGACCGCGGCGGCGCCGGTCGCCCTCGTCGGACTGGTCGCCGCGGTGGTCCTCCGCGGCGTGGTCGCGACGTACCCGTCGGACCTCATCATCTACCTCTGGACCGTCGCGGTCCCGGTGGCGGCCGCGGGGGCGCTCCTCGTCGCCGGCCGTCGGAGTCGAACCGCCGGGGCCGTCGTCGGCGGCGTCCCGCTCGCGCTCGCGACCGCCGGCGGGTTCCTGGCCGCCGGCGCCGGACTGCCGGCCCCCACGGTCCTCCTCGCGCTCGTCCTCACGGGCGTGCCGACCGCGGTGTACGTCTCCCGCGTCGTCGACGCCGGCGAGGGGCTCGCCGGGCTGGGGCTCCCGCTGCTGCTCGCCGCGGGCGTGGTCGCCGGGGCGCTGATCGTCGAGGCGCTGGGGGTCCCCGCGCCGGACCCGTGGCTCGACCCCTCGTACCTCACCGAGGCGCCCTCCCGGACCCCGACGGAGGCGGGCCTGTACCCGGCCATCGTCGGCTCCGTCATCATCATCGCGATGGTCGCGGTGCTGTCGTTCGCGCTCGGCGTCGGCACCTCCGTCTTCCTGGAGGAGTACACCCCGGAGAGCGGGCCGCTCGGGACGCTGACCCGGATTCTCCAGGTCAACATCGCGAACCTCGCGGCGGTCCCGTCGGTCGTCTACGGCCTCCTCGGACTGGGGCTGTTCGCGAACCTCCTCGGGCTCGGGATCGGGACGGCGGTGACCGCGGCGCTGACGCTGTCGCTGCTCATCCTCCCGATCACGATCATCTCCGCGCAGGAGGCGATCCGGTCGGTCCCGGACGACCTCCGGCGCGGCTCCGACGCCATGGGCGCGACGCGCTGGCAGACGACGAAGAACGTCGTGTTGCCCGAGGCGATGCCGGGGATCCTCACCGGGACGATCCTCGCGCTCGGCCGGGCGATCGGAGAGACGGCGCCGCTGATCATGATCGGCGCGGCGACGACGGTGTTCCGGGCGCCGGACAGCCTGTTCAGCCGATTCAGCGCCATGCCGATGCAGATCTACACGTGGGCCGGCTTCCCGCAGGCCGACTTCCGGTACGGCGTCGTCGCCGCAGGCGTTATCACGCTGCTGATCATTCTCGTCGGCATGAACGGAACGGCCATCCTGCTGCGGAACCGCGCGGAACGGGGGACCTAACATGAGTAACAGCACAACGGACGACTCGCTCATCACGACGGAGGTACAGGCGGACTCGAACGACGACCGCGCGGCGCCCGGGGCCGGCACCGCGGTCGCGGCTCGCAACCTCGACGTCTTCTACGGCGACGAGCAGGCGATCGACGACGTGACCATGGAGATTCCCGAGAAGCGCGTCACCGCGCTCATCGGCCCCTCCGGCTGCGGGAAGTCGACGTTCCTCCGGTGTATCAACCGGATGAACGACATGATCGAGATCTGCCGCGTCGAGGGCGACGTGGAGTTCGGCGGGAAGAACGTGTACGACGACGACGTCGACCCAGTCGCCCTGCGCCGGAAGATCGGGATGGTGTTCCAGAAGCCGAACCCGTTCCCGAAGTCGATCCGCGACAACGTCGCGTACGGCCTGAAGATCCAGGACTTCGACGGCGACGTCGACCAGCGCGTCGAGGAGTCGCTGAAGGGCGCGGCGCTGTGGGACGAGGTGAAAGACCAGCTCGACTCCTCGGGGCTCGAACTCTCCGGCGGCCAACAGCAGCGGCTCTGTATCGCCCGCGCCATCGCGCCGGACCCGGAGGTCATCCTGATGGACGAGCCGACCTCCGCGCTCGACCCCGTCGCGGCCTCGAAGATCGAGGACCTGATCGACGACCTCGCGGAGGAGTACACCGTCATCATCGTCACGCACAACATGCAGCAGGCGGCCCGCATCTCCGACCGGACGGCCGTCTTCCTCACCGGCGGCGAGCTGGTCGAGTACGACGACACCGCGAAGATCTTCGAGGACCCCGAAGAGCAGCGCGTCGAGGACTACATCACCGGCAAGTTCGGATAGGCGCCCTGCGGCCCCCGTCACGCCCTCCGCGACGCGCGGTCGGCCGCGCTCGCTTCCGGAACCACTAATCCGCTCCGTGCGCACCGGTACCTCGTGACGTTACTCGCGGAGCTCATCGGCGACCAGCCGCTGCCCGTCTGGATCGCGCTCGGGTTCGTCGGATTTCTCCTGACCTGGAAGGGCGCGAACGTCGTCGAGTCGACGACCTCGAAGATCAGCGACCACTTCGGGGTCTCGCAGGCGATCCAGGGCGGGCTGATCGTCGCGGCCGCCACGTCGTTCCCCGAGCTCGCGATCATCGTCATCTCGGTGCTCGTCCTCGGCGACTTCGGCGTCGGCGCCGGGGCGCTCATCGGGACGGCGGTGTTCAACATCTTGGTCATCCCGGCCGCCGTCGCGGTCACGAGCGGCGACACGACGACGACGCAAGGGATCGTCTACCGCGACGCCATCTTCTACATGGTCGCCGTCCTCGCGCTCTTCGGCGTGATCGCCTTGGGCGTCCTCGCCACCGACGGCCGGGAGCTCGCGCGGATCACCCCGCAGATGGGCGTCGGGCTGCTCGTGTTGTACGGCGTGTACGTCGTCTTACTCGTCGGGGGCAAGAGCGGCGCGTCGGACATGGAACGGACCGAGTCGACGAACGTCCCGAAGCAGGCCGGGCTGTTCGCGGCCGGGCTCGTCGTCGTGCTCGTCGGCGTCGAGTCGATGGTGGGCATGACGGTCCAGATATCGGACGCGCTGAACGCGCCCCCGTTCCTCGTCTCCGTGACGGTGCTGTCGGTGCTGAGCTCGTTCCCCGACCTGCTCGTCGGCGTGAAGATGGGCGAGTCCGGCGACCAGCGGGCGGCGATCGCGAACGTCTTCGGCACGAACACGTTCAACCTCGTCGCGGCGCTGCCGGTCGGCGTCGTCCTCGCCGGCGGCGTCTCGATCGGGTTCCTCACGTCCGTCCCGCTCATGCTGTTCCTGTTTTACACCACCCTCGTCGTCGTGGTGCTGGCCGCAACGGACTTCGAGCTCACCACAGAGGAGGGGTACGTCCTCCTCGCGATGTACCTGATCTTCCTCGCGTGGATGACGACCGAGGCGCTCGGCGTCACCACGTTCCTGACCGAGTCGACGCTCCGGACGATCGTCGGGTGACCGGCCGGCGACTCGACCGGGGCCAGGGGCCGTCGGCGGCCCGCTACGGCGTCCGGACTCGGACCTCGATCCCGTCGGCGTCGGTGACCGCGAGCCCGTCGTCGCGCGCTTCGACGGCGAACTCGATGTCGCGCTCGGCCGCGACCGCGTCGAGCCGCGCCCGGACGGCGTCCAGCGCGGCCGCGTCGGGGACGACCACCTCGAACCACGCGAGCCCGCGTCCAGCGCTCGGGGTCGTCCGCCCCCGCCACGTGTTCGCGCCGAGGTGGTGGTGGTAGCCGCCGGCCGCGACGAACCGGACGTCCGGCCCCGCCATTCCGACCGCGAAGCCCAGCCCGTCGACGTAGACGGCCTCGAACGCCGACAGCGAGGCGACTTCGAGGTGGACGTGGCCCACGTCCGTGCCGGCCGGAGCGCGGTCGACGACGCCGCCGGGGTCGGCGCCCCCGTCCGCGGCCGCCGCGACGCCCTCGACGTCGAGCGGGTCGGTCGCCACCCGGGGCGTCCCGTCTAGGTCGGTCGGCCACTCCTCGCGGGGGCGGTCGCGGTAGATCTCCACGCCGTTGCCCTCGGGGTCGTCGAGGTACAGCGCCTCGCTGACGAGGTGATCCGAGGCGCCGTCGAGCCGCCACCGCTCCCGGACGCGGCCCAGCGCCTCGCCGAGCGCGGCCCGCGACGGGACGCGGAACGCGGTGTGAAAGAGGCCGGCGTCGGTCCGGCCGCGGGCCGGGCGGTCGGGGTCGCGCTCGACGACGAGCAGCGGCGTCCCGCCGGCCCCGAGCATCGTGCGCTCGGTGTCGCGGTCGAGGACCGCGAGCCCGATCACGTCGCGGTAGAACGCGGTCGTCTCGTCGAGGTCAGCGACCCGGAGCGCGGCGCGACCGATCCGGGTCTCGGGCGGCAGCCCCGTGGCGTCGGCCGGGGCGTCGACGGTGTCGGTCATCGGGGACGGTACGTCCGCCCGCGCGTTCAACGCGTCGGTCGCGGATCCGGCTCGGCGGCGCCCGCCCCGCGACGGAACCTTCCCTATCGTCCGTTAGAATCAAACCCGCACGCGACCCAGTGTGGGGCATGAGCGCCGAACAGCAGGAACGCGCGGTGCGGTGTCTGGTCGCGAAGGTCGGGCTCGACGGTCACGACCGGGGCGCACACGTCATCGCGCGGGCGTTCCGCGACGCCGGCTTCGAGGTCGTCTACTCCGGACTCCACCGGGCGCCGGAGGACATCGTCCAGGCGGCGGTCCAGGAGGACGTCGACGTCCTCGGGATCTCGATCCTCTCCGGCGCGCACAACACGCTGGTCCCGAAGGTGATCGAGGGGCTGAAGGAGTACGACGCGTTCGACGACACGCTCGTCCTCGTCGGCGGGATCATCCCGGACGAGGACGAGGACGACTTGAAGGAACTGGGCGTCGCCGAGGTGTTCGGACCCGGGACGCCGATGGAGGAGACGATCGAGTTCATCCGGAACAACGTCCCGGAGCGCGCGTAGATGGCCGGGCCGGACGCACCGTCGTTCGGGGACGCGCCGTCGCTCACCGACGCGGACGCCGCGCTCGTCGAGGACCTCCTCTCGGGGAGCCACCGCGCGCTCGCCCGGGTCATCACCAAGATCGAGAACCGAACGCCCGGGTACCGGGCTATCGTCTCCGCGCTCCACGAGCACACCGGCGGGGCGGACGTGATCGGGGTCACCGGCTCGCCGGGCGCCGGGAAGTCGACGCTCGTCGACAAGCTGGCGGCCGCCTACCGCGACCGCGGCGACACGGTCGGCGTGATCGCGGTCGACCCCTCCTCGCCGTACACCGGCGGGGCCGTCCTCGGCGACCGGATCCGGATGGGGTCGAACGTCGGCGACATGGACGTGTTCTTCCGGTCGATGAGCGCGCGCGGCCAGCTCGGCGGCCTCTCGACCGCGACCGCGGACGCCGTGAAGGCGCTCGACGCCTTCGGGAAGGACGTGGTCGTCTTAGAGACCGTCGGCGCCGGGCAGAACGAGGTCGACGTGGTTCGGACCGCCGACACGGTCGCCGTCCTGGTCCAGCCCGGCTCCGGCGACGACGTGCAGACGCTGAAGGCCGGCATCTTAGAGATCGGCGACGTGTTCGTCGTGAACAAGGCCGACATGGACGGCGCCCAGCGGACCGTCGCCGAGCTGGAGGAGATGGTCCACCGCCGCGAGGGGACGACGACGGCCCGCGACGCCGGCCACCACGGCGCCGCTTCGATGGCCTCGACGGACGGCGCCGCGGGACGGCGCGACGGCGCCCGGTCGGGCGGTTCCGGCCGCGACGACCCCGACGCGCACGACTCGGGCGGCGACGAGTCGTGGACGCCGGACGTGTTAGAGACCGTCGCGAACACCGGCGAGGGGGTCGAGGCGCTGATCGAGGCGTTCGACGCGCACGCGGCGCACCTCCGCGAGTCCGGGGAGATCGAGGCGACCGAACGCCGCCGGTACGCCGCGGAGATCCGCACGCTCGTGCGGGCGGACGTGGGGGGGATCGCGACCGCCGAGATCGAGCGGCACGGCGGGATCGACCGCCTCGCGGAACGGGTCCGCGACCGCGAGACCGACCCGTACGCGGTCGCGGAGGCGATCGTCGGACCGATCGCCGACTGCGTCGAGGCGGCGGCCGACCGAGACCCGGACGACTGACGGCGGCGCCCCGCCGTCGCGGCCGCGGTCCGCCGGGCCGCGTCCCACGAGTATAAGTCGCCAGCGAACCAACAGTATTCCATGAAGCTCAGGAACCTCCTCGGCAGCGCCGCGCTCGGCGTCGGCGCGCTCGCCGCGCTCAACACCGGTCTCCGCTACGAGGGCGAGTTGGAGTCCCCGCTCGACGGCGACGACGGCGTCTTCCGCTGGCGCGGGATGGACGTCGCGTACACCGAGGCGGGCGACCCGGACGACCCGGACCTCGTCCTGCTCCACGGGATCAACGCCGCCGGCTCCTCCGGCGAGTGGCGCGCGGTGTTCGACGACCTCGCCGCCGACTACCACGTTATCGCGCCCGACTTCCCCGGCTACGGCCGGTCCGACCGCCCGCCGCTCCGCTACTCCGCGGCGCTGTACGAGGACTTCGTCCACGACTTCCTCGCCGCGTTCGACGAGCCCGCGGTGGTCGCCTCCTCGCTGTCGGCCGCGTACGCGGTCGCGGCGACCGACGGCGACGGCGAGGACGGCGTCGAGCTGCGCGGCTTCGTCGCCGTCTGTCCCACGGCCACCGCGGGCCCGAGCCCGGCGAAGGGGTGGCTCCGCGAACTGCTCCGCGCCCCGCTCGTCGGACGGGCGCTGTTCAACGCCATCACGGCGAAGCCGTCGATCCGCTACTTCAACGCCGACCACGGCTACGACGACCCCGCGAACCCGAGCGCCGAGTGGACCGACTACGAGTGGCGGACCACCCACGTCGAGAACGCCCGGTTCGCGCCCGCGTCGTTCGTCTCGGGCACGCTCAACAGCGAGGTCGACCTCGCGGCCGCGCTCGCCGACCTCGACGTGCCGCCGACGATCGTCTGGGGCCGCGAGGCGACGGTCAGCCCGCTCACCGAGGGGCGCGAACTCGCCGACGCGGCCGACGCGCGCCTCGTCGTCTTCGACCGCGCGCGGCTGCTCCCGCACGTCGAACACCCGGACCGGTTCGTCGAGACCGTCGAGGAGGCGCTCGTCGCCGGGGCGACGGCGTAGGCCGGCGACGCTCCCGTCGGCTACTCGTCGCGGCGCACGTACAGCGTCTTCTCGCAGGCCGCGTGGACCTCGCCCTCCTCGTCGACGAGCGAGACGAGGTACTCGCGGTCGGTCGACTCGCCCGGCGCGAGCGCCTCGCGGATCGCCTCCGTCTCCCGGGTCGGGAGGTCGAACTCCGCGAACAGCGTGTCGCGGCCGGGCTCGATGAACTCCAGCGCGGCCGACTTGTCCCAGACGGTGAACCCGTCACCGAGGACCCGCCGCAGCATCATCATGTACACCGGGTCGATCGCGCCGTAGATGCTGCCGCCGAAGACCGTCCCGACCGCGTTCCGGGTGCGCCAGTTGAACGGGACGCGGATCCGGACGTAGCGCCAGTCGGCCGCGATATGGTCCACGCGGGCGCCCGTCCCCCGGTACGCGGGCATGAGGTTGAACCCGAGGCGCCAGAGCCGCGTCCGACGGCTCTCCGCCGGGGGGTCCTCGCGCAGGGGTCGCGGGTCGGGGTCGCGGTCGACGCCGGTCGGGGAATCGCTCACGGCGATCTGCGACGGGCCGGCGACAAACCGGTGTCGGAACCGGCGACAACGCGCCCGGGGTTGTCGACGTTTACCGCTCGTTTACGCGGGTCTCGCGGCGCGTGTCTGCGAGCGGTCGCCCTCGGCCCGTCCCGGTTCCGCGGCCCGCCTCGTGTGGCCGGCCCGAAACGGGTATCCCCGCGCGAGCGCAACCGGACACCGATGGAGTGCGACAAGTGCGGAGCCGACGCGATCCACCACGCCGCCTACTCCGGGGCGCACCTCTGTGGCGAACACCTCCGGCTGTCGGTCGAGAAGCGCGTGAAGCGGCGGGTCCGCGAGGACGGCCTCCTCGACCCGGACGCGACGCCCGACGACCCCGACCGCTGGGTGATCGGTCTCTCCGGCGGGAAAGACAGCGTCGCGCTGACCCAGATCCTCGACGACGTGTTCGGGGCGGACCCCCGCGTGGAGATGCTCGCCCTGACGATCCACGAGGGCATCGAGGGGTACCGCGACGCGAGCGTCGACGCCTGCGTCGAGCTGGCCGACGACCTCTCGATGCGCCACGAGCTGGTGTCGTACGAGGAGGAGTTCGACGTGCGGATGGACGACGTGGTCGAGGACGACCCCGAGAACATGGCGGCCTGCGCGTACTGCGGCGTGTTCCGCCGCGACCTCCTGGAGAACTACGCCGCCGAGTTCGACGCGGACAAGCTGCTCACCGGCCACAACCTCGACGACGAGGCGCAGACGGCGATGATGAACTTCCTCGAGGGCGACGTGCGACAGGTCGCGAAGCACTTCGACGCCTCGCTCGGCCCGTTCGACGAGCGCGCCGAGACCGACGCGTTCGTCCCGCGCGCCAAGCCCCTCCGCGACGTGCCGGAGAAGGAGATCGCCCTGTACTGCCACGTCCGCGACCTCCCGACCCACATGGCCGAGTGCCCCCACGCCGAGGAGGCGTACCGCGGCGAGATCCAGTCGACGATCCACGAACTAGAGGAGAATCACCCGGGCGCGCGCCACTCGATCATGGCCGGCTACGAGGAGCTGTCCGCGCTCGCGGCCGACGCCTACCGCGGCGGGGACGGCGACGGCGAGACCCCCGACCTCGGCGAGTGCGAGCGCTGCGGCTCGCAGACGAGCCGCGACGTCTGTCGGAAGTGTCGGCTGCTGGAGTCGCTCGAAGCGGCCTGACCGGACGCCTCCTCTCCGAAGCGGATCAAAAAACGGTTAGCCGTCTGTCCTCCGGGGTGCGGCTCAGCGGATGACGTCGAGGCCGTTGTTCTTCTCGATGGGGTCGCTGCCGCCGTCGGACTCCCACGCGCCGCGGTCGGTGCCGCCGGAGACGGCCGCTTCGCCCCTGTCGCCCGCCGCGCCCGGGCTCCCGTTCGCCTCGGCGGCGCGCGAGCGCGAGTCGCTGAGCTCCTCGCCGTTGACGGCCGCGCGGGACTTGTCGGCCTGCTTCTGGGTGGAGGGACCGAGCACCTGCGCGCTCTGGACGCCCGTCATGATCGCCATGACGCGCACCTTGCCCTTGTACTCCTCCTGGATGCGGGCGCCCCAGATCACGTTGGCGCTCGCCTCCAGCCGCTCGGTGATGTTGTTCGCGATCCCCTCGGCCTCCTTCAGCGTGAGGTCGGGGCCGCCCGTGATGTGGACGAGCCCGCCCGAGGCGCCGCGGTAGTCGACGTCGAGCAGCGGGTGGTTCATCGCGTCGTTGACCACCTCTTGGGTCTTGTTCTTGTCCTGCGTCTCGCCGACGAGCATGACCGCCACGCCGCCCTGGTTCATGATCGTCGACATGTCCGCGTAGTCGAGGTTGATGAGGCTCGGCTGGGTGATCGTCTCCGAGATCCCCTTCACCGTCTCCGCGATGATCTGGTCCATCACGGAGAACGCCTTCCCGATCGGCAGGTTCGGGACGTAGTCGAGCAGGCGGTTGTTGTCGAGGACGATGATCGAGTCGGCCTCGTTGCGGAGGTCTTCGAGGCCCTCCTCGGCTTTCACCGTGCGGGCGCGCTCGACGTTGAACGGCGTCGAGACCATGCCGACGACGATGGCGCCCTGCTCTTTGGCGATCTTCGAGACGACCGGCGCCGCGCCGGTGCCGGTGCCGCCGCCCATGCCGGCGGTGACGAAGACGAGGTCGGCGTCGCCGAGCACCTCCTTGATCGTGCCCTGGGCCATCTCGGTGGCGCGCTCGCCCATCTTGGGGTCGCCGCCGGCGCCGAGCCCCTGCGTGAGCGACTTGCCCACGAGGATCTTGGTGTCGGCCTCGATCATCTTGAGGTGCTGTTTGTCCGTGTTGATGGCGACGGTGTCGGCGCCGTCGACGCCGATGTTGTACAGCCGGTTGACCGTGTTGTTCCCGGCGCCGCCGGCACCGACGATGACGATTCGGGGGTCCCCGAACTCGTCGTCGTCCATGTCGACGTCCATGTCGCGCTTCTCCGCTTCCGCGTTGTCGAGGGCGTCCTGAACGAGATCTTGCATCAGTTTACACCTTCGCCCAGTTGCGGTTGCGGCCGCGCTCGTCGCGCTCGCCGTCCTGTTCGTTCAACATGTCGCGGACGGCCGACCGGATCGCCTCGCTCCGGTTCGGGAACTCGCCCGTCTCCACCATCTGTTCGACCTCGTCGATCTGCTGTTTCGGGATTCGTAGTGTCACACGCTCCATTGGTATTCCCCCGGTAAGACGGCGACCACGCGACGCGTGTGTCTTACAGCGAGAGACCGCCCGAAACCGGGGTATCACCCCGCCCGGACGCACGCTGTAAGACGACCGTCTTACGCAACTCGTACCTCCGAGGCTACCATTATAAAACTATCGGAGGTTGTAAGACAAACTGGCGGTGAGCGGGCCGCGGCGTATGCGCGGGGTCTTACGCCGGCTACTGATCCTTCAACACGTCCGCCGCCGGCGTCCGACGCCCGCACCCGGGGCAGAACGCCCAGTCGGTCCGGAGCTCGTCGCCGCACTCGCAGAAGGCCCTGTGTGACTGCTTTTCGCCGCAGTTCGGACAGTACACGTGTTCGGACGGGACGACCTCTCCGCACCCGCCGCAGGCGTTTTCGCGCGTGTTCGCGCCGGGGTCCGTCTTACGCGCCGCCGGCTCCGCGTCGCCGGCCGTCTCACGCGTCACACGCACCTCGTCGTCCCGGTCGTCGGACTCGGCGCTCGGCGCGTCGAGGGTGACGTTTACGTTGATGTCGCCCGGGCTCCCGGCCGCGTACGCCGGTGCCGCGGCACCCCCGGCCGGACCGAGCCGCTCGTCGAGCGCGGCGTCGAGCCGCTCCGCGATCAGGTCGTCGACGCGGTCCGCGAGGGCGTCGTCGACGCTCCCGGCCGACGCGTCCGACGCGTCGGACTCGTCTCCCGTCCCGTCGAGGTGGGTCCGGAGCGCCTCCCGCATCACCTCGCTCTTGGAGGCGTCACACGCTTCCAGCCGGTCGACGAGGTCGTCGTCCGCCCGGAAGGTGATCTTGCTCATACCGAACGTGTATCTCCGGTCAGTACAAGTATCTTCCCCCGGCGTCTGACACGTTTCACGGCGCCGAAACGTTCGCCGCTCGCCGGCCGAATCGGGCGACCGCCCGCCGAATCGTGTGATTTGGTCACACGTGTGTCTGACGCAGATTTATACGCGTCGCGCGAGCATGCGTGTGTATATGAGTAACCGCGTCGAGGACCTCGAACGGCAGGTCGCGGAGCTACAGGCGGCGGTCAACGGGCTCACCGAGGAGCTCGTCGAGATGAAAGAGCGCGTCCGACAGCTGGAAGACGAGCGGTCGGTCGCGGTCGAGGCCGACGCCGCGGGCGCGGCGGCCGGCTCCGAGGCGAGCGCAGCCGGCGACGCGTCGGACGACGAGCCCGCGGCCGACGACGCCGCGCAGGCCGCGGCCGGCGGCGAGCGGACGACGCACTCCGACGACCACGTCGACGTCTTCGAGTCCGTCGAGGAGTCGTCCGACGGCGCGGACGAGGCGGCGGCCGCCGACGCGGCCGAGGGCGACGACGTCATCGTCCCGGAGCAGTCGGCGACGACCCCCGACGCCGAGGAGAGCGCCGAGGACGACGAGGGCGAGTCGAGCGAAGGCGACGACATCATCGTCGCGTAAGCGGTCGCCTCCGACCCCATGCACATCACTGAAGTCGTTCTGGACGGGTTCAAGAGCTTCGGGCGTACGACGCGGATCCCCTTCTACGAGGACTTCACCGTCGTCACCGGTCCGAACGGCTCCGGGAAGTCGAACATCATCGACGGCGTGCTGTTCGCGCTCGGCCTCGCCCGCACCCGCGGGATCCGCGCCAAGAAGCTCACCGACCTCATCTACAACCCCGGTCACGACGACGGCGAGGCCGCGGACGGCCCGAACGAGGCCTCCGTCACGGTCGTGCTCTCCAACGAGGACGGCACCCTCGACCGCTCGCAGGTCGTCTCCGCGGCCGGCACGGAGAACGTCGGCGACGTCTCCGAGATCACGATCAAGCGTCGGGTGAAGGAGACCGAGGACAACTACTACTCGTACTACTACCTCAACGGGCGGTCGGTGAACCTCTCGGACGTCCAGGACCTGCTCGCGAGCGCGGGCGTGACGCCGGAGGGGTACAACGTGGTGATGCAGGGCGACGTCACCGAGATCATCAACATGACCCCCTACCAGCGGCGGGGGATCGTCGACGAGATCGCGGGCGTCGCGGAGTTCGACGAGAAGAAGGAGGCCGCCTACGAGGAGCTGGACACGGTCGAAGACCGGATCGGCGAGGCCGACCTCCGCATCGGCGAGAAGGAGGACCGGCTCGACCAGCTCGCCGACGAGCGCGAGACCGCCCTCCAGTACCAGGAGCTCCGTGAGGAGCTTGAGGAGTACCGCGGATTCCGGAAGGCCTCGGAGCTCGAGGAGAAGCGCGAGGCGCTCGCGGACGTGGAGGGCGACATCGACGCGGCGGAGACCGACCTCGCCGAGCTCCGCGAGGAGCTCGACGCCAGGCAGGGGAAGCTCACCCGACTGGAGGAGGACCTCGCGGACCTCAACCACGAGATCGAGACGAAAGGCGAGGAGGAACAGATCGAGATCCGCTCGGAGATCGAAGAGATCAAAGGCGAGGTCTCGCGGCTGGAAGACCGGATCGAGTCGGCCGAGTCGCGCGCCGAGTCGGCGGAGAACGACCGCCGGCAGGCGTTCGTCCAGATCGACCGGAAGGAGGAGAAGATCGAGGAGCTCGACGCCGAGATCCGCGAGACGAAGGTGGAGAAGGCGTCTGTGAAATCGGAGCTGGCGACGAAGCGGTCCGAGCTCGCGGACGTCGAGGCCGAGATCGAGGGCGCCGACACGGAGTTTGACGAGCTGAAGGCCGAGCTGGCGGAGAAGAAGGAGGCGATCGAGTCGCTCCGCGAGGAGAAAAACGAGACGCAACGCGAGAAGGACCGGCTGCTCGACGAGGCGCGCCGCCGCTCGAACGCGGTGAGCGAGGCCCGCGAGGAGTTAGAAGAGGCCCGCGAGTCGATCCCGGAGCACAAGGCGCGGATCTCCGAGCTGAAAGGCGAGCTCGACAAGGCCGAGAAGAACGAGGCGACCATCGAGGACGCGGTCGCGGACCTGTTCGCCGAGAAGGCCGAGACGGAGGAGCGACTGGGGGAGATCGAAGACACCCTCCGGGAGAAGCAGAACGAGTACGCCAAGCTGGAGGCGGCCGCCGACGAGCGCGGCGACGCCTCCTGGCCGCGGGCGGTCACCGAGGTGAAGAACGGCGGCATCGACGGCGTCCACGGCGCGGTCGGCGAGCTGGGCTCGGTCGCGGCCGAGTACGCCGAGGCCTGCGAGACCGCCGCAGGCGGGCGATTGGCGAACGTCGTCGTCGACGACGACGGCGTCGGATCGACGTGTATCGACTACCTGAAACGGCGGAACGCGGGGCGGGCGACGTTCCTCCCGATCACGAAGATGGACGACCGGAGCCTGCCGCGGAAGCCGTCGATGCCGGGCGTCGTCGACTTCGCGCGCAACCTCGTCGACTACGACGCGGAGTACGAGTCGATCTTCTCGTACGTGCTCGGCTCGACGCTCGTCGTCGAGGACATGGCGACCGCCCGCGACCTGATGGGCGACTACCGGATGGTCACCCTCGACGGCGACCTCGTCGAGAAGTCGGGCGCGATGACCGGCGGCTCCGGCGGCGGCTCCCGCTACTCGTTCACGAAGTCCGGCGGCGGCAAGCTGGAGCGGCTCGCGACGGAGATCTCCGAGCTCGAAGACGAGCGGCAGTCGGTCCAGTCGGAGATCGACACGCTCGACGACGACATCGCGGACGCGCGCGACCGGAAGGCCGACGCGGCCGAGCGCGTGCGGTCGCTGGAGGCGGACGTCGAGCGCGCCGAGGACGACCTCGCGGAGGCGGAAGCTCGGATCGAGGAGCTGGAGGACGAACTCGAGGAGCTGGAGGCGGAACGCGAGTCCGTCGACGAGCAGATGACGGCGTTAGACGAGGAGCTCGCGGAGACGGACGCGTCGATCGACGAGCTCGAAGCCGAGATATCGGAGATCGAGGCCGAGCTCGCCGACTCGAAGATCCCGGAGCTCTCCGAGCGCGCCGACGAGATCCGCGCCGAGATCGACGAGCTGGAAGACCGGATGGACTCGTTCGACGGCCGGATCAACGAGCTGGAGCTGGAGAAGGGGTACGCCGAGGACGCCGTGGACGGCCTCCACGACGACGTCGAGGAGGCGCAGAATGCGAAGGCCGAGGCCGAAGAGGCGATCGCCGACCACGAGGCCGCGATAGAGGAGAAGGAGGCCGAGCTGGCCGAAAAGAAGGAAGCGATCGCCGACCTCGAGGAGGAGCTCACGGAGCTGAAAAGCGACCGCGAGGACCTCCGCGAGGAGATCCGCGAGGCGACCCGGAAGCGCGACGAGCAGCGCTCGCTCGTCTCCGAGGCGGAGTCGGACCTGTCGGACCTCACGGACCGCCGCGACCGCTTGGAGTGGGAGATCGACGAGCTGGAGTCGCAGGTCGGCGAGTACGACGCCGACGAGATCCCCGACCTCGACGAGGTGGAGTCGCGGATCGAGGAGCTTGAGGCGGAGATGGAGGCGTTAGAGCCGGTGAACATGCTCGCGATCGACGAGTACGACGAGGTCCAGGCGGCGCTCGACGAGCTCCGGGAGCGCCGGGACGTGCTCGTCGAGGAGCGCGACGCCATCGAGGAGCGCATCGAGGGGTACGAGGCGGCCAAGAAGGAGACGTTCATGCAGACGTTCGAGTCGATCAACGACCACTTCCGGGACATCTTCGCGCGGCTCTCGGCCGGGACGGGCGAGCTCGTCTTGGAGAACCCCGAGGACCCCTTCGAGGAGGGGTTGACGATGAAGGCCCAGCCCGCGGACAAGCCGGTCCAGCGGCTCGACGCGATGAGCGGCGGAGAGAAGTCGCTGACTGCCTTATCCTTCATCTTCGCCGTCCAGCGGCACAACCCCGCGCCGTTCTACGCGCTCGACGAGATCGACGCCTTCCTCGACGCGGTCAACGCCGAGCGCGTCGGCGAGATGATCGAGGAGCTGGCCGAGGACGCCCAGTTCGTCGTCGTCGGCCACCGCTCGGCGTTGTTGGAGCGCTCCGACCGCGCCATCGGCGTCACGATGCAGGGCGACAACCTCTCGGCGGTGACCGGGATGCAGTTCGGCGACGACGCGGACGAGGAGGAGGTGAGCGCGGATGACTGACGACGGCGTCCCCGACCTCGACCTGACGAGCGAGCGCGACGGCGCCGACCCGTTCGCCGACGACGCCCCGGGCGGCGACGGGGCCGCGTCGGACGCCGGTTCCGAGTCGTCCGACAGTTCTGACTCGGCCGGCGGACCGGAGTCGTCGGGGACCGATCCCGAAGCGGACGTGACCGACATCTCGCCCCCGGACGAGACGGACGAGGACGAGGTCGAGCCCGTCGAGCTGCTCGTCCAACTGGCCGAGGAGGGCGAGATCGAGCCGTGGGATATCGACATCGTCCGGGTGACGGACGCCTTCCTGGAGAAGCTCGACGAGACGGACCTCCGGACGACGGGGCGGGCGCTGTTCTACGCCAGCGTCCTGCTCCGGATGAAAAGCGACGGCATGCTGGCGGACGACGACGAGGACGAGGAGCCCGAGCCGGAGCCGTGGGAGGCCGCGATGGAGGGCGGCGCGCCCGACCCGGCCGCGGACGGGTTCGACCCCGTCGACAAGCTGGAGGCGGAGATCGACCGCCGGCTCGACCGCAAGAACACCCGGGGGTCGCCGGAGACGCTCGACGAGCTGGTCCGCGAGCTGCGCGAGGCCGAGCGCGGCTCCTGGTGGAAGGACTCCCGCGAGTACGACACCTCCGAGTCGCCGCACGGCCACGCCAGGGGCACGCAGACGCTCGACTATCACGCCGGCGACGAGTTCCGCCAGGACGGAGAGCCGACCGCGGGGGAGGCGACCGACCGCACCCACGACGAGGACATCGAGGAGGTGATCGTGGAGATCGACAACGCCCTCCGCTCCCACTTCGACCGCGGGCGCACGGAGGTGCTGTTCGCGGAGATCGAGACCGCCGGCGGCCGCCCGTTCATGACGTACCTCGCGCTGCTGTTCATGGCCCACCGCGGCTCGGTCCGGCTCCAGCAGGACGACCTGTTCGGCGACCTGTGGGTGAAGGACCCGGCGGCGATGACCGGCGAGTCGGAAGCGATCGCGGACTGACTCGGTCGGACCGGGACCGAACCGACGCGTGTGACACGCCCCGCGGTCGGTGTCTTACAGGTAGTCGCCCAGCAGCGGCTCCACGCGCTCTTTGGTCTCTTCCGGAATCGCCTCCGTCGGCGTGTTGACGGTGCCTTCGAGCGCGGTGTGCGCCTCGCACTCCAGGTCCTCGGGGAGCGTCCGCACGGCCTCCTCGACGGCGGCCTTGATCGCCTTCTGGTTCTTCTCGGCGTTCTCTAAGACCTCTTCGAGCGTCACCTCGCTGTCCGCCTTCCAGACGTCGTAGTCGGTGACGCCGGCGATCGTCGCGTACGCGATCTCGGCCTCCCGGGCCAGCTTCGCCTCCGGGATCGCGGTCATGCCGACCAGGTCCCAGCCCTGCGACTTGTAGAACTCAGACTCCGCGCGCGTCGAGTACTGCGGCCCCTCGATACAGACGTAGGTGCCGCCCTTCACCACGCCGGTGTCTTCGGGCGCGGCCGACTCCGCGGCCTCGGTGAGGTGGTCGACGAGCTCCGGGCTGTACGGGTCCGCGAACGGCTGGTGGACGACGACGCCGTCGCCGTAGAAGGAGAGGTCGCGGTGTTTCGTCCGGTCGTAGATCTGGTCCGGGACGACGAGCGTCCCCGGCTCCAGCTCCTCTTTCAGGCTCCCGACCGCGTTGGACGCGAAGATGTGCGTGACGCCGGCCTGCTTCAGCGCGTACATGTTGGCGCGGTACGGGAGGTCGGTCGGCGAGACGCCGTGGTTCGAGCCGTGGCGCGGGAGGAACGCGACCTCGCGGCCCGTGTCGCCGAACTCGCCGATCGTCACCGCGTCGCTCGGCTCGCCGTACGGCGTGTCGAACTCGACCTCGCGCACGTCGTTGAGCGGGAGCGCCTCGTAGATGCCGCTGCCGCCGATGAATCCGATGGTGCCCATACCCGGAGTGCGCCCGCTCGCTACTTATATGACGTGAACCCGTCCGACGCCGGCGTGCGGTCAGTCCGGCTCACAGCAGCCAGCGCACCGCCGCGAGTGCGACCGCGCTCACGGCGAGCAGGTGGACCAGCACCGCGCCCACGGGCGCGGCGCCCACCGCGCGCATGTCGTCGATCCGGATCGAGAGCCCGAGGCCGACGAACGCCAGCGCGAACAGCGCGTCCGAGACGTGCCCGATCGACGCCAGCGCGGCCGGCGAGAGCAGCCCGCTGTTTGCCACCGCCGCCACGATCAGGAAGCCGAGCAGGAACTTCGGGAACTCCGCCCACAGCCGCCGCACGCCCGGGTCGGCCGCGGAGCGTGCCGTGTACGCGACCGAGTACGCGACCGCGACCCCGCCCAGCAGCGAGTTCCGCGCCAGCTTCGTCACCGTCGCCCACTGGCCCGCCTCGGGGGAGTAGGCGAACCCAGCGGCCGCCACGGGGCCGGTCGAGAACATGCTCACGCCCGCCCAGACGCCGAACTGCCGGCCCGTGAGGCCGAGCCACTCGCCCGCCAGCGGGAACGCGACGAGGGTCACGGCGTCGAACAGCAGGATCGTCGCGGCCGCGAAGGTGATCGCGGCGCCGCGCGCGTCCAGCACCCTCCCGATCGCGACGACCGCGGAGACGCCGCAGATGCTCGCGCCAGCGGCCAGGAGCGACGAGGTGGGCGACCCGATCCGGAAGAGGCCGCGCGCGACGGCCTCGGCGAACAGGAGCCCGCCGGCGACGACCGCCACCACGAGGCCGAGGACCCGCGGACCGGCTGCCAGGAACTCCTCGACCGCGACCGCGGCGCCGAGCAGCACGATCCCGGTCTCTAAGAACAGCTTGTCGACGCCGACGCCCGGCTCCGCGACCTCGGGGATCCCGACGGTGTTCCCGACCCCGACGCCGAGCGCGACGGCGACGACGAGCGGCTGGAGGCCGGGCACCGCGTCCGCGACGAGCGTCGCCGCGACCGCGCCTCCCGCGAGCAGCGCGAGGCCCGGCAGGTACGCCCGGACCGCCTCGACGACCCCCGTCACAGCGCCTGGCCGACGAGGTGCGCGGCGACGATCCCGACCCCCAGCGCGAGCGCCTGCCAGCCGCGGTCGAGCGCGGTCCAGCGGTCGACGAGCGAGGCGCCGGCCGCGTCGGCGTCGCCCGCTCCCGCGTCCGTCCCGTCGGCGGCGTCCGATGCCATACCCGTGGCTCGGCGCGCTCGCATTTATGCCGTGTGACTCGGGGCGTTCTCCGACGGCGGGAGCCGGACGGCCGTCGGGCGGCGGTCGCGCGGCCGGCGACCGAAAGAGGCAGGGCCCGGGAGGGTGTGGTCCCCACAATCGATGCCCACCACGCAGATCAAAGACTCCGTCCACGGCTACATCGAGCTGCCGGACGCGCTCGTCGAGGGCGTCGTCGACACGCGACCGTTCCAGCGGCTGCGGTACGTCCGCCAGCTCTCGGCGACCCACCTGGTGTACCCGGGCGCGAACCACACCCGGTTCGAGCACTCGCTCGGCGTCTACCACCTCGGGCGGACCGTCTTCGAGAACCTCCGGCGGCAGTCGTACTTCGCCCGGGACGCGACCGTCGAGGAGCTAGAGGAGATCCAGCGGACCCTGTCGTGCGCCTGCCTGCTCCACGACGTGGGGCACCCGCCGTTCTCGCACCTCTCCGAGGGGTTCCTCGACGAGGGCGTCCTCCGGGAGCGCGTCGCGGAGACCGGTCTCGTCGACGCCTTCGACCGGGCCGGCGTCGGCGGCGCGCCGCTCCGCTCGGCGAACCCCCACGAGCTGCTCGGCTGCGCCATCATCGTCGAGGAGTACGGCGACGCACTCCGCGCGTTCGACGTGGACCCATTCGAGGTGTGCGCGTACGTCCTCGGGTACAGCCTCGCGTACGAGCGCGGCGAGCCGTGGCAGTACGGGGTCGGCGCCCAGCTGCTCCACTCCCCCATCGACGTGGACCGGCTGGACTACATCACCCGCGACAACGAGATGACCGGCGCGGGCGTGTTGAGCTTCGACGTCGAGCGCATGGTCGACGCCTACACCGCGCACCCGGAGGCGGGGCTGGCGCTCTCGGAGAAGGCGCTGTCGACCATCGGCAACTACCTCGAAGGCCGGATCGCGCTGTACATGTGGGTCACCCAGCACCACAAGTCGGTGTACGCGAACCGGCTCCTCCAGGCGATGCTCGGCGAGTACCAGCGCGTCACCGGCGAGAGCCCCGTGACGGTGGACGGCATCATCGACCGCGAACTCGACGACAACGCGGTGCTCGAACGGCTCCGGATCGCGGCCCGCGAGCACCCCGACTCGACGCTCGCGTCGATGTACGACCGCTTCCGCGGCCGGCGGTTCCCCGCAACCTGCTGGAAGCACCGGATCGCGCTCGCCGACCGGATCGGCGGCGAGCTCGACGACGACCTCCCCGTTGACGGCGACCCCCTCGACGAGTTCACCGCGTGGCTCACGGCCGGCGACGACCGCTTGGAGCGGCTCCTCGCCGACGCCCTCGACGTGCCGGTCCACGAGGTGTGGATCGACCGCTCGTACGTCCCCGCCTACGACCCCGACGAGCTGGAGGACATCCCCATCGCGTACGGCGGCACGACGCGGTCGGTCGCCGACTGGGGGCTGTACGGCGACCGCGCGTTCGACGTGCCGATCCCCTTCGTCTTCGTCCCCGACGGGACGAAGCGGCGGGCGATCCGCGTGCTCCGGGAGGCGTTCGAGCGGGAGGTCGCGGCGGACGAGGCGGCGTGAGTCGGCGTTCGGTCGCTCGAAAGGAAATGCGGTGCGGGGGCCGGTCGGATCAGTCGTCGGCTCCCGCGGGAACCGGGTCCTCGGCGCCGTCGGTCTCGGCGTCGTCGGCCTCGGCGTCGGACTCCTCGTCGGCCCGCGGGAAGTTCTCGATGGTCGCGTCGCGGAAGGCGGCCTCGTCGAACTCGTAGTCGTCCTCGAAGAAGTCGAGGACGGTCTCCACGTCGGTCATCGCGTTCTTCAGCGCGGTCGACGCGCCGGGCGAGGGCGTGATGTTGAATAAGATTCCGTCCTCGACGATCTTCGCTTCGCCCATGTCGAGCTCCTTGTTCTCGGTGTCGACGATCTGGGGGCGCACGCCGCCGTACCCCTTCGCGCGGTCGATGTCGTCGACCTCGACGCTCGGCACGACCTTCTGGACGTTCGGCAGGAACGCGCGCTTCCCGACGCCGGGGAGGTCGTACACGAGGTTGCGGACGACGTACGGGAAGAGGATCCTGTCCGAGAGGATGTTGACGTAGCTCAGCACGGAGTCGGGGTTGAACCCGAACACGTCGACGAAGTCGCTCACCGTCGAGAGGTGGCCGCGCTCCAAGGCGGGCACGAGCTTCGCCGTCGGGCCGAACCGGGTGACGCTCCCGTCGTGGACGTCGGCGTCGCCGTGGACCGCCGCGAACGGGAGCTTCTTCATCTGGAGCGTGTACACCTTCCCGTTCAGCAGGTCGTCGGCGAGGAAGAAGCTCCCCGCGACGGGCAGCAGCGACATCCCCTCGCCGTACCCCATCTCCTTGGCGAACTGGAGGCTGTGCGAGCCGGCCGCGACGACGACCGCCTCGGCGTCGAACGCGCCGTCGTCGGTGTCGACGACGAACCCGTCGCCCCGGTCGTCGACGCCGGTCACGGTCGTCCCGAGGTGGACGGAGACGCCGTCCTCCTCGCGGGCGGCCTCGACGAACGACTCGGCGACCGCGCCGTAGTCGACGACGTAGCCGTCCGGCGTCTGGAGCGCTTTCAGCTCGGTGTCGGGGTCGCGGCCCTCGACGACCTTCGGCTCCAGCTCGGCGATCTCCTCGCGCCCGATCTCGCGGAGCTTCGGGAACAGGTCGCCGAACCCGTTCTCGCGGTAGCGCTCCTCCAGCTTTGCGACCTCCTCGTCGCCCACGCCGAGGACCATCTTGCTCCGCTTGCTGTGCATCTCGCGGTCGGGGTCCGCCCCCTCCAGGTAGCCCGCGAGCAGCTCCGCGCCCTCCTTGACCTCCTCGGCCTTCTCGAGGGTGTAGTTCGTCTCGATGTCTCCGAAGTGGAGGGTCTGGGAGTTGTTCGTCCGGTGGGAGTTGATCGCGGCGACCTCCCGCTCCTTCTCGATCAGCGTGACGTCGTCGACGTCGGTGAACTTCGCGACCGTGTACAGAAGCGACGCCCCGCTTATCCCGCCGCCGACGATTACGAGATCGGTGTCAGACATGCGTGGTGAACTCACCTCGCGAAACGCCCTCCCCCGTTAACCATCTTACCATCTTCGCGCGAAATCGCGCGGTAGAGCCCCTACGAACGTCTATCTCGAACACGACGATCGTCGAACAGCCGGCGGCGCCGCGGTTCGGGCCCTCCCGAGTCACCCGTCGCGCGCGGCGCGGTACCGCTCGCGGACCGCGGCGAACAGCGCGCGGCCCGCGTCGGTCCGGAGGCGCGGCTCGGCCGTCGCGAAGAACTCGTCTAAGTCGTCGTACTCGCGGAAGGCGTCGGGCTCGCCGCGCTCCGGGGCGTACCGGTCGCCGCGCTCGTACAACAGGGCCTGGAGGCAGGTGTCGAGCAAGTCGCACTCCTTGACGAGCACGGCCTCCGGCGACTCGCGGGCCTCGTACGCCTCCCAGGCGTCACCGACGCGCTCGGGGAGCGGGCCGGCGAGGTCGGTCATCGCCTCGCGCTCCGCCGCCGCCTTCGCTTCGCGGTCGACCGTCGCCGCGGTCGAGTCGGCCCGCGTCGCCATGTCGCCCGTCTCCGCCTCGGCGACGTCGTGGACGACGGCGAGCCGGAGCGCGCGGTCGAGGTCGACGCCCGGGAGGTCGGCACGGAACCGGTCGCCGAACGCCAAGACGAGGTAGGCGACCCCCCACGAGTGGGCGGCGACGGACTCGGGCGCGTCGACGCCGCGGAGCTGCCACCCGGTGCGCCGCTCGTCTTTCAGGTCGTAGGCGGCGAGGACGGCGTCGAGCGCCGCGTCGCCGTCCGCGTCGCGCCGTTCGTCGGCCATCGCTCCGGCCGGCTACTCGGCGAGCGCCCAGCTGTCGTCGCCGACGGGCTCCGCCACGTCCCGGCGGACCATCTCGTCGATGACCTCGTCGAGGCGGTCGGGCTGGGCGACCTCCATCTCGATCCGGCCGATGCCGTGGTACTCCTCTAAGTAGTGACGCAGGTCCTCCCGCGAGAACGCCGACTCGTCGGCGCGCTCCATCGCGCCCTCCGTGAGGTCGATCATGTCCTCCAGGAAGTTCCACGGGTAGACGACCCACGTCCACTGTTCGAGCCGCTCGCCCACGAAGTCGGGCTGGAACTCCGAGGTGCCCAGGAGCTGGAGCGTCGCGGTGCGGATCTCAGCCGCGTTCCGCTCGTCGACGTACTCCTCGGCGCGGCGGATCGAGCCGCCCGTGTCGGCGATGTCGTCGATGATGAGGACGTTCTTCCCCTCGACGCTCCCCTCCGGCATCGGGTAGCGGATCTGGGGCTCGCCGCTCTTCTCGGCGGTGCCCACGTAGTGTTCCATCTTGAGGCTCGTGAGGTCGTTGAGCCCGAGGAAGTCGCAGACGCAGCGGCCCGCGAACCAGCCGCCGCGGGCCAGCGCGACCACCATGTCCGGCTCGAAGTCGGCCCGCTTCACCGCGTCGGAGACGTTGCGGCAGAGCCCGTAGATGTACTCCCAGTTGGTGAGCGTGCAGTCGAAGTCGTCCGGGAGGTCGCTCATACGACCGTACCTGCCACCCGCGCGGTGATAAGGGTTTAGCTCCGGCGTCGCGGGCCTCACCGCAGCGCCGAGATCAGCGCGATACCGCCGGCCAAAAGCAGCGCGAGCGCGGCCACGGGCTGGCCCCCGCCGACCGCGAGGGAGACGCCGTAGACGAGGCCGGCCGCGAGCGCGCCGACGAGCAGGCTCAGCCCCGCGTGGACCGCGACGTTGCGCCGGACCCGCGCGCCCCGGCCGACCTGCTCGCCGAGGCCGACGCCGTGGTCGGCCACGTCCCACGCGACCGCCAGCCCGACGGCGGCGACGAGCAGCGGCTCGGCGGTCGCGCCGCGGTACCCGGCGACCGCGAGCCCGACCACGCCGACGGCGGCGCCCCACGTGAGGATCCGCGTCGACCGCCGGAGCGAGCCGGCGAGGAACCCGAGCGCGGCGACGCCGAGTAGCGCGCCGCCGACCGGGCTCGCGACCAGCCCCGCGGTCGCGGCGACCCCCGCGGCCGCGAGGCTCGCGACGACTGCGACCGTCGGCGACCGCGCGTCCGTCTCGTGGAAGTCGCCGTGCGCACCGTCACCGATCAGACCGTCGCCGGTCGGGTCGCCGCCGGTCGGGTCGCCGCCGGTCGGCCGGGCCGTCGACTCGTCGCCGCTCATCGCGACCACCGCCTCGTCGCGGCCGCGACGGCGACCGGGAAGGAGTCGTCGCCCCACTCCACCGCGCGGATCCCTCCCGACCGGAGCGAGCGCAGCCGCTGGCGCCGCTCGAAGGTCGTCAGCCGCTGACCGACCGTCCCGGTCGCGGTGGGGTCCGGCGAGAGGACCGTCACGAGGTGCCCGTGCGCGTCGATCCGGCGGGCGAGCGTCGCCGCCGTGTCGTCGACGAGCGGCGTGAAGAACAGCACCTGCGCGTCGGCCGGGAGCCGCCGCCGGAACCGCCGGAGCCACAGCGACCGGTAGAACCGCTCGTCGCTCGGCGTCGGCGCCAGCGCCGGGTCGGTCGCCAGCGTCTCCCGCCCGCGGGCGGCGTGGACGGTCCCGCTGCCCGGCGGGAGCCAGCAGTCCAGCGGCGACAGCGCCGCGATGCCGACCCGGTCGCCGCCGTCGAGGAGCGCCGAGAACGCCTGGCCGGCGGCCGCGACGCTCGCCTCCACCGCGGTCTCGGCGTCGGGGTCGGACGCGGCGTACGCCGACTCGCGGGCGTCGACGAGCAGCACGACGGTGGCCGAGCGCTCCTCGCGCAGTTCGACGGTCGACAGCTCGCCCGTCCGCGCCCGGCGGTTCCAGTCGATCCGCTTGAGCGGGTCGCCCCGGCGGTACTCCCGCGTCGCGTGGAACTCGACGCCGGCGCCGCCCACGTCGGTCGGGACCCGCCCGTGGTGGACAGTCGTCAGCCCGCGGAGGGGGAGGTCCCCGCCGGCGGCCAGTTCGGGGGTACAGGCGATCGCGGTCGGCGCGTCGAGGGCCGTCGTTCGCTCGCGGGCGCCCGCTGCGTCGCGCGTGACCGCGGTCATCGGCTCCCACTCGTGGTCGCCCCGGGCCGCGCGCACCGTGTACTCGAACGTCACCGCGGCCCCGGGCCGCAGCGCCGTGGCGACCCGCGCGGGGCCCTCGGCGACCGCCAGCCCCGGCGGGACGCCGTCGACGAGGCGGAGGTCCGGGAGCGGCGCCTCCCCGACGTTCTCCGCGCGGACCGTCACGCGCACCTCGTCGCCGGGCGCCGGGGCCTCGTCACTCACCGTCCGGGTGACAGCGAGCGTCGGCGTCGGGGCCTCGCCGGCCCGGGCGTACACGGCGTAGCCGACCCCGACCGCGCCGGCGAGCACCAGCGACGACTGCCGGACGAGCACGCCGAGGCCGACGAGGGCCAGCGCCGCCCCGGCGATCCCCAGCCAGCGGTCGGTCGAGACCTCGCGCCGGCGCTCGCGGTCGGTCGGCGCCGCGGCCGGCCCTCCGGCCGCCTCGGAAGCCTCTCCGGTCGTCTCGTCGGCTCCTCCGGCCGCCTCGTCTTCGGCTCCCGGCGCGTCGGACCCCGACTCGTCGGCCCGGTCGGCCGTCGGCTCGGATCGGTCGTCCCGTTCCGTGCCGCTCGTCTCGCTCCCGTCGGTCGCGGCCGCGTCCGAGCCGGCCGCCACCTCGGCGCCTCGCGGGTCGCTCACGCCGCACCACCCTCGATCCGTTCGATCTCGTCGACCGCGGCGCGGAGCCCGTACCAGTAGTTCGAGCGCCCCCGGATCCCGGCCGACAGGCGGACGCGGACCGGGTACGCGCTCCGGGTGTCGAAGAAGGCGGCCGCGGCGGGGTCGTCCGTCCACGTCCCGTCGTCGACGGCCGCCGCCGCGGCCTCGGGCGGGCAGTTCCGGTCGCGGGCGACGGCGTCGACCGCGACCTCCCGGATCCGGTCGCGGAGATCCCGCCGGTCCCGGTAGCCGCCCGGCGCCGGGCTGACGACCCGCGCGATCCGCTCGTCGAGGTCCGTCCCGGGCACCGCGGCGGGCGCGCGCCGCTCCGGCTCGCCGGGGTTGGTCAGCAGCCGCCGCCGGTCGCGGCGCGCGTTCGCGTACCGCACTCCCTGGACCACGCCGAGGACGCCGATCAGCGTCACCACGGCCGAGGTGGGGGAGATGGCCGCCGCGATCCCGCGGTCGAGCGCCGCGAGGACGCCGACGGCGACCGCCGCCACCCCGACGATCGCGAGCGGCCGCACTACGGCTCACCCCCGTCGAGTCCGGCGCTCGCGGTCGCGGACCGGTCGCGGGTCACGAGTCGCCCCCGTGTCGCTCCTCGATCCGGCGCAGCGCCTCGACGGCGCGGCGCTCGCGGTCGTCGGTCGCGTCCTCGCCGCCGTACCGCACGCGCTCGAACACCTCGGTGAGCGCGGTCACCGGCTCCTCGTCGACCCCGGCGTCGACCGCGGCGGTCGCGAACTCGGCGGGCGTCGAGGAGGCGGGCCGGTCGACGTCGAGCACGTCCGTCATGTCCCGCCACGCGCGGTACACCTCGTTGTCCGCGTCCGACGACTCGATCCGGTCGGCGGCCTCGCCGGCGGTCCGACCGATCGCGTCGAGGTCCGGCGGCTCCTCGGCCGGCTCCTCGGCCCGCGCGGCCGCGTCCCCGTCCGTCTCGTCGTCGCCGCCGGCGAGGAGCAGCGCGGCGACGCTGGCGATCACCGCGACCACGACGACGAGCGCGAACAGGATCTGCGGCGCCGACGCCGCGCCCTCGCCGCCGCCGACGCCGGCGCCGCCGACGGCGCCGGCCGGCAGGATGCTCGTCCCGTTGCCGCCGAGGCCGAGCGAGACGGTGACGCTCTCCGCGACCGAGCGGCACGTCGACAGCACCCAGAAGAGGACGCCGATGGGGGCGCCCATCACGCTCGCGACGGCGACGCTCGCGAACGGCGACGCGGTGTCGCGGTAGGTGATCGCGGCGAGCAGCGTCAGTCCGACGAGCAGCGCCAACACGGCCGGCGGCTCCCGCAGCGACGGGAAACAGAGCCCGGACGCGGAGAACTCGCCGGCCTCGCCCGACGAGGAGAGCACGCCGGGGTCGCCGGTGTCCGATCCGACGCTCGGGGCCTCGCCGCCGCCCCCGCCGAACCCGCCGCTACCCGTGTCGACGGCGGTGTTCAGCGTCGCGGCAGCGACGCCGAGCGCGACGAGGGCGAGGAGGGCGACCGCGACCGCGACGAGGGCGTCCCGCTTCACGTCCCCGAATACGCCGGCCGCCGGGAATAGCTTACGGCGTCGGTCACCCGGTCCGGGGGCGCACCGCTTCGGGCTGGTGTCATCGGTCCGGGCTGGCGTCACCGTCGCCCCCGAGCGGGCGATTCGGTCACCGTCCGGACCGCTCCTCTACGCGTCCTCGCTCCCGTCGACGAGGTCGTCGAGCGGCGTCGTCGGGAACAGCGCGTCCACGTCGGGCTCGGGGTCGACCAGGCGGTACGCGGTCCCGTCGCGCTCGACGACGCCGGCGGCCGCGAGGTGGTCGAGGTGCGAGAACGCCTCGCCGGGGCCGTGGAGCACGTGAATGTCCTCCAGCGAGCCGAACAGCGCCGCCGACACCTCCCACGCGGTCGCGGGCCCCGACTCGTCGAGCACGTCGATCACCCGGCGGGTCCGGTGGCGGTGGTGGTCGAGGATCGTCGCCGCGCGGCGGCTCGGCTCGTCGATCCGCCAGCGGTGGCCGGGGTGGGCGGCGTCGAAGTCGCGGTCGACGAGCCGCGCGAGGCTCTCGGCGTAGGCGGCGAGCGCCCCCTCGACGCGCACGTCCGCGCCGCCGACGTTCGGGGTGTACTTCGGGAGCAGCGCGTCGCCGGTGAACACTTCCTCCGTCGCGTCGTCCCCCGCCACGGGCTCGTGGTCCGGGACGGTTCGCGGGTCGAACGCGAACCCGGAGAGCCCCGCGGTGTGGCCCGGCAGGTGGAGGGCTTCGAGTTCGACGCCGCCGGCCTCGATGGCGTCGCCGTCGCCGAACGTCGTCACGTCGGCGGGGTCGCCGGAGAGGTCCGCGCTGACCGCGTCGAAGAACCCCGTCAGCCGCTCGCGGTCGGCCGCGGGCATCCCCCAGCGCTCGAACGTCTCGCGCTGGAGGTCGCGGTCGGCGAACAGCGGCGTCTCGGTCCCGTCGACGAGGCCGGCGTCCGCCTCGTGGACGAACACGTCGGCGCCGCCCGCGGCCTGTACCTCGCCCGCGAGCCCCGCGTGGTCCGGGTGCCAGTGGGTGAGCACGACCGCGTCCACGTCGGCGAACGAGCGCCCGTGCTCGGCGAGGCCGTCGACCAACTCCCCGCGCACGTCCGGGAGCGCGACGCCGGTGTCGACGAGCGCGGTCGTCTCGCCGTCGAGCAGGTACACGTCGTTTTCGCCCTCGAAGACGGTGTTGCCGAGCTGGATCCGTTTCACACGACTCGGTCGGCTGCCGGGCATTTCACGGTTTCTACCGCGGCGAGGCGGGCCGGCCGCCCCCGCCGGGCCACCTCCGTCACTCGATGTCGACGCCGGTGAACTCGAAGCGCGCGCCGCCGTCGTCGCTCGCGGCGACCGACACCGTCCAGCCGTGCGCCTCGGCGACCCGCTCGACGATGGCGAGCCCGAAGCCGGTCCCCTCCGGCTCGGTCGTGTGGCCCGCCTCGAAGATCGCGTCGCGCTCTCCTTCCGGAACCCCCGGCCCGTCGTCCGCGACGTAGAAGCCGCCGTCGAGGTCGCCGACGGTGACCGTGACCGCCTCGCCGCCGTGTTCGACCGCGTTCCGGATCAGGTTCTCCAGCAGCTGTCTGAGCCGGCTCCGGTCCGCGCGGACCGTCAGGGCCGTCTCCGCGTTCAGCGTCGCGTCCGCGGTGTCGACGCCCCGCCAGCACTCCCGCGTGACCGCGGCGAGGTCGACCGCCTCCATCGACTCGACGTCGACGCCCTCGCGCGCCAGCGTCAGGAGGTCGCCGATGAGCGTCGCCATGCGCTCGTGGGCGCGGGCCACCGCGTCGAGGTGCTCCGAGTCGACCTCCTCTCGGGCGAGTTCGAGGCGCCCCCGCGCCACGTCCAGCGGGTTCCGGAGGTCGTGTGACACGATGCTCGCGAACTCGTCGAGCCGCTCGTTCCGTCGCTCCAACTCGCGCTCCCGTCGCCTCCGTTCGCTTACGTCCCGGATCACGCCGACCCGACCGAGTTCCCCGTCGTCGCCGAGTTCGGTCGGGCCGAACCGCATCTCCGCCGGGAACGGCTCGCCGTCGACCGGCTCGAACTCGTACTCGATGGAGCCGGCGTCGCGACCCTCCTCGCGCATCGCGGCCCGCTCCCGCCGCGCGCGCTCCGCCGTCTCCTCGCTCACCCAGTCGTAGATGTCCGTACCGAGGAGCTCCTCGCGGTCGACGCCTTTCATCTCCGCGTACCGCTCGTTGACGTAGACGATCGTGCCGTCGGGTCGGATGGCGTAGACGGCGTCGTCGAGCGACTCGAGGATCGTCTCGTACCGCCGCAGGTCCCGCGCTCGTCGCTCTCTGTCGCGGTCCCCCATCTGTGTTCGTGATCCGATTCCGGCCGGTCCGTAATAAACCACCGTCAGCCCTGTCCGGTCCGTTACCGATCCGTTGGGGCTTTGCTTCTCCCGCCCGTTCCGATGATATGGAGTATCAACCGGGCGTGTGTAACATCGGACCGACCCAACAGCGACGGCGGCTCCTCCTCGGCGTCGGGTCGCTGGTGGCCGCGGCGGCCTACGTCGCGGCGGTCGTCGCGCTCGCGTGGCCGCGGTGGGCGCTGATCGCCGCCGTGGTCCCGCTGTACGGCGCCGCGATGGGCGCGTTACAGTACCGCGAGCGCTTCTGTATCGGCTTCGCCGGGATGGGCGTCTTCGACGTGGGCGACGGGGCGAACGAGATACAGAACGAGGAGGCGCTCGCCGCCGACCGCAAGAAGGCGGTCCGTCTCAACGCGAAGGCGATGGCCCTCGGCGCGGCCGGAACGGTGGTCGTCTTCGCCGCGGTGACCGTCCTGTTATAAATAGTCGCGGGGGTGCGGACCGTTCGTTCATATGTGATTGCGAGCGGGTCGGTGGTGAACACCGCCAAAGCCCCAGCCGTGGGGCGGGCGCACGCTCGCCCCACGGCTGCCCGTTTGAGTCCCGCCCCGCTCCGCCCCACACAGCACCTCATACCTCCCCAGCCTCGTCGCTCCCTTCGGTCGCGACTCCCTTGCGCGTGCTGCCTCGCGGCCTCCGCTTCGCTCCGGCCGCTCGCAGGCACGCACCGCCGCACACCACCGCAATTTGTGTGGGATCTCGGTAGAGCATCAACACGAACGTGCGTATAGAAAAGCATTAGACCCGGCTCGGTGACCACGTAAGTGAATGAGTCTGTCCGATGCGGACCACGAGCTCGTGACCGCGGAGCTCGGTCGGGAGCCGACGGCGGCCGAGGCCGCGTTATTCGAGAACCTCTGGAGCGAGCACTGCGCGTACCGCTCCTCGCGGCCCCTCCTGTCGGCGTTCGACAGCGAGGGCGACCAGGTCGTGGTCGGCCCCGGTGACGACGCCGCGGTCCTCGCGCTGCCCGAGCCCGACGCGGCCGACGCCCCCGCGGCCGAGCGCGACGCCGACGACTACGGCGACACCTACGTCACGTTCGGCGTCGAGAGCCACAACCACCCCTCCTTCGTCGACCCGTTCGACGGCGCGGCGACCGGCGTCGGCGGTATCGTCCGCGACACGATGAGCATGGGCGCGTACCCGGTCGGTCTGCTCGACTCGCTGTACTTCGGCGGCTTCGACCGCGAGCGCTCCCGGTACCTCTTCGAGGGCGTCGTCGAGGGCATCTCCCACTACGGCAACTGTATCGGCGTCCCCACGGTCGGCGGCAGCGTCGCCTTCCACGGCGGCTACGAGGGGAACCCGCTCGTCAACGTCGCCTGCGTCGGGCTGACGAACGAGGAGCGGCTCGTCACGGCCACCGCGCAGGAGCCGGGCAACAAGCTGGTCCTCGTCGGCAACGGCACCGGCCGCGACGGGCTCGGCGGCGCCTCCTTCGCGAGCGAGGACCTCGCCGAGGACGCGGAGACCGAGGACCGCCCCGCGGTCCAGGTCGGCGACCCCTACGCCGAGAAGCGCCTGATCGAGTGTAACGAGGCGCTGCTCGACGAGGACCTCGTCCGCTCGGCCCGCGACCTCGGCGCGGCCGGACTCGGCGGCGCCTCCTCCGAGCTCGTCGCGAAGGGCGGCCTCGGCGCCCGCATCGAGCTCGACCGGGTCCACCAGCGCGAGCCGAACATGAACGCCACCGAGATCCTGCTCGCCGAGAGCCAAGAGCGGATGTGCTACGAGGTGGACCCGGACGACGTCGACCGCGTCGCCGCGCTCGCCGAGCGGTTCGACCTCGGCTGCTCCGTCATCGGCGAGGTGACCGAGGGGAACTACGTCTGCGAGTTCGCGGGCGACGCGGACGGCGACGGGGAGTCCGAGGTCGTCGTCGACGCGCCCGCCGAGTTCCTCGCCGACGGCGCGCCGATGAACGACCTGCCGAGCGAGCCGCCGAGCGAGCCCGAGCGCGACCTCCCCGACGACGCGCCGCCGCTCGACGAGGCGGTCGCCGCCGTCCTCTCGGCCCCCTCGACCGCGAGCAAGCGCTGGGTGTACCGCCAGTACGACCACGAGGTCGGCACGCGCACGGCCCTGAAGCCCGGCGACGACGCCGCGCTGCTCGCGATCCGGGAGACCGAGTCGGACGGCGCCGACCGCGACGGCGCAGCCGACGGCGTCGGCCTCGCGCTCGCCTCCGGCGCGAACCCGAAGTGGACCGCGGCCGCACCGTACGAGGGCGCCCGCGCCGTCGCCTTGGAGAACGCGACGAACCTCGCCGCGACCGGCGCGGTCCCGCTCGCCGCGGTCGACTGCCTCAACGGCGGCAACCCGGAGAAGCCGGACGTGTACGGCGCGTTCGAGGGGATCGTCGACGGACTCGCCGACGCCTGCGCCGCGCTCGACGCCCCGGTCGTCGGCGGGAACGTCTCGCTGTACAACGACAGCGTCGAGGGGCCGATCCCGCCGACCCCGACGCTCGCGGTGCTGGGGACGACGCGCGGCTACGACGCGCCGCCGGCCGCGCTCGACGCCGACCGCGCGGCCGACTCCGAACTGCTGCTCGTCGGCGCCGCCGGCGACGCGCTCGGCGGCTCCGAGTACCTCGCGCACGCCGGCGGCAGCGACCGGTTCCCGGCGCTGCCCGACGACTCCGGCGGCGCCGACGACCTCGCCGGCCTCGTCGCGTCGCTGGCGGCGGCCGCCCGCCACGAGTCGACGCTCGCGGCCCACGACGTGAGCGAGGGCGGGCTCGCGGTCGCGCTCGCCGAGCTGGTGACCGACGACGCCGGCGTCGACGCGACCCTCCCCGACCGCGTCGCGGCCTTCGACGAGACGCCCGGCCGCCTCCTCGTCCAGACCACCGACCCCGAGGGCGTCGCGGCCGCGGCCGGCGACCTCCCCGTCTTCCGGCTCGGCGAGGTGACGACGGACGGGACGCTCTCGCTCGCGGTCGCCGACGAGTCGGTCGCGCTCTCCGCCGACGCGATACGTGACCACCGCGACGTGATCGACCGCGAACTCGCCTGAACCGCCGGGACGCGGCAGTGTGGTGGCTTCGGTCGTCCGCGGTCCGCCCCCGCGATCACCCGATTTCGACGCCGCGAGAGCGAGCGATACGCTTTTAGGCACTCCTAAAGTATGTGGCGGCAACCGCGGGACGCCGGTCAGCCCGGCGCCCGCCCCTCATCGATGGCATCCACCGAATCAGCCGGCACGACGCGCTCGGTCGAGTCGGACGACGCGACGAGCGAGCGACCCCGCGACGACTCAGACGACCGGCGGTCGGCCGGCGACGACGCCGACCACGTCCTGTCGCTGTCGGACGTGACGAAGGCGTTCGGCCCGGAGACCGCGGTCGAGGACGTCTCGCTCGACGTCCGGTCGGGCGAGCTGTTGACGTTCCTCGGCCCGTCCGGGTGCGGCAAGACGACGACGCTACGCACCATCGCGGGGCTCGAAGAGCCCACGGAGGGCCACATCACCCTCGGCGACGAGGTCGTCGCCGGCGACGGGTCGTTCGTCCCGCCGGAGCGGCGCGACGTGGGCATCGTCTTCCAGAACTTCGCGCTCTTCCCCCACCTCACCGTCCGCGAGAACATCGCGTTCGGGCTGTCGGACGCCGACGCCGCCGAGAGCGAGGCGCGCGTCGACGAGCTCTTAGAGCTGGTCGAGATGACCGACCACGGCGAGAAGACGCCGGACCAGCTCTCGGGCGGGCAGAAGCAGCGCGTGGCGCTGGCCCGCTCGCTGGCGCCCGAGCCCGAGGTGCTCCTCTTGGACGAGCCGTTCTCGAACCTCGACGTGCGCCTCCGCGTGGAGATGCGCGAGGAGGTGCGCCGCATTCTGAAGGAGGCGGGCGTCACCGCCGTCTCGGTCACCCACGACCAAGAGGAGGCGCTGTCCATCTCCGACCGCGTCGCCGTGATGAACGACGGGCAGATCGAGCAGGTCGGCCGCCCCGAGTCCGTCTTCGAGCGCCCCGAGTCGAAGTTCGTCGCCTCCTTCCTCGGCCGGGCGTCGTTCCTCGAAGGCGAGCTCCGTGACGGGAAGGTCGACACCGGTATCGGCCGCTTCGACGCCGTCACGCTGGAGGGGTACGACACCGTCTACGACGGGGCGCCCGTCGACGTCTTGGTCCGCCCCGACGACCTCCGCGCGACGCCGGCGAGCCCGGAGCTCGCCGACGGCGTCGTCACCTCCCGGCAGTACGTCGGCCCCTCGTTCGTCTACCGGGTCGAGCTCGACTCCGGCGAGGCGGTCCACTGCCTCCACAACCACGTCGAGGAGTTCGACCTCGACGAGCCGGTCTCCCTGGAGCTCACCGCGGACCACCCGCTCGCCTGGTACCCGCGCTGAGCGCGCCGCTGGCGGCGATTTCCTGTCGATAGCTGTGCCCGGAGAGCGCCGGCGGCGCTCAGAAGGTGGCGAGGAACGGCACGGCGTACGCGATCAGCAGGCCGATCAGGGTGACGGCCGCGCCGATGCCGACCTCACGGCTCCCGAACTCCTGCATTGGGGCGGTCACGCGCGCGTCCGGGTCGGGCTCGTGCGAGTGGTCGTCCATGCCCGCGACTCCGGTCGGGGGATACATAAGCCCACCTGAAGCCGACGGCGTCGGCCCGCCCCGAGCCGGGCGCACCGGGCGTCCCAAGCGTCCCTCCCATGCGGTTTCTCGACACGATATGTAACGCGCGTTCGGCCGCGGAGGACGCTCCCGTGCCCCGATCAGTTCGGGAAGTATCGTCAGAAAAGAAACTTACATATGGTTCGTTGTAGGACGCCAAGGTACGGGCAACTGACACAACTATGACAACAGTCCTCACGCTAGCGTTCGTCGGCGTCATTCCGATCGCCGTCGCGTTCGTCCTGCTCGCCGGACTGCGGTGGTCGGCCGCCCGCGCGATGGGCGTCGGGTGGCTGCTCGCGGGCGGGATCGGACTGACGTACTGGGGCATGGAGCTCGACTGGCTGGTCGCGTCGGCCGTCTACGGCGCGCTCCAGGCGGTCGACATCATCCTCATCGTCTTCGGCGCCATCCTCCTGATGAACTACCTCGAGGGGAGCGGCGCCATCGCCACCATCCGCTGGTACTTCGGCCAGATCGAAGAGGACAGACGCATCCAGGTGCTGCTCATCGGCCTCGGCTTCATGACGATCATCGAGGGCGCGGCCGGGTTCGGCACCCCCGGCGCGCTCGCCGCGCCGCTTTTCATCGGGCTCGGCTTCCCGCCGCTTGCGGCCGCGGTGTTCGGCCTGTTCTTCAACGCGCCGAACCCGCCGTTCGGCGCGGCCGGAACCCCGGTCATCGGCGGCACCGGCGCCGTCATCGAGCCGGCGCTGTCGGGCTCGATGAGCGTCGGCGAGTTCCTCTCGATGGTCTCCGCGTGGTCCGGCGTCGTCACGGGGGTGACCTACGTGTTCTGGGGGCTGCTCGGCGTGTTCTTCCTGACGTACTGGTTCGGCGACGCCGACGGCGGGCGGAGCGTCGGCGGCGCCGTCCGCGACACGCTCCCGATCGCGCCGTTCGCCCTCCTGCTCGGCGCCGTCACGGGCGGAACGCAGCTGGCCATCGCGTGGGTCGTCGGGCCCGCGCTCCCCGACATCGCGGCCGGGTTCGTCGTCCTCGGCGTCGGGCTCTTGCTCGCGAACAACGACATCTTCGTCCCCGACCGCGAATGGGACTTCCCCGACGACGCGGCGTGGAGCGACAGCTGGCTCGGCGGGCTGGACCTCGACGAGATCTCCCGCGACCAGCCGAACAAGGAGATGTCGGTGCTGCTGGCGTGGACGCCGTACCTGCTCGTCGCGCTCGCGCTGCTCGTCACGCGGTGGCCCGACCTCACCCTCGCCGGGACCGAGGTGCTCGCGTGGATCCAGGGCTTCACCGTCGGCATCGACTCGATCCTCGGCACGGAGCTCGGGTACACGCTTCAGTACCTCTACCTCCCGGGGACGATGCCGTTCATTCCCATCGCCGTCCTCACCGGCCTCATCCACGGGATGGACATCGACGAGATGGGTGCCGCGTGGCGGCGCTCGGTCGAGCAGGTCGCCCCCGCCGCGCTCACGCTGATCATCGCGGTGTCGATGACGCAGGTGATGATCCAGTCACAGACGAACACCGCGGACCTCCTCGGCATGATGGAGGCGCTCAGCCGGGCGCTCGCGATCGGCGCGGGCGGCCTGCTCCCGATGATCTCGCCGTGGATCGGCGCCATCGGCTCCTTCATGACCGGGAGTAACACCTCCTCGAACATCCTCTTCAGCGTGCTCCAGTACAACGCCGCCGAGACGGTCGAGCTCTCCCGAACGATCGTCGTCAGCCTCCAGAACGTCGGCGGCGGCCTCGGCAACATGGTCTCGGTGCTGAACGTCGCCGCGATCTGCGGCGTCGTCGGCATCACCGGCCGCGAGGGCGACCTGCTCCGCAAGGCCATCGTCCCGATGGCGTTGTTCGCGCTGTTCGCCGGGCTGTTCGGGATGCTCCTGAGCTACGTCCTCGTGCCCGGGCTGTTCTGAGCCCGCGGCGGGTCGGTTCGGGCCCGGGCGCTTCGGTTCCGACCTGCCGACACCCTCTCTGGGCGACTGGGTCAAACCGCTCACGAGGAGTTACCCGGGCCTACTCATCGGGGTGGAGAATCCCGGAAGACTCTCAGATAAATTTATTGGATAAATTTAATTATATGGTTGTCAATCACTACTTGTTGATGGACCTACCCGTTCGTGACGGCGGCACGACGTTGATAACCGGTCCGACCTTATCCGGGCGCCGACGGCTGATCCACCAAACGCTGCGCGAGTCACCCGGCCAGCCAGCTATCGTAGCGACGCGAGAACCGGCAACATCCGTTCGATCGAGGTATCAGCGGCTGACGGCGGGTTCCGAGTCTGAGCCCGTTATTGTCGACTGTGTCACAAATACTTTTGAACAACCACCGGATGACACGGCGTCGACAAAGTACGCCCAAGGCCCAGAGAATCTCACGTCTATCGGGATGAAATTCTCCGACATTCTCGAACAACGCAGGACAGATCAGCTCTCGGTCGGGCTCACGAATCTCTCGCCACTGTTAGTGTACACGTCACCTTCGGACGTATTCCAGTTCGTTAATATTCTCGTACAGAAGTCGGTCGGCACGGGCTGGCCGGTGTTCGTGACAATTGACCCCAGCGTACATGACGCCTCGACCGTCGAGCAGTTCGTTCCGCTGTTCGACGACGTGATCGAGACGCGGCGTACCGACGATGGAGATCAAGAGCTGCGGGTCCGAAAGCCGGAACCGACGAACTGGGCGGCGTTTTGACCGTGCCACGGTAGCCACCCTGCGGAACAATGAAGCTGGAATAGTCCGGACTGACCGAGTTTTTCCCGTCTCACCGGAGAGTGGCTTCCGTCTCTGTCCGCAACTGTCACTCGCCCGTGTCAGGGCTCTCACTCGGGCCGACCGCAGTGGCAACATTGGCGCCGTGGGTAGTCACGCGTGCGGTCCCTCCAACGAACACCTGAACAGTGGTCGCCAACCAACCGTTGAGGAGCACGAGGCTGGCCGCGCTCATCCACCAATGATCCACCCGAACGAGACCGTAGCCCACACCGTGAGTGCGCTACTACATAGTTGACCGAGCAGCTAGTAAGCACCACGAACTTTCTCCTTGCTTATACTCTCGCTTTGTCCGGCGCTCGCTGGGAACAGGGGCTCAGCGCCTACGTTCAGCTAACTGATTGGCCTCACTTGGACTGACAACATCAACCCAAATGTGTAGATCTCGATACGCGTTTTCTTGTGTGGGTACCTCAGGCGCACTTCCTTTGTACAGCAGATACTTCACACGGAGATTCTCTCCTGGTTGTGGCGCCTGGAATGTGTGGGGTTCGTGATGCGTAGCGTTGTGTTCAACGGTTGCTTGAAATCGGTCAATTTCTTCCCGCTCACGTACCGTTGTAGTGTTCCCCTCCTGTTCGACGGTCTGTAGCTGGATAACAACCGTATACGTCGTGCGTTCATACTCGTTATTACCGATCCCGACAACCAACTGGCTCTGTTCACCAACTGCCAGTTCATCCGGATAGCCGTCCGCTACTAATTCTCCATCATCGGATTCACTTAGCAAATAAAACTCCGTGAATTGTTCTCCCTGCGGTGGAACAGCAACGGCATACCCCACGCTACCAACAGCAAGCAACACTGAGAGCACAAGTGCGATATTAAGCGCCGCATCTGTCCGGCTGTTTGGCTCAAAGAGTTCGGCTTTCCCGGCTGCGATCCACGCCCTGTACGGAACCCGAAACTGGTCTTCAGCAGGCAACTCGTGGCGTCGCCTTGCTGCGATACTCACACAGGCAAGCGTGAATACCGTAACTGAGAGGACAACCGGCGCCAGTCGAATCCCCCACGGCGTGAAATTCAATACTAATCCAATAAGCGGAACAATAGCAATAGACAATCCGAAGGATAACGCAACCCGCTCGATTCCATCGATCCCTTGCGACTGTAGATGCTCACCAGGTGGTTGTGACCTTTCTGTCTCTGCTGCGTCAGTCCCCGGAACTGGGTTGGGTTTACCCTCCGATTCAGAGTCGGCTACTGTCTGTGCCTGACCGTCGTCTGCTGAGACTTCTCGACTGCTTTCAGGAAACAACGCCGCAATGAACGCATATCCGGGGAGAAACAAGACAAATCCAAGTCCAAAGAGTACACGTAGTGGTGTCTCATTTATCCCCGGAATAAATACGCTTCCTACGGTGAGCAACGTCAGAACAACAACTGCTGCTAGGTCGGCAGGCAGCCGCCGGACCGGTCGTGGAAGGAGTAACCACGCTGTCCGCCGATCACTCATAGGTGGTACTCGTATACCACAGTCAAAAGCCATACGATGCGATGTCATCCTGACAATTCTGCGGCTCCGATCACGTTTTCGGTCTGTAGTCACGCTAGCTACACACTCACCGACCTGAGGCCCAAGCTGTCTCCCCAAACCGACGAGTGGGCCAGCTACCATTGTCGGTGTTGCTGATACATGGCGTATTAGGTATGCGTTGGCTCCACAACCAGGCGGCGGAGCCGCTCGCGAAGGGGGCGTTAAACCGGTAAGTGAAGTAACTTTTTTATACAGCCATACAGTTCTCCTAGTTGAAATGAGGCAACTAGTGACACAGAGTTTTCGGGGGTACTGCGCGCTCGCGGTGATCGTCGCGGGCTTCACTGGGCTGTGGGCGGTCGGCGTGATTTCGGTAGAGCTCCCCGTCGTGGGATACGCGTGGTTCGCGGTCGCCGGGGTCGGAACGCTCGTCGCGGCCGGCATGGCCGCACGGCCGGAGGAGGTGATCGAGCCCGACGCGACCGATGAACGGCTCGAAGAGTTCGAAGAGACGACGGTCACTGGCGCGCCACTCAATCTCTACGCCGCCGCGCTCGCCGCGTGGGCGTGCGTCTCGTTCGGATGGGTGCTGGGTGGCATGAGCGCGGCCGGACTGACCGTCGTCGGGTACGGGTGGCTGGCAATCGCCGGGTACGGCGCGCTCGTGGCGGCCGGACTCGTCGCGACGCACAGCGAGGAGGTCACGACCGCAATTGACCCGTCCGAGACCCTCGAAACTGACGGCTGAGTCCGTACCACACGCATTCTCTTCGCTGATAATTTGCGGAGTGGGTTTATTATTGGTCACCAACAGTTTGCGATCAATGAGTGTTGACTCACGGGCAAGCGAGGCAAGTATGGCATTCGGTGTCGCCATCCTGGCGGTGGCCGTTGCCGTCTGGGCGTTTCAATTCACCCTGGGGGTGTTCAACGGATGGGGGTGGGCGCTGATCGTCGGGAGCGCATGGACGATCCTGGGTCTGCTCCTGCTATTTTCCGATGTGCGGGTGTACGTGGGGGCGCAGTCACCGGCCGAGCGGTACTACGCGACTGAGACCGGGTACGACGTACCGTCTGACGACTGACGGCCAAGTAATCGGGCGATAGCAGAACGGTCTGGTCTGTTGAATCCAGTGCTGGCCCGCTCATTTTGATCGCTGAAGGGCAGTCATTCACTGTCAGCGTGGGCAACGGGGTGGCCGAGCCACTCTCGGGTGTCTCGCTCTGAAGCGGTCGTTAGTTGTCTCACTTGAGGCGTTGACTTCGCTGTTTGTCGCCCTTCTGCTCTTCACCAAGGATGGCCGTTCCCCGCTCTGCCGTAGTTGCGGCTTCACGGAACGCTTCGAGACTGGGGAGCGGTTCAACGACGATTGCTCCCTGCTCGGTTTCGTGGATGTGAACCCTGCGTCCCGGGTCAATTCCATGCTTCCCCCGGAGTTCTTTTGGAATCGTCGGCTGGCCTTTCTGACGCAGGTTCACGATACTTCATAGACACCAGCACACTTGCTCACGGTTGTGGCTGCGCGCGCAGCGACCGGAGGGAGCGAGCACGGAGCGGAGGGTGGGGCGGTGGGGCCTGGGCCGGTCCGGCGAGAAGAAAAATACGGGTCCATCACGTGGCTAGACGTCCCACCAGCGGTCGCGCTCGGGGAAGTGGATGGTGCTCCAGCCGGTGACGGCCAAGGAGACGCGCCCCTCGTACCAGTTCCGGGCCGCCCCGTGAATACGAACGCGTTCACCCTCGGCAATCCACGGCGCTTCTGAGGCTTTCCAGATGGTGACTCGGGTGTGCCCACTCTCGTCAGCGATGAGTCCCACTTGCGCGATGCTTGGATGCGAGGGGTCCCAGAGGGTCTTGACGCGACCGTCGATACTCACCTCCTTGCGATCGACGGCGTCGAGTTTCCCGATGGGAACCACTTGGCCAGGCGCCGTCTGTAGCTCCTCAAACACCCCCACGACCGCACTCGTCAGGTCCCGGCCGTTGACGACCGCGTCGGCTAGTCGTCGACTGATCGCCGCACGTGACCAGCCATCTAACCGCGTCGCGAGTCTGTTTGCTTCCGTGTTCACTGTCGCCAGCTCATCCTGTGAGAGCTCCGTTCGGGGATCATCTCGGTCGGGATCAACTCTCGGGTTCACGCTTGCGGCCCGCTTTTTGAACTTCCGCCGGCGCTGCTTGCTCCCGTGTGCGGCGACCTCGCGCGTGCGCTGCTCGCGACCGTCCTGCGTGCCCAGTTCCGCTTGAGCACTGATGTGCTCCAGTTCGGCCTCCCGCGCCCGAATGCGTTCCTCCTGTTCGAGGGTGACACCGTGAATCCGCTCGGTGCTCGTGTCCGCGATCCCGTCCGGGTGGTTCGCATCCACTTTCGCCTGCGTCTCCTGCTCGACCGCCGCCTCGAACTCCGGCGTCTCGTCGACGACCGGGAAGCCGTCTTCATCGACTGCTTCGCTTTCCGTTTGTTCGAATGCCTGTTCATCCACCGTAACGACCTTGCGACTCGAGTTGGTACTGGACATTGGAACTCACACGTTCCTGAAGGCGCTCACGCGCCACCACCGCGATGCGCTTTCATCGCGGACTTTCAACGACTACGACGACTGACAGCACCAGCTGCGCGCTCTCGCTCGCGCCTTCGCGAGCGCCTCCTGGGCGCGAGCGAGAGCGCGCTCGAGTGCGGCGACCCCAACCAGCACCGCGCGCCGACCCGTCCGGAGCGAGCGGCCAGCGCATTCCCCGTTCGCCGCGACGCAACCACGTCCGTCGCGGGCGGCGCAGCCGCGGTCCGCAGGACCCGAACGGGTGAAGCGCTGGCGTCGAGGGCACATTCACTTTAGCCCGGAACGCCGAGCTTGCTCGGCGCAGCCCGGAATGGTCGGTCGCGAGCGACGCGGAGGGCGGCAGCGGCGAGCGGGGCGGGCCGGTACGTATCACTGGCCAACTGGCGATATCGCTTGGCGAACGATCAACCGCTCTAGTCGGACTTAGAAAAGGCGAGCGGCTACAGCTTCCAGAGGTAGGTCACCGATGTTAAGAGCGTGAGTGCTGAGAGACGACTTTCTTCAGTTTATTCCGTGGCGAGTTCAGTGTAGATCTCCTTATGCTCGTCGAGGTCCTGACGGCCAAGGAACTTAATGAGGTACTGCCGTGCCTCCTCGGACGACATCTGAGCGGGTATCTTGGGCTGTTCGCTTTCAGCGGCCATTCTTACTCCTCACTATGCGTATCGTCGTCAAAGTCGTTCGGTTCGTGAGCAGCCGGGCTCGTTAGCGAGTCTCCGCGAACTTCCGGTACGCCGCTGTGAGTGATCCTTCAAACTGCCACGTCGACGCGCTGAACGCCGCGTCCGTCTGCGCGTCCCACCGCGGAAACCCGCAAGGCTCGCTCACGGCCACCTCCCACGTCGGCGGCTCGACCTGCTCCAGCGAATATTCCGGAATCGCCACCACATACAGGTACTCTTCGTCGCCGTGGATCCCAACGCGAGGATCCTCGACGCCGTGGCCGAGCAGAAACAGCGGCTGCGAGAGGTGGGACATTCGTGCGGGATCACACACATCGGCCGGCGAGGCGGCATCGAGCCGCCGCTCGGGGCCACGGTCCGGATCGAGATACAGTGAGATCGAGGTCAGCTTCTCGAGGAAGAGGTACTGGGCAGCGGCGTAAGCGGGCCCGCGCACGCTGCGGGTCGCCTCCAGCAGCTGTTTGAGCTGGTGGAGCCGCCCCAGAACTCCTTCGGGATACCCGTCGGAGTGGGTGTACACCTGTGCGACTGGCTCGGTCGGATCGGCCGTCCGGCCCTCCTCGAGGGTCCGGACGAACCGGAGTTGACACCGGGTCGACATCGAATCACGCCGGCGCTTGGTGCGCCGGCACCCATTCCGGCGCCAACAACCCCACGAGATGGATCACCGAACATCCGGATCGGGCGGCGCGACACGGTGCCCACAGGGCCGACAGATCGCGGTCTCCGGCCCACGAATAACCACCACGGCGACGGGTGCGCCACAGCGTGGACAGCGGTCGTACGTCGCCATCAGCGATACCCCGCAGATTCGTGCCGAGGCCGGTCACACAGTCGGGCGCTACGGAGTAGGGAGCGCGGCCGACGGCGGTGCGGTCGCACACACGACCCGCAACCGCAGCGGACACCTCCGGGACCGATGCGACTGGTGGTTACCGGGAGAAGGCTGGAAGTCATGGCTCGCACCCCTGCCGAGCCCGACACACCCTACCGGAGCGACACTCCACGTTCCTGGAACACCGTCTCGAACCCGCGGTCGGCGATCGCCGTCACGAGCCCGGTGTATTCCGCCCGCACGGTCGGGTCTTCGACGAGCTCGCGGAACCGACTCTCGAAGCGCCGCCCGTGGGCCGTCCGGCGTTTGTCTGACCGATCGTGGGCCGCCTCGTGACAGCACACGAGAAAGAGATCGTGGGTCCACACCGGCCACTTGGAGCTCGTCACCGCCGAGTCCGTCACCACGATCCGGCTGTGGCCGTCCGTCCACGCGTCCGGCGTGGCCTCACCCCACTCAATTGTGCGGTCAACGCCGATGGCGTCCGCCAGCGCTCGGGCGAACAGCAGGTACCGCCCTTGGGGCGTCGACAGCTCGGAATCAGCAAGGCGGGAGTACCCTTGCCAGACGCCCGCCTCCTCCGCCCGGGTTGCGACATCGAAGGCGTCCGGCAGCGCCACGGCCGGGTCGTCACCGCGCGCCGCGGTCACGAGCTGGTCGGTCGCCGAATCGTTGGTATCCAGAATGACGGCGCCCCGCTCAACGAGGGCGTCCGCGCCGTGGCTCGCGTCGTCCTGCCACGCGATCTGCGGGGCCGCCTGAATCCGGGCGAGACTCACCGGCGTCTCGGTGACGAGCTGGAAGAGATCGCGGTCGTGCCACCGTTCACGGAGGTCGTCGTCGCTAGTGAGCAGCTCAACCATAACCGCCCGCGTCTGGTCGGTGAGCGCATCATCGGCTAGCTGGTCGTACAGCTCAACGCGGGCGTCATCGAGCGCGTCTTGGATGCGCGCCCACCGCGCACACCCCGACTGGATGTCCGTCCGCGCGAAGTTGAGGGTGAGATTCCCCTTCGAGACGACAACGCCACCCACACCCGCATTCTGGTCGGTGGTGACGTACAGCCCGTTGCTGTAGACGGCGAGCCCCTGGGCGGGCGTATGTTCGAGCGCGAGGTACGCGTCCGGCGTCTCACGGGTGACCGTCACCCGCCCCTCCTCGACCGCGTCGAACGGATGGCCGCGGTCGACGGGGTCGCCGTTGACGACGACCGCGACACCGGTCCGGAAACGAAGGTACGCGAACCGCTTGCGGAGGCGCTCGACGATCCGAGGCCACCGGTAGCTGTCCGGATCGGGCACCTCGCTCGCGTAGTGGTCGATCGTCACGCAGACGCCGTCGAACGCGTGGGGCGTCTCGACGACGGCCCCCTCTCGGCCGCTGGCGGCTGCGAACGGGCCGGCCTCGCGCTCGTTCTGGTAATCGAAACACAGCGCGTGGGTGCCGCTCCAGATGCGGACCGCCCCCTTCGCGATGATCGCGCCGGTGCCGATCCCCCACTCGCCGAGGGTGGCGTCGTCGTCACGGGATTTCGTGCCCGCGCCGAGGACGGAGAGATCCCGCATCCCAGTCTGGCTTCCAAGGTCCACACCCGCACCATCATCACAGACGACCGTCTGATCCGGCGTGACGCTCACGAGCACGCGGGAGGCGCCCGGACTGTCGACGCCGTTTTGGACGGCTTCGCGGATTGCGTCCGTCAGGTCCGCCATCTGGTCTTCGATCAGGTACTGCGCGACCTGATCAGTTGTGGTCATCTCAACCGTGTCGGTGCTCCTGTCGTCGGTCCCGGCTGAATCCGGGGTAGTGGCCTCATTGGACATGGTGGCCACCCCCTCGGGGCACCAGAGAAACTGAACACAGTAGCACACTAAGCGGCCGTTAGATTCTCCGCTCCGGGATCAAAATCCGCCAGAAAACAAGCACGGTGGCTGGAACTATACAATTCCAGATGGGTAGGATGGTAGGTCTCCCGAAGCGTTTTTGCTCTCGGTGAAATACCAATTAGTATGGCACGAGCCGATTCTGGTAATTCGGACTCCCCTGAACGGGAAATCCGCTTAGTGAAGAACCCAGATGGCCAGTGGACGGCTCGTGATCTCCGTGTTGGAGTGACTGCGCAAGCGAAAAGTCGGGACGAAGCACTTGATACTCTTGATGCCGTCATTGCGGCGGTCGAAGGCGATGGCGGGCGCTCTCCAACCGACGAGGAAATACGTGACCTCGGTGTTGATCCTGAAGTCGCTCGGTCACAGAGCGATAATCTTCCCGATGTCTTACAGTAGCGATGGTAACGCGGGACTTTTCGGGTGAAGACGTGTACAAAGTGTTGGTAAACGTTGGTGGGTTCCAGCACGTTCGTACCACGGGGGATCACCTAATTCTTCGCTGGGATCCGCCAGAAGGCCATGAGAACACAGAGATACGTACCGTGACGGTCCCGGCCCACGACTCAATCAGTATTGGAACGCTTCGTAATATCGCTGACGACGCCGGCGCAGAGAACTTCGAGGCATTCTGCGAGTGGATCGACGAGAATCGGTGATGGTTTCCGTCCCGCTTGTGAGGGCGAGACGAGAGTTTTGGAACCCGTGAAACTACTAGCCAGCTACGAGTCGTCCAGTGAGGTCGACTCGCCAGCAGCGTCGTTCTCACGCGCGGCACGAATCTCGGCCGCGACGTCTGCGACGTGTTGCTGATGGGCTGCTGAGGTCGCAACGTGCTGGGCAGCGGTGAGTTGGCCGTTGACAACGGCATTCTGCTGGGGGCCCCACACCTCCGGCGGCTCAGACTGAATATACGCGACCCACCGCTTGACTGGCGTGATGCGCTGCTCACGGGTACGGTTATGTTTCGCGTCGAGGTGATCAGACCTGTCTGAGTCGATCATACTCGGGCTCGACGTCAGGTTGCTGTACCCACGCTTCGAGCCGGGGCATTCTAAGCGTTTCCACAAAGAAGGGTCTATAGCAATAGTCTAGATACTCGCGGGACAGTCACCGTGTTCGGCAACCGCGTCGATGACGGTCTGACCCGTCTCCCGAATCCGTTCACACCGGGTGAGGAGCCGATCAGGATCGTCATCACTCCACGCCGCGAGATACCGCGCTGACCCGTCCATCTCGAGTCCGAAGTGTCGCCCAACAATGTACGCGACCGCCTCGGCCTCCAGTTCACGGGCAGTCTGGTCGGCCGCGTCGGCTGCGTCATGGAGTAGTGCGTGGGCGTACTCGTGGACACACGTCCCAACCATCGCCGCGGGGTCGTCGTGACGCACCTCGATGTGGGGCACCTCGTCGTCGTGGCGACACACACCGGCAGCGTCGCCGTGCGGCCACGCAGTCGCCGCAATAATCTCAACGGTCACGCCAAGATCGGCTGCGGCATCGACGACAGCCGGGAACAGGTCCCCGGCCGCGCCGCTGGCGGCCGTCTCCAACTCGGGAAGCGGCTCGCCCTCAGTCTGGGAGACGTCGAACACGGGCACGGGCTTGAAGCCGACCACACCCTCGTCCCACTCCTCCGAGGGCGTCTCGTTGTACTCACAGTCGCTGTCAGCATGGTAGGAGGGACTATTTCCACAGGCGGGACACTGCGGCGAGATCAGCGGCGCCCAGATCCAGATGGCGGATTCGCCTTCTGTCACGTGGCGGTTGAACTCGCGCTGCCAGGTTCGGTACCCGGCGACCTTCGTCGCGTCCGGACACTGGAGCGCAATCAGCAGTGTGTTGCGGTGCGAGTAGTCGTGAAAGCGGCTCTGGACGTCGAGCCACCGCTGGAACTGGTCGCTCGCACGGGCCTTGTCGACGGCGTCGACGAGTTCAGCGAGCCACTGGTCGATCGCTTGGTGCATCTGGTCGGCACGGGCGTCGGCGTCGTCGAAGACGACGTGCCCGTTCGTCGGGTCGAGCGAGTCCATGGGACGCTCCCGCCCCTCCGGAGCGCGAAAAATGTGGCAGACGAATGACAGTCAGGTCCACGGCGTCAGCTGTGGGAAAAATCGACCCCTCGCACCAACACAGAAGTTATGATGATCAAACAATGTTGATCAGATACTGGTGATCAATATGAGTGGATCCACAGATGAGGGAGACACGGAATACGGGGAAGCAGAAATTAACGATCGCGGGCGACTCACCATTCCGAAGGCGCTCCGCGAGGACCTCAATATCGAGGGGGGAACGACGTTTACCGTTGTGCGACAGGGGAATACGATCCAGTTAGTGAGACAGCTTCCCGGGCTCCACACAGTGTCCACGGGGCGAGACCGGGATGAGTGGGGCACAGAGGCGTTCCGGGACGCAGGACGCGCGACATTTGGGGGAGAATGAATGCGCATTCTGCCCGACGTCAACGCGCTCGCGATTCAATTGATCGATGACCACCCTGGCCACCCGTATGTGGCCGAGCAGTTGGTGCCAGCGTTAGAGGGGGAAGAAACGCTCCTCGTGTTCGGCTATCTACCGCTTCGGGTTCAGTGGGTGCTCGAGGATCTGGGGGTGACAACGGTTGAAGCGCGAAACGCAGTCCGATCGTTGGTACAGTACCCGATCGAGTTTGTTGACGTGACACCTGAGACGATCCTTACTGCGTACGACGTAAGCGTCGACAAGAACCACGACGTGTACGATTGCTTCTACGTGGCGCTTGCGCGAGAGGCAGGTGCTGATCAGCTTGTCACAACTGATCGAGACTTCGAGACGCTCTGTCGTGACGAGTCGTTCACGTACACAAATCCCGTTCCTGAGGAGATTTTAACCGAATTTCACGCCGAGTGAACCGCCTCGGGGCCAAGCCCCGAGACACTCGCTTTGGCTATGTGTACATTTTATACAACCGACTCATTTTTTGAGACAACAGCAACGCCGACAGAAGATATTTGACAGATCATGTCAACAACTGTCACAATATGGGGCGCTCCGATGACCCCACCCCGCCCGAGGACGCGACGCACCTCCGCATCAAGCCGACCGAGGCGCCGCTCACCGCCGACGCCGTCGAGCAGGGGTTCCGACAGCTCCACAGTCACACGACCGAGACGGACCCGGGCTGGCGCGAGCGGCTGCTCGGCGACGCGTCGACGCCGACGATCGAGTGGCGGCTCCACCAGCCGGCAGGTGACGGCGAGCTCGGGATCTACGTTGGGGTGACCGACGCCACGCTCGACACGCTCCGGGGCGCGTTGCGGACAGCGTGTCCGAACGAGTACGAGCTCACGCCGGCGACGCCACCGCCAGTGCCAACGACGGAACACACAGAAGTGGACGCCGCCCAGCCGGCCGCCAATAGAGGCCGCGCGGAGCCGTCGACCGTCGCCGTCGAGTGGGTGGGTGACCCCGACCGTCGCGACGACTGGCAAACCCACCTCACGCCGATGGCGTCGTTTACCGACGAGGACGGCCGGCTGCCGCTGGCGCCCGTCGTCGAAACACTGGCCGAGACGGACGCCGCGGTCACGTATCAGGTGGTGTGTGAGCCGTTTCCGGATTTTCGAAGTGAGATCCGCGATCGGAAACTCAAGATCGAGGAGGGCATGGACACGCCCGTAGACTGGCTGCTCAGGTTCCTGTTCGGACTCGAGCCTGACCGCGAGACCCCACCGGATATTGTCCCCGAGCGGAAGGCGGCGCTTGACGCGACGGATCCACAACACGCCTTCGTTGTCAACGCCCGGTGTGTGGTTCGCGGCGCCGACGCCGAGGTCACAGCCGAGCAGCTGGCCGGCACGCTCGAGGCGTTATCCGGACCGTTTTACCGGGTTGACGCGAAGCTCAGCAGCGACGATCCCAACCGGGTAGCGACCGCTATCCGCGAGCAAACCGTCCACCACCCGATCCACGACACGCTCAGATACAAGCTGCTGGGGACGAGCAATCGCAGCCGCGCGATTATCGCGGACGGCACCAGCCTCCCCGGGTTCACGCTCGTTGACGGAGCGACGCTCACCGCCGCGGGGAGCCGCGCGGTTGCGCCCACTGAGCCGGACCGCACCGCCGAGTCGCGACCCCCCGCCGACCAGCTTGAGCGCTATCAGACGACCGGCCTCACCGTTGGCCACCCCCGCGACCAAGATGGTGATCCTGTCACCGAGCCGGTCGCGGTGCCGCCCAAGCTCCAGCCGTTCCACGTGGCGTGGTTCGGAAAAACCGGCTCGGGGAAATCCACGAGTCTCATCACGGGACTGCTCGCCAACCACGCGGCGACCGACGGCGCCGACATCCTCATTACGCCGAAAGGCGACGCGGCCGCCGAGACGTATCTGCGCGCCCACTACGCCGAATACGGAACGCTCGAAAACGTCTACTACTTTGATTGCGCAGAGACGCTCCCCGCGCTGTCGTTTTTCGACATTCGCGACCAGCTGGCCGCGGGGATCGACCGCTCGACGGCGGTCGCAAACGTCACTGACCACTACATCGAAATTCTCGAAGGTGTCATGGGCCCTGAGCAGTTCCACCAGGCGGTGCGGTCGCCCGACATCATTCGCCAGCTGGTGAAGGCGCTGTTCGATCCCGTCCACGGGGGCGACGCCTTTCCCCACCGGGATCTCCAGCGTGCGGCCGCCCGCTTCCATGAGACGGGCGAGCCGCCCGCGGTCACCGACGATGAGCTTCAATCGATGTTGTACAGCGTCGCTGCCAACAGCCAGCAGACGTTCGACGAGCTGCTTCAGGGGGTTCACAATCGGATCGAGAAGATTCCGATCGATGACCGGCTCACCCAGCTGTTCAATCACGTGCCCGACAGTGATGACCCACACCTCGATTTCCGCCAGGTGATCGACGAGGACGCGGTCATCATCATCGACACCGGTGCCTTACACTCAGCCAGCCAGCAGGCGCTCACCCGGACCGTTCTCTCGAAGCTGTGGACCGCGCTCCAGCGGCGCGCCCGGACAACTGATTCGGATGAGCGGCCCCTCGTTAATCTGTATCTCGAGGAGGCCGCTCAACTGGTTACCTCCGGCATTGTTGACGAGCTGCTGTCGCAGTCCCGCTCCTTTGGGTGTAGCGTCACGCTCGCCACCCAGTTCCCCGATCAGCTCCGGCTGCGGGATGAGGCGGCGTACGTAGAGTTGCTCAACAACGTCTCGACGATCATCACGGGGAGCGTTCCCGTCGACGACGCGCTCACCAAGCGGCTCGCCACAGCCGACCAAGAGCCGGCGGCCGTCGCGAATCGCCTGCGAGCACTGAGCCGCGGCGAGTGGCTGGTGCGGCTGCCCGCCCCGTTCAAGGCCGCCGCCCCACCGCCGTTTCTGGTCGAAAGCGCGCCGCTCCCGCCGGGGCATCCCGACAGCGACGGGTTTCGGCCCGCCCGGGAGACCGCCGTCGCCGCCCGAATCGACGCGTGTCGCGACCGCACCCGGCTCACAGCAGGGGTGGACGTGCGGGCCGCACAGCCGACAACCGGCGACGACACGGGCGCTGATGAGGCCACACCCCCCGCGGAGGCGGCGGCCGCACGCGTCGACTCGGCGCTGCCGTACACCGAGCGGCTGCCCGACCCGGTCGCGTACGACGACGAGCGACACGCACTCGTCTGCGTGGGGTGTGAGAGTCCCTACGATCCCTCGCCGGACGGGCTGCGGGCGGCGATCAGCTGCTGTCACGACCCTGCCGACGTCGACCGCGACGACTGTCCCATCTGTGAGCTGCCGTTGAAGCTCACCTATACGGAGCGCCAGGAGAGCCCGATCACCGACGCGGGCCTGCGCTTTCTTCAGGCGGTGTACTCCGCCCACCAAGGCCAGTACGACCCTGAGTTGGAGTACGACATCACCCGCGACAGCATGCGCCGGCTCCAAGAGTATGTCGGCATCGACGACGCGGAGCTCGATGAGCTCCGTGAAGCCGGGCTGGTGAGACGGGACTGCCGGTACCCACACATTCTGTACACGGTCACCGCGGAGGGCCGCGACGCCATCGGGGTGCGACATCGGGAGGGCGTCGCCCACGGCGCGGGCGCCGGCGATCTCGGGGAGTCGAGTCTTCACGTGGCGATGGTCGAGGCCGGGACGGCGCTCCTCGAGGCCGAGTACGTCGCCGATCCGGACTCGCCGGCCACCCGCGTCGAGCAGTACTACGAGGTGCCCGAGGGCCGCCTCGACGCGGCCGCCGTCGATGAAGCGGGCACGGTGGTCGCGGGGCTTGAGGCCGAGCGGATGAACAACGACCTCGCACAAGCGGTGCCCGACGACTATGATAAGCTCGCCGCCCAAGATCCGAACGCGGCCGTCTGGATCGTCAAGAATCGTGAGGCCGCCCACGAGATCCTCACGGCGTTGAACACACCACCCGATGGCGACACACGCGTCGAGAAGACGTACGGCGCCCAGACGGCACCGACCTCGTTCACTATCGACCAGCCCGGACTCACGGACGTCTGTACGTTCCAGTCAGTGCGTGACACCTACGTCACGCCGGACGAATAAGGGAGTTACTCGTTTCCGAACGGCCACCAGCCGCTCGCGGACTCTTCGGCTGTGGACTCGAGCTCGCGGCGACGCTGCCGCTCCGTTTCGAGTTCCGCGCGGAGCCGTTCGTTTTCCGCAATCAGTTCCTCGATACGGTTGGAGAGGGTGACGATCCGGTCATGACGGGCCCGAGCGCGGTCCGGGTGGGTCGGCGGTAACTCGGTCAGGTCGTCGGCTGGTGGCACAGCATCGACCGCGTCAACAGGTGTATCGGGTGTCTCTGTCGGCGCCGACGCGGGATCCGTCGTGTCGGACTGCGATGAGTCTGCTGCGGTACCCGCTGTAGCGTTCGCATCGGACGAGGTATCGGTTGCCTCCGGCGGCGTGTACGTCTCGTCGGTCGCGCGCACCGCCCGCTCGACCGTCTTTTCGCCGTAGGTGCTGCCGTCGGCGTAGTGGACGGCGTCCCACTTGTCGCGGTGGAGATCGGAGCGGCGAAACAGCCGGTCGACGCGTGTCGCGTCGCCGCCGGTCCAGAACGCGAGCATCCGACAGAGCGCGAGATCCGCTTCGGAGTGGCTCTCGTAGCCGCTCGTCGACCCGCTCCACAAGCGCGCAAACTTGTCACCGTTAGCCGCATTTTGTGCCCGCTCAAGCAGCTCCTCATCAGGGACGGGAACCGCGGCATCCGATGACGGCGACTCGGTAGCGGTTGCCTGTGTGGCCGCGTCAGAGGTCGACGCCGCTGTGGCGGAGTCCGTGTCGTCTGAGCTGAGTTCCTCCGCAACTACTGTCGCAAGCGCGTCCGAGCGGGCCGTGACGCTCTCGGGTGTGGCCGGGACGTGGGCCCCAGTGACGGTGAAAAACCGCGACCGGTCGTACACTTCGAGATTGCCCGCGCGATTGCGTCCCTCGGGACGCTCGCCGCGAACGATCACGTGATACCCCGTCCCAGAAGGACTCACCTCGCTGTAGGAGTCGAGTGTGTCAAGGAGTTCAGCGGCCCACGCGGTCGGCGTGTCGGCGTCCGGATCCCGGCAGTCATCGAGATCAATGCCGACGAGCGGGTCCTCCGCGGTGAACACAAACCCTACCCCGTCGACAGGGGTGGTTGTGGCCGCCTCTCGGGCCTCAGAGAACGCGGTCCACGTCTCAGGAGATGTCGTCGACGCGAACTGCGTCGTGCCCGGAATGATCGGCACCTTCGTGGGTTTGCCGTCGCGCTCCTGCGTGCGCCAGCACACCCACTGGTCACGGTCAACGAGCGCCGCTGGGAGGGCGTCAGCTGACGGCGGCGTCGACATGCGATCGTGTGGAGAGATCACATACCAGATCAAAAATAGCTGTCGGCGACCGCGAGTCCTCAACGCCCCCGCCACTGCCCACCCAAGGTTCAGTGTGGGGTGTGGTGGCTCAGGGTTGGCCGCTACGAGAGAGTACGACCCCGCTTGTGGGTGTGGGAGTCGTTGGATAGAGATTTTTCCCGCGAAAATCGCTCACACGCACGAATTCCGCGGAATTTCAGGGAGCGGGCCCCGCCGCAGTAGGACCGTGTCCAACGAGTGTAACAGATCGGCACGCGGCACCGGTAGCCCGACACCTGGGGTGGATGACACACGCACATTCATCGCGAGCGGTGCGGCTCCACAAAATCGCGTGCCAGGAGCCGGATAGTCGATGCCACGCAGCGCTCGCTCGCTCAGTTCGTGGCGCTGTGTTCCGGCGATATATCGAGCAGGTGAAAGACCAGATCCGTCAGAACACCCCCAGTGGTCCCGGGGTGTTCCGGGAGAACAGAAATAATACGTCACCCAGCAAAGAGTGGTGATCGCTGCCGACACCGGCTACGGTCACCCTGTTGAGGTGGCACAGACACGGGGCTCTACCGCTGTGGCGACGAATTTCAGTCTCGTGGGGGCAACTGGAACGGACTCATCGAAGAACGCGTTCGAAGGGAAACAGTGGTGTGACACGCGTTTCAGCAGGGGTTGACTGCGGCAGGACCAACGGGTGTGACGGTCCGCAGTCGTGGCCGGCTTGAACGGGCGCGCCCACCATCGGCCGGCGGTACTGGAAGATGTGTGTAGGAGAACCGCGCCGCGATTGCCGGTTGTAGTGTGATTAACCAACGATCCCGGAGAGGTTTCCGGGATCTGTTGGTTAAGCCGCAGTCGAGCAGGATTGTCTGATTACACAGCACTGTAGCGGCACAAAATTTATCAAGAATTGTGCGCACGGATCCCGTGTCCCGTGCTACCACGACACGCAATATAACCCATCAACCAATGTCCGCGATTGTCCCTCCGTCCCTGTCCGTTCGTGTGCCGCTTCGCGCGGCGTGTCGCCGCGTAGTCCTGAGCGGTTTCATCCTCACCGTCGTCGCTGTCGATCCGGTCGCCGCCCAAGACAGCGCCGTCTGTGAGGCTGAACGGCTCCCCGAGATGATTTCGGGCTTTTTCCAGCTCACCACCGCGATTGGGCTTATGGGGTTGGTCGTGGTGTGGCAGGCGGACTCGCTCATTGAGCTGTTTACGATGCGGCGCGAACAGCGGGAAGGGCTGAAACGCCACAAGCGGACTGCCCTCCGTTCGACGGTGATTCTGCTGGTGTTGGGCCCGCTGTACACCGTCGCTGGCAGCGTGATGAATCTCCCACTCGCAGAGTGTGTGGATCTCGTTCCGTGGTGATCCGCGATGCGGTCGGCTGGGTTCGGGTGTGTGCGGTTGTGTCTGGGCCTGCTCATCGGCGTGGCGCTGGTGGCGAGTGGCCAGGCGGCTGCCCAGCCACCGTCGCCGCCACCCGCCAACGAGACACGCACTGTCGACGCCCGGGATGTAGACCCGTGTCTGTCTCCCGGGGAGTACAACGCGACGTACGGGCATACGCCGTCTCCAACCCAGCAGGTGGCGACGTGTACCGACCTGACCTACGCGGCACCGCCGGCCCACGCGGCCACCATGACGGCCGGGTCGTTTGCGGCGCTGACGCCGGGGAATGCCACCACCTCCGTGTTTCCGCCGGGGGCAAACCGCACGACGCGCGGGCTCATCGCTGACGCCCACGCCACGCTGTACGCGGTCCACCCCGCCACCCGGGTGCATCTCACGCCAACCGAGAGTCGGCAGTACATCGCGCCGACCGGCACAGTGCGGGCGCTGATCGATTATCGGGTGCGAGCGCCGACTGGCAACCGGTCCGTCGTAGGGCACGAGGTGCAGGCGGTGCGTGTCTCAATCGGCGGCGAGCAGGTTGGGACCGCGACGGACACCCAGACCCCAGTTATCACCTACTCGACGACGGCAGCCCGCGAGCAGCCACTGACGGTCACTGCCGAGATTGCGGTGACAGTTGGCGGCAACACCAGCAACAGCACCACCCAGACGGTCACCGTCAGCGACACCCGCACTGTGTGGATCTACCGGCTGCGGCCAGAGGCGTATACCGCGACGTATCCCGATGGCGACACCGGCCTGGCAGTGTATCAGGGCGCGCCCTGGCACGGCGTGACGCTCACCCGTGACGAGCGCCAGCGTGTGCGTGGCGTCTGGCGCTACTACACCGCCCGTGCGACGGTGTGGGACCGGCTCGTCGTCAGCCGGGCTGCGGGCACGATGCGGCGGGCAACACCCGGGCAGCCGCTGAATGTCGTGGCGTTTCCCGCGCAGATCGGCCCACGGGCAGAGCCGGTGCGTGGTGGCCCCACGCTGACGGCTGTGTGGGGCGTCGACCGGGCGTCACCCGCACCCCAGTTACACCCCAACGTGTCTGTCGGGCTGGTCCGGGGCTCGTACACTCGGTCGTTCGGGGTAGCGCTCCGGAACGCGAGTGTCGCTCCAGAGCAGGTTCGGGTCCACGGCATTGTTCGGGGGATGTCGGCCCCGTTACAGTCTGTCACGCCTACCGAGCGTGCGATTCGGCGGCCAAACCTCACCGTCGAGCGGGTGGCAACGTCGGCGTCGGCAGCCACAATCCGAATCACACTGCGGGATTCACAGACCGGCGAACCAATCCCGCTTGATGGGGCATCCCCCTCACCAATCGAGGATGACGGCCCGGCCGGCATGCTTCGGCTAAACGGAGAGTCGGTTGATCTGAACGCCTCCGGCATGACGACGGTCACCGTCGCTGAACCGGAGTTGTACACCGTTGAGTTTGTGCCCGCCTCGTGGCGCACGACCTCCCCTGCGTACGTCGCCGCCAGCGAGAGCGTGCGCTGGCACCCGCTTGGGACTGTTGGTGGCTGGCTCCAGCTCGTCGAAACCCTGCTCTGGGGGGCGATTCCCCTGCTCGCCGCGTGGATCGCCGGCCGTCAGCTTGGGAAGTTGCTCTCCGCCGACTCAAGCCCATGACTCACCACACACCCTCCACGACGCGACGCACCGTGTTGACAACGATTGCGGCCGGCAGTCTCACAGTCGCCGGCTGTACGGACAGCGGGTCGACCAGTTCGCCCGGCGCGGGCGACATCTCGCGTGTCGACGTCGACGGCACCGAGCTCGTCGTCGAGTACGACGCGGACACGAGTGCCACCGGCCTCGCCGTGATCGCGCCCTCGGGCGAGGCCTTTGCCGAACGCCAGCTCACGCCGGGGGCCAGTCAGGAGACGATCCCGATCGGGACGGCGTACCCACCCGGGATGTACACTGTTCAGTTGATCGAAGAGGACTCGGTGGTGGCCGCGGTTGAGCAGTCGTTGCGGCCGGATGTCGTTATTCGGGACTTGAAACTCGGCCGGAATCACCCTGAGGAGATGTTCGAAGGTGCGGGGAGTCTCACGGTTACTGGCGAGACAATTGTGACTGTCGAGAACGTGGGGACCGGGCCTGAGAAGCTTACCAAACTCCACTTTGATGGTGATGTTCCCCGGCCAACGCCAGATAACCTTTCTGAGAGTGGAATCGCGGCAGTTGATCAACCGATCACGTATATGGAGCCGGTCATCGACACAGGGGAGACACGCACGATTTACTCTATGACGCTGCCGTTTGGAGCAAGCAGTGATGTTGTCAGCTGTACTCCAGACGGGACAAGCGGACAGTTTGAGGTTAGTATCTCCGGAGCGGTTGGTGGTGAATTGGCTGAACAGGAGTACAGTGTGAGCTATCAGGGCCAGAATCTGTCTGACTGTCAGATCACAATAGAGAGGGTCGAGACATGAGTGGGGTTTCGCTTACGGATGTTGGTTTTCAGTGGTTTATCGAGATCCTGAATCAGATTGTTGAGTGGTTTACCGAGGGAATTAGGGTGGGGTACCGTGCGATTACGGAAGCACTCTTCGGCACACCGGTCCCTGAAACGCCGAACGGGATTCCAGTAGGCGAACCACAGAACCAGCCGTGGACACAGCTGTACGATGCCCTCGTCGCAGGAGAGATAACCCTGATCGCATTTCTGGTCCTCATCATCTGTGTCCAAGGCCGGCATACGCTTCGTATTTTCAACCTCAGTGATCCGATCCGCGACCGGCAGGTGCGTCGCTCTGCGTGGACAGGAGGGCTAATAATTGCGACTTGGTACTGGATTGCTGTCACCGCATTATACCTTGTCGACGGCTTTTCCATCGCACTGGTGCCTTCGATCGATGCGGTAGCATCACCGTTGACCAACTTCTTCGATCTGACGCTGTCGAACCCGCTACTCGGGCTCTTGCTCACGTTCGTGGGCGCGGTGGCGATGTGGACGCTTCAGGCGCTGTTGTACCTCCGTGAACTCCTGCTGTACGTGTTCGTGTACGCGATGCCGATTGGGGTCGCCGTCGCGTACGGGGGGATCCCCGTCCTCTCGGGGATCGCGGCTCGCGTCGCGGTGAAATTCATCCCGTTGGCGGTGATGCCGCTGCCGGTGGCGCTGCTGTTCCGTGGGTACGACCTCCTCATCGGTGGCGAGGCGGGCACGATGGCGCCAGAAAGCCCGTTCTTCGGCTATCTCATCGCTGTGTCGCTGCCGGTGGTGAGCGTGTGGGTTATCTGGAAGCTGTTCGCGTACACGACGCCGCGGCTGGTACGGACGGTTAGCCGGGTGACCGGGCTCACCGTCACCGCAGGTGCGGTCGCTGGCGCAGCGACGGTTGCCGGGCCGTGGGCTGGCGCCACGGCTGCGCGGTGGGGACCGAAGGCAGCGGCCGGACAGGCGGTTGCCCAGCGGGTCGGCCGTGATCACGAGGAAACCGACACCACGACGGACTCGCCGTCCCCGGTTGTGCGCAGTAACGAGACAGGCGCGCCCTCCTACCGGCGCACCGAAAACGAACCCCGCCCATGAGCGACGCAGACTCCGCCGCGAATCGCCGCGTGATGGACACGCTCGGCGCCGACCGGAAGCTGCCGATCATCGGCATCGACGAGCGGGATCTGTACGTGTTGGTGAGCTTCCCGATTGCGGGGCTGGTCGGTGGCGCCGCGCTCGGCGTGGACGCGCTTGTGTTCCCCTTGGCCTGTGTCGGGCTCGCGGTCGGGGTGGCCGTCATATACGCCGCGCCGCGGCAACTCCCGGCGAGTGCGTGGCTCGCAGACGTCGCGCACTTCTATCTGCGCCGGCCGAAGAAGACGCTTCACGCGGCCGTCGCGGACGAGGCTACTGAGACCGACGGCGTCCCCCGGCCGTTCGTCGTCGACGAACAGACCCAAGAGCTGACCGCGCTCAAGCGGGCGTGGCCCGGCCACGGCGCCATCGAGCGGACGGACGGGACGATGGAAGCGTACGTTGAGCTCACGGCCGGCAATATGGACTTCGCGATGGCCGATGACTGGGCGTCTCGCCAAGCGGTGGGCGAGGCGTTCGCGGACCAGGAGCTCAACTTCAAGCTCACGCTGTACACGACGACCGACCCGTATCCGGCTGCGACACTCGTCGACCAGCTGGACGCAAGACTGTCAGATCCGGACGTGGCCGCGACCGAATCGCTGCGTGCGCTCATCGCCGCCTACCGTGACCAGCGGCCCGCTGAGCTGGCGGACACCCATCGGGTGCGCTACTTCCTCGGCGTCGAGGTGACGCCAATCGAAGTGTACGAACGCCACCCCGAGGAGCGGACGCCTGCCGAGCGACTCTCGACGCTGCCCGTTGTCGGGTTGTTGGCGACGCCGTTCGTGACGCGGCGGGACCGACTCACGGAGGCCGAACTGCGCGGCGCTCAACTCGAGAAGCTGCGTGAGCGGGTCCGAACCGTCGAAACCGAGTTCGTGGGGAAGCTGAGCGACTGTACGGCACGGCGGCTCTCAACGGCGGAGCTGCTGGGGCTGGCCACCCAGTTTTGGAACGGCACTGACACGGCGACGCCACCGGTCGCCACACAGGCCGGCGTCAATCACCAACGCCGGGAGGAGGCGGATGGGTAACCTCGTAGCCGTGCTGGCTGGCGTTGAGTCGGTGACCCCGTCGACACTCGTGATTGGGTTGGCCGTCGGCGGCGGAACACTCGTGGTCGGGCTCCTTGTTGGCGTGTGGCTTCAGGCGCGGCGACCCCAGCGGGATCCCGAGGTGGATCTGTCTGCCTTCATCAAGCCGCCAGACGACCCGCCAACGCCGGACCCGGAGGTAGCCACCCCACCGGAGCGCCACCAAGACGCCGTCGCGCCAGCAGCCGTCGAGTGGGAGAGTCGGTGTGCGCGCGTGGACGACGAGTGGACCAGAACGTTGTACATCGCCGACTGGCCGGACCACCCGAGCGACGGCTATCTCAGCGAGCTCTTCACGCTGACTGACGTCCGGTTTCACCTCACTGCCCGGCTCACTCCGCGTGACCACGAGCGGGCGCTCGATCAGCTCCAAACCGCCGCGGACGACCTGAAGGTGGACGCTGATCTGGAGTCGAGCGTGCGGAGCACGTATCTCCACGATCGGGCCAACGAGGCCGCCGCGACGTATCGCGCGGTCGAGGCCGGCACCCAGGTGTTCGCACAGGGCGTGTACGTCACCGTGCGGGCGGACACCCGGGAGGAGCTCCGGACGGCCACCCGCCGGGTGAAACGCGTGTTGCGCGAACAGCCGGCCCAGCTCGCGCCGAAGACCGCGATCTGCGCCCAACAGCGCGCCCTGCGGAGTGCGGCGCCGTTTGGCGGGGCGCCACTTGATCGGGATACGATCGGGTTGAGCGGCGCGGTGGGCGCGCTGTTGGCGTCGCCACATCGCCCGACATTGTTAGAGCCGGACGGGGTCGAACTTGGAGTTCACCGCCACACGGACACACCGGTCGTCGTCGATCCGTTTGCTCGCGAAAACGGGTATGCGACGTTTACCGTGGGGGATCCGGGTTCCGGGAAGAGTTTCAGCGCGAAACAGCGGTTCATTCGGTCGGTGGCCCACCACGAGGACCGGATCGGCGTTATCCTCGAGCCGCTCAACGATTGGGCCGGCGTGGCTGAAGCGTTGGACGCCCAGCGGATCACGGTGGGTGGGACGCTCGGCATTAACCCGCTTGAGATCACACCGCCCACCGACCAGGCCCGCGAGCAGTTGGGTACTGATGCCAGCCCACTCACCGAAAAACAAGAGCGCGTCAGCAGCTTCCTCGCGAACTTCTTTGCGCAGCGCGGAATCTCCTTGGGTGACCGGCGGACGACGCTTGAGGTGGCCATCGAGGTGGCCTACCGAAATGCCGGCATTACCGAGGACGTGACCACCCACGACCGTGAGAGTCCTACGCTGCGAGACGTGATCGATGTCCTCGAGGCGGTGGTCGACGACCCGGACGCGTTCACGCTGCGGACGGCGGCAGAAGCCGAGAAGCTTCAGGCGGACGCTACGTGGCTGATTGATCAGTTGCGGCCGTTCGGGCCGGATGGGCAGTTCGCGCATCTCGGCCGACAGAGCGAGGTTGATTTCGCGGCTGCGGATCGCATCTATCTGGATTTAGCCCAACAGGAGGGGCGTGTCGGCGGGCGGACGACACTCGTGATGCAGCTGCTCATCTCGCTGGTGTACGAACGCGCCAAACAGACGGACAAGGAGGTGGTCTTTGTGATTGATGAGGCTCGCTACGTGTTGCGTGATGCCGCGAATCTGACCTTTCTCGAGACGATCTTTCGGCACCACCGGCACCACGATCTCTCGATTCAGCTGGTCACCCAGACCGTCGATGAGTTCTTCGAGCGGGCGGAAGCGGAGATGATCCTCGATCAGTGTGCGATCAAGCAGTTCCACCGGCTTGATGGGATGGATGACCACTGGGCGGCAGAGTTCGGCTTGAACGACGCCCAAAAGCGGTTCGTCCAAGAGGCGGTGCCGGGCAACGAAGCGTTGGGATACGCGGAGGCGCTGGTGGGTGTCGATGGCGAGTGGCGCGGCATTGAAGTGCGCGCACTGGATGCCGAACGGCAGGTCATTGAGGCCGACACCATGTAGGCGGCGGTCAATCTAGGGTGGGCAACCGCACACTCGGCGTTCAAGAGACGGTTCGAACGCCGGGACCACCCACAATAGTTTCTCTTAAATATCATGTTGGATACGTACCAGTATGTCCGTGCCGCTGCTGGCCGTCCTTGTGGACACCTCACTACTAACAGTCCTCGCTGTGGTGAGTGCTCTCAGCCTTGGCGTGACAATCGCGTGGGCCGTTCAGCGAGCCACTGCTGGCCCCCAGCCGCGAGACCAAGCTGTTCGTTAACGTGTATTGGCGGTGCCTGTCGCTTCTATACTATCAGCTTGGAGGGCCGAGCGCCTCAGGGAGAACGCCTGGGCGCGGCTTCTGAAGCACATACTGTACAACCCGATCTGTGCCTTCTGTGGACCCACCAATACAGCTATTTGAGTCCCAGAGTGTACCTGTGTCCATGTACGATTTCATCGTTGTTGGTGCCGGCCCACCAGGATCCCGGTTTGCGTATCACGCAGCGACCGAGGGGTACGACGTCGCACTCCTCGAAAAAGGCGAAGTTGGACAACCGCTCGCGTGTTCCGGGCATGTCTCGACGGATCTTTGGGAGTATCTCCCCGCAGAGGCCGCGGACGAGCTGCTTCAGAATCGAATTTCGGGCGCCCGCTTTCACGTTGGGGGACCAGATTCGAAGGCGTATCCGTTCTATAAATCGGAGAGTATCTCGCATGTGATCGACCGTGTCGAGTTGGACAAAACACTCGCACGCCGCGCTGCCGACGCCGGCACAGACCTTCGTGAGCAGCATACGGTCGTCGATCTCGACGAACAAAGAGACCGCGTCGTCGTGACGGTCGCGAGGCCGGATGGCACGCACACAACGATGGAGGCGCAGATGGTGGCTGGCTGTGACGGGCCGACCTCGCGGGTCCGTGATCGTGTTGGGATCGACGCCCCTGAAGAGCTTCTTCACGGGGTCTTGGCGTTTACTGACGCGCCTGATGCTGGCGATCGTGTTGATGTTCACCTGACTGCGCCAACCTTTTTCGCCTGGCGGATTCCCCGTGGGGCGGCTGGCGTCGAATACGGGCTTGCGGCGCCACCGGGCGCTGCGGTGAAGTCGTTGTTCGATGAGTTGACAGAGGCGTATGGTGTCGAGCCCTCGCGACGGTGTTCCGGTGCGATCCCAATCGGACCACCCGACTCGGTCACGACTGACCGGGTCTTCCTTATTGGGGACGCGGCCGCCCAGACAAAGCCGTTCACCGGTGGGGGGATTTTGTACAGTATGACAGCTGCCGATATTGCTGCGTCCACGATTGATCCGTCGGTGCCGTCCACACTCGACGCGTATGAGCACGCGTGGCGCGATACGCTTGCGACAGAGATCCGGCTTGGATCGCTGCTGCGGCGGTGTTACTCGCTGCCCGAACCGATCCAACGTCTCGGCTTGCGCGCGCTCGATGGCGAAATTGGTGTTCATATGGACCGGCCGACCACGCTCTTCTCGCGGGCACAGTTGCGGCGGCTGTTTTCCTGAGTGGTTTACTCGTCTGTGGCCTGTTCTTTATGTTGTGAACCTGTTTTGACACCACAGTTACCCGCGGATTTTTCTCTCTTCTCTCTCACATCGTCTGTATGGCCCCCGCAATCGCGCACTTCCTGCTTGGCGCCGCCTGCGTGCTCACCGCAGCGGTGCCAGTTGTCCTCCGATACGAGTTCGACCGTGAGCACGCACTGTGGTTAATCCCACTTGGTGGCGTCTGGGGCCTCATCCCCGACGCCCATCATATTGCGCCCGTCTTCGTTGAGCCGTTGTACGCGTTCCACAGCTCTCTCTGGGTCGAGTTGTTTGGCTTTCATTATACGCTCGATCGGCCAGCTGTGCGGGCGCAGTACGAGGCAAGTGTGTTTGGCGCCATTACTGTCTTTTTGATTGCTATTGCTGGGTTCTGGGTTGCGGGTCGCATTCGGCGTGTCGGTCCTGTTGCCCGTCGCCCGCGTGAACACGCAGTCGCGATCTTGCTCGCAACCGGGCTTGCCAGCGGCCTCGCAACGCTCGCCCTCTGGATCGGTGTCAGTGTCCAGGATGGCTTTCCTCTCGCAGCCAGTCTTGTCGGCAGCTCTAGTGTGCTCGTGGGTGGGCTGTTGACGCTGCTTGCTGGGGGAACGCTCGGTGTACTCTGTGCGGGACTGCTCGAGTTTAGCCTGTCTGAACCACTACGGATTAACCCTGCCTCAACTGCGGGTGTCGGGCTCGCCTTCGGTGTTGGTGTCTGGCTACTCGCCGTCCCCGTGCCGCTTGCCGTCATTACCGGGAGCAATGTCCCACTCCTTCATTTCGGGAGTCTGGCTGCGGTGGCCGGTTACGGTGTCGTTTGTGGAACTGTTTACGCGCTTGTACGTGGTGCGTTCAGTCCGCGGGCGCCGGTCCGGCCTGGCTCTACTGTGAGACGCCCCTCTCACGAATCGAACTGAGACGTTTGTGCGTGGCGTAGCCGTTGATTAGGATCACTCCGTCGTCGGTGTGTCGGGAACCTCGTAGGGGGCGAGGTGCGCTGTGACTTCGGTGAGTGTTCCCTGTGCAATTCCGTCGCCACCGGTGAGATCCCAGGCGAGTCGAAGGGGAAATGTGTCCGCGTAATCAGCGCGAATGAGCGTCTCTGGCGGGACCGCTTCGACGAGCGCGCGAAGGTTGGCAGTCGGCAACGCCGTGCGCACTGACTCAGATGGGACCGAGCTCGCTTGCTGTTCGCGCGGGCAGCGATACCGGGTCGTCGCTTCCGAGGGAGCCTCTCCCGTTGTGATCTCCTCGAGGTAACACTCTGTTTCTGCGGCATCGTATCCGAATGCCACGACAGCCGCATGCTCTGTGAAGTATTGGAGCCCGTGTGCGAGGTCATCACGCATATGGTACGTTGTCACACGGTCCGGTGTCCCATCGATGTCTGGTTTCTCTACCGCGACGTCGATCGAAACTGTTTGCCTATGGACAAAGGAAGACAGGGTGAGTCGCAGCGTTGACGCTTTGGGATCGTAACGAAGCTGTGCGAGCTCGTCGCCGTCACGCTCGGCAGCAAGGACATCCAACAATTCCTTTGGATCGACTGTCATGCTCCCCGGTGTCGCTTCGAAGTACCGACAGTCGCTTTTGTGGAGGGTCGCCTCGACAGCAGTGACTTGCGGGTCGTCCACACTGGTCGCCACAAGCGCATCACCGCCGATGGTGAGTGTTGTTTGGCCGTCAACGGCGACGACTGGTTCGAGCAATTGCCGGAGATGTGCCCGTGGTACGTCCACCTCAAGGTGTGGTGGGCTCGGTGATGACGTCGGGAGCCACGAGCGCATTACCACAACAAGTTAGTTATCACACATATACTTTGAGATTCAGCGTGGTATTTGCCCAGAGTCACCTGCGGCCCTCACAGCGAAATGAGGGTCTCTACCGCAAACTAATGGCTGTGCCAGATTGAGGGAGGATCTGGCCAAACGTCTACCCTGTGACGGTCGAGGTGGCACTATCGGCGTCTTGTTGACTGTTGTTGGGTTTGCTACGGTCGCATTCTCTCTGAACTGTGGACGACCTCGTAGGGTGTCACGTCGGATGCCATCGGTGAGATACGACCGTCTTATATCGCTGTCTGAACCGTGAGCTGGAGCAGTTGTGGAAGCAATACGCTGATCGCAATTTGGCTCCACATTGTGAACGTTGCTGGATAGACACGTGTGTCTCGAACTTCTTTGAGGCGGCGCCGCGCATCGTCTAACTTGTCTTGATCGACAACTTTTGAGTTGTTAATATCGTACGGGTTTTCGATTGCCTGATGGAGTTCAGCCTCTAGTTCCCGGATTCGTCGCTCCTTCTGTGCCGACATGAGCTGGTGGATGGTGTACATCGAGTACGCAATCGAGAGCAGCCCAACGAACCACGCAGCCGAAAAGAAGACCAGCTCAAACAGACCAGGCACGTACCCATCTACCGAAAGCAGGACGGGCCCATAGACGAGCAGGAAAAACAAGAGCAGCCCAGCCGTGTAAATATAGTACGACCGCTTCAGGAGGTGACCGACCGCGGCAAAGCCGCCCATGTTGCGCGGGTCATAGAAGAACAAGTTGAACTCGGTCTTCTTGATCCGCCGTGGTAACAGAAAGTGAATCCCGCAGTAGGTGAAGGCGAATTCAACCATGACTGGGAGGAACACAAACTCCCACGTGAAGAGCAGATTGAATGCTGTCACTCGGTTCGGCACGCCGACGTTCAGAATCGTATTCGCATAGAGAACGACAACAGCAAGAACGTAGACGACGACCTTCGTTCGCCAGCTGAATATCTGGTGAAACTGGCTGATCTCGGCCGCATCTACACGGTCTTGAGCTCGGAGTGCGGCAAGCGCCTCCTCGTACCCATTCGACATGTACCGGACGCCATACACCCCCAGGATGAGTGCCGCATACCCGGCTGCGGTGTTTGGGGTGTCAAGGAGGATGTGGGTCCCACCAGTCAGATGTACGTACACTTGGAGCACTGCGAGATCGAGAACACTGAACGCTCCTACAAACAGATACGGCGGATACATATTTTGACCAGGGAGAGCCGATGAGAGACGCGAAAAGCCACACAGTGTTGCGATATACTCGATGAGATTTCGCTCATTTTTCGCATCAAAATTGCTTGGCATGGTCAGGTCGTGCGGTACATCCGGCTTAGTTTTGTCCCCGACAGAAACACCTCGGGCGTAGTCCCGTCACGTTCGCTCAGGGTAGAGGCATGCTCGAGGTTTCAATGGTGGCGCGGCATCAAGCAGGCGCGGACTTCCGAGGCGGCTGCGAACAGCTCTAATTACATCTAATTAGTTTTATTAGGTTGGATTAGATACATTTTGTTATGAGTCGGTGGGAAGCCACCTCTCCCCGGATGGGCCCCGTTGTAGATGTTGAGCGTGGTGTGACCAGTTCTAGCAAAACGGTCACCAGCCACGCTGCTGTGCGAGGGGTACGCGCCCTCAACAGATTTAGCGCTGAGAGCTCGCCTTTTCACACAGTCACTTTGCGATGCGGGCATCACGGAGTAACTGATCTGAGAGGCGAACTCGCATGATTGACAGCGGCACGTACCCGGATTTCGTACTAGCATTCATCCCGGTGACGTTGTCTGCTGCTTACGGGGTTGGGACTGTTCTTGGCACGCGTCTCGCTGCCGTCGTGGCCGCAGTTGGCATTTGTTACCTGCTCATGGTCGACGGCCTGTTCTGGCATGGTCCTATAGACGAACGCTAGCGGCCACCGAGATACGCAAACGCGGATTGTCGTTGTGCGGCCTGTCGCAGTAGGGTCTCTGCGACGGCGCAGCGTCATCTATTAGGGTCGTCTGTGGCACTTGTGACAGTGTTCAACTGAAGCGGTAGCGCGGAGTCCCCTTCCTCAAGGAGCGACCGGAGGGAGCGAGTAGGGAGGGGAGGAGCGCGTTTGTGTTGGTCGCAAACACCAATCAATAAGTAGCCTATTGATCACATTGAACACGTGGCAGACGACTACGTGCGTCGGACGGCAATCACTCGTCTCGAAGTTACGGACGAGCAACGCGACCTCCTCGAAGAGACGATCTCCGAGTGGAAGCGTGGATGCCAACTCGCCACGGACATGGCGTGGGGCAAATACAACGCGAAAAGCGACGTACAGCCCCTCGCATACGACGACGTGCGCGAACACACCGACCTCGGAAGTCAGCACGCGATTCTCGCCACCCACCAAGCCGCACAAGCCATCACCGGCTGTATCGAACGGAAGGCGAAGGACAAGAAAGTGAGTAAGCCCACCTTCACCGCACCCACGGTGAAATACGACACCCGGACCATGACGGTATTTGATGATGATACGGTGTCGCTCTCCACCACAGAGAGTCGCGTCCGGTGCGACCTTGCCCTCCCTGACGCCGACGATGGCTACCAACGGCAGTACCTCGGCTCCGACAACTGGAGCGTCACGGAAAGCACACTCACCGCTCGTAACGGCGGCTACTTTTTACACATCGGCTTCCGCCGACCCAAGACCGACACCGAACGGAACACCGCCGAGGACGGGACGGTCCTCGGGGTTGATCTCGGTATCGAAAACCTCGCCGTCACAAGCACCGCCTCCTTCTTCAGCGGGCGGGAGTTAACCCACGATCTCCACGAGTTCGAGAAGGTACGCGCCGGACTCCAACAGACCGGGACGAGGAGTGCTCATCGGACGCTCGAACGATCGAGCGGCCGTGAACTTCGCTACGTTCGAGATGTACTCCACCGAGCATCCAACGCCATCGTCTCGGAAGCGCTCGGGTACGAGTGCGACGTGATCGCGTTTGAGGATCTAACCAATATCCGCGACCGTACGGGAGCGTCGTGGGGACACAAGTGGGCGTTCCGAACGCTCTACGAACAGGTGGAATATAAAGCCGAAGCGGAAGGAATCTCGGTGAAGCAAGTCGGGTCGGCGTACACATCGAAGCGGTGCGCCGAGTGTGGGTTCACGGCAGACGAAAATCGCCCGACTCGCACCGATTTCCGGTGCGTGAAGTGCGAGTCGGAGGCGAACGCAGATTACAACGCGGCGAAGAACATCGGGATGCGGTATGTCCGTCGAGGCCAACAGTCGTCTCAGCGGACGGGCGACAGTCAACTCGCCCTAAAGTCTGGAACGGTGACGCCAAGTGGCGGATTCACCGCCTACCCGGACGGGTTCGAGGCCGAGTTCATGGACAAGCCCCACCCTCAAAACGCCGAAGGCGTTTAGGGTGGGGTAGTTGACTCGTAATCCGTGTCTCAGGCCACGCACTCCGCATCAACTCTCAGACACCCTGACGATTGGGCTCAGGTTCGTCGCACTCGGCAGACTCACACACCTGCTACGTGCCTCAGCATCTGTGTTATTCAGTCTACAAAGCTCTGCCAGTTGAGATGGTATTATCGTTGAGTGACAGATTGTTGCTGGATCTGCTATCCTCAGATTCTGCTTGGACTCAAGGAGTTAACCTGTGTGTAATAATTTCCTGGCGGTACTGATCCGAAGAGGCACTGACGGGTGCTTCACACTCCCTTCGCCGGTCAAAAGACGCTGGTTACGCTACGAGCAAGGCCAATTAGGCGAGACTGTTCCCATCAAACTGCTGTGCGTTATACTCGACGTCCAGCAGGTCGAGGACGGTGGGCGTCACGTCGAAGAGGTTCGCGTCGGACAGGTCGAGGTCCGGCTCCGTCGAGTACAGCAGCGAGTTCTCGAACTTGTGCATCCCGTTGCGCGGGCCCTCGGTGAAGACGGCCTCCTTGCCGGAGAACCCGGACTTGAGGTCGAACCCGTCGGCGGGGATGACGACGAGGTCGGGCGCGATGCCGTCGTGGTCGCCGTCGAAGACGGTCTCGCCTTTCACGATCCGACGGCACACCTTCCGGCCGTCGGGGCCGGTGAGCGATTCGAGGTCGTCGATGAGCGCCTCGCGGGTCGCCTCGTACTCGGACTCGGGGACGACGCCGTTCGGCTCGCGGCCCTCTACGTTGAGGTAGAAGCGACCGGGGATGAGCGAGTACGCGCGCGTCTCGTCGTCGATGTCGGTGAGCGCGTCGTGGTCGTCGTCCGCGTAGGAGAGCCACCCCTCGTCGGCGAGGAACTGGTTACAGTTCACCTCCCACTCCAGTCGGGTGAACCCGTGGTCGGAGGCGACGATCAGGGTGGTGTCGTCGTCGAGCGAGTCGCGGATCTCCCCGATGTAGCCGTCGAGCTTGCGGTAGAACTCGAGGAACTCGTCGGCGTACTCGCCGTCGGTCGCGTAGTCGCCGAAGAGGAAGTGGTTCACCCGGTCGGTGCTCATGAACACGCCGAAGAAGAGGTCCCAGTCGTCCTGGTCGAGGTAGTGGGAGAAGGCGTCGTAGCGGGCGTCGAGCGTCGCGTGCGCGTTCTCGATGAACTCCGTCTTGTCGTCGTCGTGGCCCAGTTTGGCGTTGACGTCGATCCGGTAGTCGAAGTCGTCGAGCGTCTCGCGGAGCTCTTCGTCGCTCGTCGCGGCATCGAGATCCGGCGAGAGGAACCCGGAGGCCATCCGCTGGACCCGCGTCGACGGCGGGAACGTGACGGGGACGTTGAGGACGGTCGCGTCGCGCCCGGCGTCGGTGACGCGGTCCCACAGCCGGGTCGCCTTCACGTGGCGCCCGAGCGGGACGTACGTCTCGTAGGAGTCGACCTCGCGGTCCTGGAAGCCGTACACGCCCGTCGCTCCGGGGTTCTTCCCGGTCGTGAGGCTCGGCCAGCACGCGCTCGACTCGGGCGGGACGATGCTCTCTAAGCGCCCCCAGGAACCGGTCTCGGCGATGTCGGTCAGGTTCTCGAAGACATCGGGGTGGTCCTCGACGAGATCGAGTGGGACGCCATCAATGCCGAGGAAGACAACACGGTCGTCATCATCGTCACGCAGCCGGTCAAACAGACCCATGTACATGGCGTGTAGACGATCTAACATACTCCTTACGCTCTTGCGCGCTAGGGGGCGCTACCGAGTACTAGTTCCAGTTGGAGCAGATATCGTGATGGCCTCTTCGCATACGATAGTAAGCGGTTGCCGAAATCGAATATCGCGAGACGATCGACAAAATGATGGCCTGAATCGATAGACGGTGCCGGCACCACAGTAGCGGTACAGATCTCTACTGAGAACCCGGTGATGTGTTTCTCGTGGAGATCCCATCTCTCAGAGGACCAGAGAGGAAGTCCACGGCTTCAGTCGTGGGTCACTGACGGCGCTGCTGGCTCACGGCAACGCGTGTTCCGGCGACATCGCCCCCTGACCGGAACGGCGGTACGACGGACCCCGAACGCACCGCGCGTCCGTGAGGTCGCCGAGCGTCAGTCCTGCGGCAGTGACTGGTCGGCGGGCTGGCCAGTCGCCGGTCGGTTCGAGACCGCTTGGACGGCCGCGGTCTGCGGCTCGTTCAGGACGCGACGCGCACGCTCGGGAAGCATCCACGCCGAGTCGACGTGCTCGTCGCTAATATCGATGGTTCGCTGAGAGGTGTAACACTTGTAGTGGACGGCAAACCGGCCCTCTTCGTCATCGTTAACCCACGCGTTCGTCGCTACGGGCGTGTGAACCTCGACGGAGATCCCCGTCTCTTCGGTTATCTCTCTGCGGAGGCCGCGACGGACTGGCTCTCCGGGGGCGAGCCGTCCCCCAGGTAGCTCCCACTCCCCGTCGGTCGCGCGCTGGAGGATGAGATTCTGCCCACGGGAGTCGAGGATGACGCCGCGAACACTCACCGTCGCGCGGAGCAGTTCGTCGGTCATTGCCGCAACTGATGTTTAAGTAACAATAAATCTATGGGCCGGCACGTGTTCTGATTCGAGTTGCGTCTCGGAGCGGAATCTACGATCTCTGTTGCCCGATTTCGAACCGAAATATCCTTTTAACAACAACTACATGTCAATTTATATGCCCGACGACTTCCCGGCGAGCGTCGACGTCGATTACACCGACGGCGAGGGGGAAACTCCGGACGACTACCCGTCGATCCAGCACAAAATCGAGAAGGCGGTCGAGGTCACCCGCCGCGGGCTCGAACAGTACGACACCCCCGCAGTGATGTGGACCGGCGGGAAAGACTCCACGCTGACGCTGTACTTCATCAACCAGGTCGCCGAGGAGTACGGCTACGAGAAGCCGACCGCCGTGTTCATCGACCACTTCCAGCACTTCGATTCGATCACCGATTTCGTCGAACACTGGGCCGACGAGTGGGAGATCGACCACGTGTACGCCCGCAACGAGGACGTGGGCGCCTACGTCGAGGAACACGGCCTCGAACCGGGCGACGACATCCCCGTCGACGCCCTCTCGGAGCACAACCAGCACCACATCCGAAACATTCTGGAGTTCGAAGAGGACTCGTTCCCCTTCCTGCTCGACACGTACGTCGGCAACCACCTGCTGAAGACGGTCGCGCTCAACGACGCGCTCGAAGAACACGACATCGACGGCGTCATCTCCGGCGTCCGCTGGGACGAACAGGAGGCCCGCGCCGACGAGACGTTCTTCTCGCCGCGGCACGACCCCGACCTGTTCCCGCCGCACGACCGTATCCAGCCTATCCTCCAGTTCGCCGAGGCCGACGTGTGGAATGCGTTCTGGAACTTCGTCGTGCCGGACACGGTGGAGGCGTTCCCCGACGAGGGGTACATCCCGCAGGCCGACGACGACCTCCCCGAGGGCGTTACCCAGGAGGACATCCCGATCTCGCCGAAGTACTTCGCCGGGTTCCGCTCGCTCGGCAGCGAGGTCTCGACCGAGAAGACGACCGAGGAGCCAGCGTGGCTCCAGAATCTCGAGGACACGACCGAACGCGCCGGCCGCGCCCAGGACAAGGAGGACCTGATGGAGCGCCTGCGCGACCTCGGCTACATGTGAAACCCACGGTGTCGACTGGTACCCTGTTGCCGATGATCGCTCGGGTCGAACTGTAGTGTGAGTCCTATCACATTATTGCCGAAGAGTCCATCACTGAGGACCTCGTGATCCACTGTGTCTTCCAGCGTTCCGGTGTTCGTACCGCCAGTAACGGCCGTGCTGGCATCGATGACACAGTTCGTCGCGACAGCACCGAGGTTGAGGATTATATCCGTGAAAATAAGCGGGATTCTCACAATAACGGCTCGGTTTGAGCAGTTCCGCTGTTCATAACGCCGCACCAGACCGACGCGTTCGGGCGGGTGATGTGCCCAGCGAGCAGGGCGTTATCGGCGACCACGGCCGGGGCGCGACCGTGGCCGTGTCGCGAGAGTTGGTCCGCGTATTCGCGAGGATCACGGTTAACCGGGAGGGAGAGAGAGAGCCTCATGATTTTACGACATCGAGCCCTGGCATCGACACCGAACAACGCGTCCCCGTCGTCGCGAGCAACTCGGAAAGCGTGCTGGTGAGCGTGTTCACCGTTGTGGATCGGTCCTGCGGGGCGCGGCGAAGACCTCGGGCAAAAACGCGTAGACTTACACGTTGGTTTACTCGGTGATGATCAAACCGGAATAAAGTGCGCTCTTCGATCCCCACGAGTTCGTCAACGGCGAAGTCGATCACACCGCACCTGTCTAGGTGCTGGGCGAAGGCGATTGCGACGGTCGGATCATCGGTCTGGCAGTGGCGTTCTAAACGTCATCAGCCGTGGCGGGGTCGACGAGGTGGTCGCTGTTGCGGACGACAGACGAGACCTCGATATATGATTCGGCTTGGCAGAAAGTGTGGTTGGTTCCGAGCTGCGGCTCGTGGGTGACGGGTGTGATGGCGAGTTCCCGGCCGCAACCGTCCCCAAAACAGGACTGGACGCGTTGGCTGTCCGAGCCGACGACAATAGCAGCATCCGTGTTCGCCGCCTCAACTGTGTCGACGATGTAATCGAGAACTGGACGGTTCTCCCATGGGTGACATCGGCCGAGAGCGATTCTCGGTAAGTGGCCAGAGATGCTGTCCGTTTTCAGCAGTGAGACGAATATATCTCAGTACCTCACCCCGTCAGTCTCCGTGATATAATTTGGCACCCACCGAGAGCACAACGCTCATTCAGCTGTTTCTAACGTGGACTCGGTGGCTGTCTCTATGAAGAAAGGACGGTATCATCCAGACATGACATTGATTATACATGGTGTTTTTGCGTGTAATGACAGGTTAGAGTATATTTCGGCTCGATAGACTACTAGGTTTAGAAACAATTATAGTGGCACCATCATAATGCCTGCTTAGCCCAACAAATGTTATCTGGTAGCAACCGGGGGAGACTTATGAACTCAGAAACTCACACTCAGTCGGTGCTACGAGGAGAAGCGTTCCACGGGTCACCCCGTCTCAGGGTGGGATCATGAACACACCGTTGACTGGATTGTTCGTGTTCGGCGGGCTCGCCGCGATCATGTGGGGGGGCGAACGATACCGCTCTCACTTCGCGAAACGAGACCTTATTATCGGTGTCGGCGTCGGAACCGGCTTCCTCTTGCTCGCTGTCGCACCAACGTTTTACGACGCTCTCGGGGCGCTTCTCAGTCTCGACAGCCGCTTTGTCACCACCTCGCTGTTCGGAAACCTCTTTTTGATCGTGATGGTATTCTATCTGTACACGACGCTCCGAGACACCCGGCGCGATATTTCGGATCTCTCGCGGAGTTTGTCCGTTACGGAGACGATGACCGAGCCACGAACAGACGGGGGCAATCATCCGATCGCGATCGTGATACCCGCGTACAACGAGGCCGCCAGTATTGAATCAGTCCTCGACGCGCTTCCGGACCACATTCGTGGCTATCCCATTGAGGCGATCGTCGTCTCGGACGGTTCCGACGACGACACCGCGACCCGTGCCGCGGAGGCCGGCGCGAACGTCGCCGAACACCCCATTAATCAGGGACAGGGCGGGGCGCTCCGAACGGGCTTTCTCGTCGCCGAAAAGAAGAACGCGGAAGTCGTCGTCACTATGGACGCTGACGGACAACATCCTGTCGACGAGCTCGAAAACCTCGTCGCCCCCGTGCTTGACGGTGACGCCGATTACGTGATGGGATCGCGGTATCGCGGCGTCGATCACTCCGGGAACGGAGTCGTTCGGCAGTCGGGGATCAAGTTCTTTACATGGCTCATCAATCGGCTCACGAAATCTGAGATCACTGACTGTACGAACGGTTACCGCGCTATTCGAGGATCAGAGATAGGAAAATTAACCCTCACCGAAGAGCGATTCAGTGCGCCTGAGCTGATCATCGAAGCGCGGAAGAACGGGATGCAAATTGAAGAGATTCCTATCGTCATTCAGGAGCGTGAGGCCGGCGAAACAAAGAAGCCGCAGATTAGATATGCGCTCGGACTGACACGGACAGTACTTACGACATGGATTCGGTAACTGATCGGAGCGGTCACGAATGAGTCAGACGCTGCTGTACGTGAACAACACCGACCCGGAGGACGGCGGTGGCGGCGATCGTCGGTTGTTCGAGGAGGCAGCAACGCTTCACGAAAGGGGCGCGGATGTCCAGGTCGTGGCCAGTCGCACCGATCCCGAACTCAAGCAGCGGCGTGTCTCCAGCGGAGTTCGGATTCGGACCGTCAAATGTGTCCCAGACTTCCTCCAGCGTGCCCCAACCCTACATTTCTACCTTGCCCGGTCGTTGTTTCCATTCGTGTCGCTCCCGGTACTGCTCGCGACGCTTTTCCGCGACGACATCGATGTCATCATCGACAACCACACGCCGCATCCGAGTCTCGTCGCGTTCCTCGGGCCACTATTCTCTGTGCCGGTGGTTGCGCTCGTCCACGAGTATCACGACTGGAGCGCGATCGAAAAATACCCGCTCCCAGTCGGTGTTATTCAACTGCTCGCCCAGAACTTCTTGCGTATTGGGCTGTATGCGGCCGTGATTGTTCCGCGCGAAGAGACGAGAGAGGCGCTACGCGAGTATGGAACATCGATACCGATACACGTCGTGCCGAACGGGCTCGACGTCGACACGTACTTAGAGCCACCTGCGGCGGTGGAGGCGGAGTCGTTCGACTTCGTCGTCGTTTCGCGACTCGTTCACCGAAAGGGCATTGACCAACTGCTGGGAGCGATGGCACTCGTCGCCGCGGAATACCCGTCGGTTCAATTGGGGATTGCCGGCTCGGGACCGGAACGGAATCGGTTAGCGCGACAGGCAGCTGAGTTAGGCATCTCGGAACACGTAACATTTCTTGGCTTCGTCTCAGAAGAGCGGAAGCGGGCACTGCTCCACGAGTCGTCGGTCTTCGTGTTGCCCTCGCGCCAGGAAGGGTTCGGCATCGCCGTGTTGGAGGCGATGGCGACGGGGACTCCAATCGTGGCGAACGATCTGGACATCATTCGACGTCTGGTACCGGAGGGACCGAACCGACTCGCCGATGCCAGCGAACCGGATACGTTCGCGACAGCGATGATGGACGTGCTGAACGAGGAACGAGACGCTGAGCAGGTTTCGACGCCCGAAAATCGGGAGGAGGCCGAACGATACAGCCTCGATCGCGTCGGCGAACAGGCGACATCTGTGTACAATCAAGTGCGTGCGCACACCTGATATGACAGTGACTAATACGATGAGGCAGCGTAGGACGAATCGATTGGGTATCCACTATGACTGATCGCCCGAACACCATTCTCCTCTCGATCGACGCGCTCCGTGCGGATCACCTCGGAGCGCACGGCTACAATCGGGAGACGAGTCCGTTCCTCGACGAACTCGCGGACAGAGAGCTCGAATTCACGACGGCGATCTCCGCGAGTTCACACACCCGAGAGGCCGTCCCGGCGCTGTTGAGCGGGCGCTATCCCGACGTGTTCGCTGCGAACGGGTACAGATACGTGCCGAAGACGGTCGCTGATCGACTCTCGGAAGCAAGGTTCCGAACCGCCGGGTTCCATTCGAATCCCTACGTCTCGCGGGCGTACGGCTACGACAGCGGGTTCGATACCTTCGACGACGACCTCGTCCTCGGGCAGAATCGGTTCGTCGCGCTCGCGCAGCGAGCGCTGAACAAGTTTGTCTTGAATAAAGGAGAGTACCACGCTCGTGCCGCGGAAATCAACGACCGATCGCTCTCTTGGTTGGATTCAATCGGCGACGATCGGCCCTTCTTCCTGTGGAACCACTATATGGATCCTCACGGGCCATACAATCCGCCTGCGGGCTACACGTACGCCGACCGCGAACTGTCGAACGACGAGGCGCAGACGCTCTACCAGAAGACGATCGACAGCCCCGACGAGATCGTGGACGAGGAGCGGCAGTTGTTAATTGATGCCTACGACGGGGAGATCCGATATCTGGACGATCAGCTCCGCGCGTTCTTCGACTCGCTCGACGATCGCGGGCTGCTCGAAGAGAGTCTGATTGTCGTGACGGCCGACCACGGGGATGCGTTCGGCGAACACGGGTACTACACGCACCCGCGATATCTCCACGAGTCGTTGCTACACGTTCCGCTGATCGTTTCGTTGCCGGGTGAACGTGGGAACGAAACGGTGACAACTCCGGTGAGTACGCTGGATATCGTTCCGATGATACTGGAATACGCTGGTGAGCCCGAGTCGGAGTTGCCGAGGGAGCCACTCGTGAATAGAGACGGACAGTTAGTGTTCGATGACAGTGTCGTCTTCGCAAGTGCGACCGGCGAGGACGAACACGAGGGGATCAGGCGCTTTGCCGCTCGCGGCGAGCGGTGGAAGGCGGTACTGGAGCGGGAGATCGATTCGGGAGAGATCGTTTCTGAGGGAGTGTACGATCTTGTGGAGGATCCCAGAGAGCAGTCAGAGCTAAACCCGAAGCAGGCCGATTCAATAGAATTCCTAGAAGAGCTACGCTCATTCAGCGCATCCCGAGTTGACTCGGTTGACGGCTCAGAACAGGAGGAAGGGACACAAGACCAGTCCGCAGAGATCGACGAGCGGCTCGAAGCCCTCGGGTATAAATGAGGAGCTTATAATGGACATCTGCCTCGTATCAAAAATGTTCCCGCCGGATGTTGGGGGAGCTGAGACGTACGCCTACGAGCTGTCGAACACATTGGGACGTGCGGGACACAACGTCGATGTGTTTACTATGGAAGCGGCGACAGACGGTGAAATCGATGTCCACGAGAATGTCTCGGTAACCCGTCTGATGAAACGTCGTCGGCTCGTAACCGTGGATACAGTCCTCTTTAGTATCGTGGCACGGCGCAAGATCGACTTTGACGCGTACGATGTCGTCCACGGCACGCTGATGCCAGCGTCGACAGTCGCGTTCACTCCTGGGTTCGGAATGGCTGACGTACCGCTTGTCGTGACGAGTCATGGTACATCGGTCGGCGAAATGCGGTCGAGTGACCCGCACACGTACGAGGATTACCTGATGAAGTACGTGTTCCATCCGATGAACATCGTCTTGGATTCGATCGCAGGGCGATTCGCCGATCGAATTATCGCTATCAGCGATCACACACAGGAGCAACTGGTGGATACGTACCGCTTCGACAGCGATCGAGTTTCGATGATTCCTCACGGGGTGGATAACGAGCGATTCCATCCCGATGCCGGCCCACATCCTGCGCCCGATTCAGAGAAATTCACGTTACTGTACGTGGGCCGGCTAGGACCCCGAAAGGGAGTCGATTTGGCGATCGAGAGCTTTGCAGCCCTTGACCGCCCTGACGTGGAGTTGTTGATCGCCGGGACGGGCCGACATGAGGATCGGTTGCGGAACCTCGCATCAGAGTTGGGCGTTTCAAATCGTGTCCGGTTCCTCGGGTTCGTTCCAGATGACGAGCTGCCGGCACTGTATGCGAGTTCAGACCTATTTGTCCTCCTGTCGAGTTACGAGGGCTACGGTCTTGTGTTACTGGAGTCGATGGCCTGTGGAACGCCGGTAGTGGCATCCCGGGCCGGCGGAATCACGACCGTCGTCGACGGTAAGTCCGGTGCGTTGGTTTCACGTGAGATTGGGGATATTATCGACTCGATTGACTCCTTTATCGAAGATAATGACCACCACCTAGAGGCTACTTCGGCAGCTCAAACCCGAGCTACAGAACTTGACTGGAACGAAGTAGCAGACAGAGTTATTGATGAATACGTACACACTGAGGTAGGTCAATAGATGAGCGTGACCGTCCCGAAGGTATCAAATGGATCAATTGAGGCGGTCCTTGGACTGGTGCGTGACTATTTCAGCTATTTGATCCTCCTCGGTGGTATCGGAGCACTATCTGTAGTCGTTCTTCTTGATCTCTGGGCATTTCTCGCGCCAGCTGTCGGTATTCTACTCGGTGGAATTGTTGGCATTTTCGTTCGCGATTATCGGATAGAAAGTGAGCAGGATCCGCTAGATTGGCGCTTTGGCATCATCGCCACGTCGCTGTTTATTGTCGGTCTCTTTGTGATCTACCGCCCTGTAATCGGTGCTCGTCCACCGCTTCACTATGTACTTCACGGAGCAATGGCAGCCGTCATCGGGTATCAGATATTCCGAGGAGGTTCTTGGAATGTCATTACGGCCGAAATAGCCATTTTTGCGTTCTTCACATTCTGGAGTTCGCAACTAGCCTTTCCGGCAGGAATGTACTCTCCGGACACCTTCGCGTTTATTCCGACCGCGAAATCGATCGTTGTATCCGGGGGCCTCGAACAGGTTGGAACGTATAGTCACACACCGGGACATATGGTATTCGTCGCGGAATTCGCTCAGGTCACCGGATTAAATGTGGATATCAGCTATCGATTTGGTGCAACAGCGGCGATCGCTGGGACGGTTCTTATCCTCGCGTACGCTGACCGTGCGATTCCGGGTCTATCCCGACGGACTGCCTTGCTCGCGGCGCTGATCTTCGTACTGATGTCGTATTCTATCGCAAAAGGCACTCGTCCGACGAAGTTGAATTTCTTTTATCCATTGATTCCGTTGATCGTTCTCTCCGTATTCAAAATCGAGTGTGGTCTCGGCGATTCGAAGCGATATCTTCCTCCTCTGTTCCTAGTGATGGTGTACTTGATCTTTGGACACACATACAGCGGCGGGGCCGCGCTAATAGTGACCGGCGTAATCTGGCTATATCTCAGCGGAATTCCGGTGTTAAATGGTCTCGATTATTCTGAGCGTATCCCCGTCCGCACGACGATCGCGTTTGGAATTCTATGTATAATGTATCTAGGGTATGCCGGTCTGGTAACGGGGGAGATGACAGGCCGAATCGCCGATGTCGTTCTCTCTTTAGTTGAATTGCTTTTCGGGGAGGGTGCAAGTGGTGGTGGTTCAGGTGGGGGACGGTACTCACAGTTGTCACTCTCACTCCTTTTCGTTTCCACTAGCGGTCAGTTGGTCATGTTTGCAACATCAATGCTCGGTTTCGCCACTATTGTCCGTCGACAGGAATGGGGCCTTGACGCGGTTGCATTCTGGATCGTAGTCGGCTTTGGAATAATCGGCTTCAGTATATTTGGCAATGCTACAGACATCCCCCCACAGAGAATTTACTCTCTTCTCGCATTATTCGGCCTAAATCTCGCGTGTGCAATCGGGATCATAGCATTCCATTCATATACACGTTCGAATGTCGTTGCTTCGAGCGTTGTCGTCGTACTTGCAATCTTAGCATTGAGTTCACCAGTGGCGGGGGTTTCTCTATCGCCACACAGTGACGAGATACCGACTTACAAACGGTATGAAACGGCATCAAACAATGCAGTTCAAATATGGACTGATTCTCGTATCACTGGTAATGAGGTGTTCACAACGGCAGGAACAAGCAGTAATATACCAGTACAACGACTTGAAGACGGGGAAGTGTCTACAACTGTTAATCGAAGTGCAATCACTAATGGAACTATCTATATACACTCTAAACACGCCGAAAAAACAGGCTTAATGATAGATTCGGGAGGGGTCACCCTCGGCTCGCGAGAATACGCATTCGTTTATCTACCAAATAGTAATTCAAATGATAATACGGTCTATTCTAATGGAGTAGGAGAAGTATTTATAAAGAAAGCTGACTGACAGTCGACGACAACCGATGAAATCCAATATACAAAATCAAGAGTATTTTAGACTGCGAAAGGGTCAACTTACAAAATTTCACCTCAATAGAGTGCCACAGTTTCGAATCATCCAATTGTTCAGACATCGCCCGCACATTTCATAAAATGACAGACATTTGCCTTGTCACACCTAGATATCCGCCAACGCATGCTGGCGGGGGTGAAGTTAGTGCCCAATTACTTGCAGAACAATTAAAAAGAAGTGAAGAAATTGGGAACATAACAGTAGTCTCATTCGATGGCAAGAATACGGAGATTATAAACGATGTCAAAGTTGCTCGTCTAGCTGATCTCCCAACTTATCCGTACACTATTCCTAACGAAATTGCATATCGGAGACTCATTGATTATGAACTTGAGTGTGATGTTATTCATGCATATAACATGGATTTACATCCAGCAGTTGGTCGAATTTCTGAGAGATTACAGATACCCTCAGTAGCGACATTAAATTCATATTCATTAATGAATAGACAGGCCGTAAATATTAGTCCGTCAATTGAGCGTAAATTGTATGAACTAACACTTCTCCGAGCTGAACGACCTAGATTGAAGAGACAAATGCGTAAAATCGACATGTTTCTCCCACTGAGTCGGCCTGTCAAAGAAAAATATCAAGAATGGGGGCTTTCAGACTGTGAGTTTGAGGTCATTCCAAACATGATTGATCCAAACTTTGCTTCGTCAATGAAGAGGACCTCGTCTGAGAGAGGTAACCTTGTGTATGTGGGCCATTTGCGCCCGTCAAAGGGTGTAAAGTATCTCGTTGATGCTATGAATCATCTACCAACAAACTATTCACTGACAGTTGTTGGTGGTGGTCCTGAGAAAGAACATTTAGAAGCCCGTGCATCTTCCAGTTCAGCGTCAGAACGAATCTCGTTTACCGGAAAAATTCCCTATGAGAAAATCTCACAGGTATTTGATGATTCAGATGTGTTTGTTCATCCCGGTGTGTGGCCAGAACCATTTGGTAGGACGATCCTTGAAGCAATGCAATCTGGCCTCCCAGTTGTTGCAACTAATACTGGAGGGCCATCGGAAATAGTCCCACAACCAGATTTATTATGTAGTCCATCAGATCCAAGTAGTCTTAGTAAGGCGATAAAATATGCATATAAAAATCAGGATCAAATAGGCCAAGAAAATATAGAATATGTAAAAGATTGTTTTCACCCAGATAATATTCTAACTGATATTATAAAAATATATTCTAATATTAGTAAAAAAAGGGCAGTGTAGTTATGATTGTTTGGAAAATGAGATGGTCATAAAGATAATTCAGTTACAGTAATAATCGTCCTTATTTGCCCACAATATCATAAAACAACGTGACCTTGTAACTGCGCCTCCAAGGTTAGGTAAATCACTGTGCCTACGAAATTACAGCGTTGATCGATTAGTCGGTGAGGTACCTAGTTCGTCCAGTCCGTCCAAGAACACCATCGACAAAACCTTCGAACCACGGTTTCAGTAGCGTCCATTCTTGATTCCTCGTGATTACATACAACAAAATCCCAACTGATGAGAGAAAGAGAAGCTGCCCCACTCCCGAGAATCGGCGACGAGCAAGCTGGAACAGATTTCGTGTTCTATAGTAGACTTGGTACGGATTGGTATGTACAAACCCAGTCTCTTCGTGATTGTGTTCGACAACACTCTCAGGATCGAATGCGACCTGATATCCGTGTTCTCGTGCCCGAAAACAGTATTCGATTTCCTCCACGTAGAGGAAAAACGACGGATCAAGCAATCCAATATCCTCAATCATATCTGCCGAAATCATCATCGAGCAGCCGACGACCTGTGTTCGGGGGACAAGTTCATCATCGCGGGACCCGACTGATGGCAGATAGCCGAACCGATGCATAAGCCGTACAGCCGCTGTATCTCGGTGTTGCTGTGAGGGCGGATCATCACCCACAGCGGGCGCAAGAATACCGACCTCGGGATTCACAAGGATTTTTCTCGCTAGCCGCGATACTACTTCGATATCTGGAAGATTAGTATCTGGATTGATTATGAAATAGCAATCACATTCCTCTGAAAGATGTTGTATTCCAAGATTGTTCCCCGCAGCATAACCAACATTGCCGTCACTCTCAAGATATGACACCCTCTCTGTGCTCCTTGCCAGCTGATCCAGTGTCGCCGAAGGCGAACTATTATCTACGATAACGAGTTCATCAACGCCTTCATAGAGTTCGGCCGTCAGACGATGAGTTTCCTCTTCTGAGCGATAATTAACGATAACCGCCCCCACCGTTGGATTGCTTTCAACCACCGAGCCACCTGTCATGTGTGATGCCTTTCTCTTCTGGCTTAATTTACTTAACCATCATATAGACAACAGTTGTTCCGAAGTTTATCTGTATCGCATATATCGGATCATCGCACACAGTTTTGTGCTGCGCCGCGTTTAGGATGGGATCTGCCGTTTCGACGTACCCACTAATATTGATAATCTGAGAGGACGGCACTTCACGGATGAATACATTAACTGTATTCGTTCCAGTGGTGTTCAGACAAGAATGAAGATTGAGGCGGTGTCTTTTCTGGGTAATTCATGCCCGAACGCATACGCGTCATTGGAAGTGTCGACAAGATCAAATTAGGTTTTATGAGGCGAAAGGAGACACCGAGGTGTAATGAATCTCGGTATTCAGTTCCATCTCGCTGGATTATCACTTTCAAATATATTCTCGATGATATATTCGGCGTCGAACGTACTCGATTATCCGTTCATAATTGGGTTCACAAAGTCGATCTACAGCCTGAAGCTGGTCAGTGCCCGGATCACATTGTGGTTACCGAGACATCTGGGAGCGAACTTCGAGGAATGGTTGCCGCTCAACTGTTACCAGCTCCCGCAGAGAGTGTCTCTATTGGGGCTGGCTTGGCCGTTATCTCCAGCTGAAACTTCGCGATCGGGATTATCATTGGTGAACTACCCTGGGATATTTTTTACATCACTATCGGACAATCTCTCCGGAGCTTCTCATCGAGCTTAGTTCAGACGGTCAATATCGTGTTTCTGCTGATCGTCAGTTGTATTACAGTGTATCTGTTAGCACGACCAGTCTACCAACATATTCCAAACTGAGTAGCGAACCAGCTTGAATCAGTTGCTCGGGCTTGTGACTTGGCCCTGATCTCTCACAAACCGGTAGACGACGAAGACACACGTTCCCAGGATTGCTCCGTACCAGAGCGTTCCGACCCGGATAATCACTGTCGCACTTACCGCAATTGTCTGGGTGTATCCCAAGATGACGAGCATTCCGACCATACTGGCTTCTGCGGCCGCTAACCCCCCAGGAAGGAGGCTGGCCGCACCCACGACCGATCCCAACCCGAACACGAACAACGCAGCGAGGAGGGTCGCTTCCGAACTGAAACCACTTAGCACCACCCACAGCGCAACTCCCTCTAAGCCCCACGCCACGAGGCTAATGAGGAACGCGGTACTGAGTGGCCACACTTGGAACAGCGTATACGTACTCTCATAGAACTCCTCTAACTCGGTTACATACGACCCGACGATCGGAAGCGTCTCTAGCCATCCTAAGACACGTAGACAAAACGTTCGCCACTGAAGCAGACTGATGCCGAGCAAGAACAGGAGAATCACGCCGATCAACACGACCGATGACCGCTGATAAATGAGTAACCCGAGAAACGCAAAGGCCGACAGTGCGATCAGATCAGTTACTCGTTCAGCACCGACCACGGACGCTGTCTGACTGACTGGTACATCACGGAGGTCACGAAGGAACCAGGCCTTCCAGACTTCACCTGCTTTCCCAGGAGTCACGACCATCATCAAACCGCTGAAAAACACGATCAGACTTGTCTTGAGTGGGATGTCAATGTCTAAGTGGCGAAGATAGTATTCCCACTTGAGAAACCGGACAGCATAGCTAATCGTAGCGAGGAGGAACACGACACCAACCCGCCAGCGATCAACCGCAAGCAGTGCCGAAACGACTTGCGAGGCGTCACCGACGACGAACAGCCCAAAGAACACGGCAACCGTCAAGAGTGCTGTGACCCAGAGCCCGTGTTGGCGAATCGCTCGTTGAACTGTTGAGAGGACACCCATTAGAGATTCACCATCCTGAGTGCGTCATTTAGTTTCGTCGCAGTATGACCCGAGAGATACCCCCCTCGTCCGGCTATCTGCGTTGATGTGGATTTGATAGCCTCACGGAATGGCGAGTCACACACTGTTATAGACCGGCCCACCTCCATCGGAAAGTGCGCATCGCTTCCGCCCGTGATCGCTAAGTCGTGCTGGGTAGCATACTCCCGAGCGCGACGGTTGAAGCGAGAGAGTAGACAGCGTGAATTTTGAGCCTCGACGCCGTCAACTTGTGAGGCAATTGCGTCGAGATCTGTGTTGTAATACTCTCGGAACCGATCAAACGGATGCGAGAGGATCGCAATCCCATCTTGCTCGTGGACGTGTTCAATAACGGTTACTGGGTCGGACTGCGGGGGCTCATCGTTGATGTACAATGCCAGAAGATGCCCCTGTGTCGTCGTCACTTCTACCCCAGGAATCACGGTTAGGCCAGCAGGTGCGAGGTCGGAGACCTCATCGTACCCCGCCAGCGTATCGTGATTCGTGATAGCAATTCCATCTAATCCCGCATCAACAGCCGCATCAACAATGTCAGCGGGAGAGGCTCGTGAACACGGAGAGGCGTCGGTATGAACTTGGAGGTCGTATCGCTTCATTGAATCACCCCAACAGCCATCTCTGGGACGTTGTAGAGGACGGCAACAACAACGATACCCCAGAGGATAAGATTCACTACTGAGGATCGATCCGTGAGGAGATATTCGGGCTGACCTGCGATGTTCGTCGTATGGACGAGGTGATGATAGCGAAACACACCAAAGAACGCAAACGGGAGGGTCACCATCATCGTCGGGTCCGTTCGTGAGAACGTGTAGAGTGAGTACGACATCAGCAGGGTTGCCATCACCATCACTAGGAGTTGGTCAATATTGTTCTCCGAATATTCGCCTAAGACATCGCGTGTTTGCTGTGGGTTGGCCGCTACCTCCAGTTCATTCCTGCGCTTTCCAAACGCGAGCACCAACGCAAGAAGGAATGTACTCACGATCAACCACGGGCTCAAGAACACGTCGATAGCGATGACTCCCGCGATAGCGCGGAGCACGAACCCGATAGCGACGATCAGCACATCGACGAAGACGAACTGCTTTAGAACAAGTGAATACAGGGCGTTCTGTGCGAGATAGGCGAGAAGGATAGCGAGAAAGAGGGGGCCGAGACTGTAGGCGGCTCCGAGTCCGATACCAGCTAAGATGAGGCCGAAAACCGCGGCAACCGAGACAGACACTTGTCCACTTGCAATCGGGCGGTGCTGTTTTTGCGGGTGATTGCGATCTTCTTCAAGATCGCTAATATCATTGAAAATGTATGTTGCGCTGGCAACTGTTGTGAACGACACAATCCCGATCAAGAGGCTCAGCCAAACACCCCAATTGAGAAGATTTTGCGAAAAGACGATTCCCAAGAGCATTACGCCCTGCTTGTACCATTGCCACGGGCGAATCTCTCGAACCAGTCCAGTGACTGTGGTTACTGGGTTAATGATCTGCGATGACCTATCCATTCAATATCTAGTCTACTGACCAACAAGACAATAAAGATATTGTTGATCTGTATAATTGCGCCACGCGAAGCTACTCTCGTTGGCTGAGATAGGCGTCTCTGGTCCGTATATCCGAGTAGAGATCCGCAATAACGTGCGTATAGATGGTAAGCGGCCGTCATGAAGGCCAAACATCCAATAATAATCCATATTAATACGGGAAAGAACGCCGCCAATGAGAAGATGAGTAAATAACCGGTGATCTCGCCATATATCACTTCGCTCGAATATCGATGGTTGATCTACAAATACCCGCGACGGGTTCCAAGACAACGGGCGAGGTTAGACCAATCACCACGATTAATCCGTCCAATTGCGAAGTGATCCAAGCCAGGCGCAGTAACGGCTAGTGGGAAACCTACTACAGCAGAAATAATCGCGTGGCTCCGCGAGTACATCGTACAATCATAGTGCTCATAGGGACTCGTGGGTTTACCGCTCTTCTGGTCTCCGCCGACTTGAAGCAAATTCGCTTGATCAGTCGGGCCGAAAACAGGTGTTGGGGCTCATCGGTATGCGGCAATAGTAAGTATAAAGACATTACGCTAATTTTATCGACATAATGAGTACGACTGAGCAGATGGACCCTACGGGCAGCCAGCATGATTCTGTCGTGGTCACGGGTGGAACTGGCTTTCTGGGACTTCACACGTGCCAGTACTTTGCTGATCAGGGCTGGGACGTAACCGCACTCGACCTCAAACCGTTCAACGAAGAAGACGATACAGAAGACATTGAATACATAGAGGCCGATGTGCGTGACGAGGAGAGAGTGTCCGAGGCAATTGAGAAAGCTGACGCGGATGTAATCGTCCACAGTGCGGCGGCACTCCCACTGTGGGACGCCGACGAGATTTGGGAGGTAACGGTTGAGGGGACGCGCTCGGTATTGTGGGCCGCGAAAGAGCACGGCGTTGAACGAGTGGTCTATATTTCGTCCACAGCCGTCTACGGCACTCATGATACGCATCCAATTACCGAGGAATCGCCGTTAGACGGTGTCGGTCCATACGGAGACGCAAAGATCGAAGCCGAAAACATCTGTCGAGACTTCCGTCGGATGGGGATGTGCGTCCCGATTATTCGACCAAAGACGTTCATCGGACCACAGCGGCTTGGCGTGTTTCAGGTCCTGTTCGACTGGATCGAGGGTGGGGCGAACATCCCGATGGTCGGGTGGGGAAACAACAAGTATCAATTACTCCACGTTCACGATCTCGTTCGGGCAATCGAGATGATGTTCACGTTGGACGAGAGCGAGGTGAATGACGAGTTCAATGTGGGTGCGACGGAATACGGAACGATGAAAGAAGACTTCCAAGCCCCGATTGACGAGGCGGGAACAGGGAAGCGAGTTGTCGGAACACCAGCAACGCTGACCCGCTTTGCTCTCCGAGTGTTGAACAAACTCGATCTGTCACCGCTCTATCCGTGGGTATATGAAACAGCTCACGAGGACTCGTACGTCTCCGTCGAAAAGTTGTGCGATATCGGATGGGAACCAGAATACTCCAATCAAAAGGCATTGGTTGATACATATCAATGGTATCTAGAGAATTATGAAGAAAGTGAGGATAAAACTGGAAAAGACCATCGTGTCGCGTGGGATCAGGGCGCTCTTAAAATAGTGAAAAAGGTATTCAAAAAAATATAGACATGGTCGATTTAGCGTCTTCAAAAAAAGATTCTTACTTCAATTATATCCATAGAGGTTCAATAGTATTTATTGTATTATATACATTGTTTCAGCTTTTAGTATCAGTTCCATATGGGATTCAACTCTCTGATGAGGGATTTCAATTCTATCTTGCGTGGGGGATAGGAAGCGAGAATTTGGTTCTCTATAAAGATATTTTCACTATGTATGCTCCTGGATACATTTGGGGTATAGCATCTTTCTTGGAGATATTTGGATATTCATTTTTTTCGTTCCGCATTTATGAAATTATTTTTACCCTCGCTCTTTTAGCTGGACTCTATCTTATTATTAAACGACTTACTACAAACAGATGGGTACCAATATATGCACTTACATTTATTGTACTGATTTGGATTCCTATTGGATTCAAATCAAGTAGAGTAATTATGTCACTTCCATATATATATTTGGGCGTCCTTTCTATACAATCGGGTTTAACACAGCGTCGAATTATCGGGCTATCGCTCGTTGTGACTATTGCAGGCCTTATGAGCCAGGAAGTCGGTGGGTTCTTATCAATTGGATTTCTCTCATTACTTCTAATATGCGAATACAACAGCCCTGCGCCTGTTAGCTACTGGAGAGGGGCTAAAAAGCTGACTCTATTCGTAGGAGTTGGTATCATTAGTGTAACACCAGTTCTCTATTATTACTTTATAAATGACGCTATATTCTATCTGATACATGATCTCTTTCTATCTCTCCCCGCATTTTCTGAGGCAATGGGTATCTCAGTAATTCGCCCAATTATGCGCCCCTTTTTAACTTTTGAACTATCATTAATGGGTATATTAAGATTTGGGTTTAGATCGGTGAATTCATTCCTTTTCTTTTTACCACCGATATTAGTAGCTATCACTGTAAAACATCTATTACAGACGTATAGAGAGACAGACGAAGTGTCTGGAGATAATTATTCTCTTGGTTGGATCGCTGTTGTCGCATCTCTCTTCTACTTCATCGCACTTGGCCGTAGCGATATGTCGCATCTCGCAAATGCAATTTTCCCCTCTGTCGTATTGTTATCGCTCTTACTAGATGAATACTACCCGGAGTTAAATGTACATCGTAGCAGCCGGCTGGGCCATTTACCCGAAATGAAAGAAATTACAATTCTCTGTCTGGTGCTTAGTACACTACTTATCCCAGCAGGAGCTGGACAGATGCGATTGTTATTAGGAAATCCTCTGTTAGGAGGCCAGAATTATGTTGATTCTGATATTCAAACAGCTGATCGCTTGCAAATTTCTGAGAAGGAATATGAGAACATTTCAACAACCGTGGAAACAGTCAAGAAAATACAAGAAGGATCCAATTCAAAGTATCACGTTGTGGCGTTACCCTATCTCCCGGGATATTACCCACTCACAGGATCTATACCTCCAACACGATATGCATCATTCTTACCGGGTGAGATGGATAACCGAGATATTGCAGACCTCATTAGTACTATGAATAATACAGACACAATTATTATTTATAATACAAATAGAACGATATATACTAATGAGGGAGATATATCTTTACAAGATTATTATCCTCGACTTCACAATTACATTATCAATAAGTGTAATTTAAAATCCACTAAGAATGACACAAAAGTATATACTTGTTAACTCTTAACACTCTTAATTAAATGAATTAGAGTGCTTTGTTGAATCCGATGATGGCGTGGGAATCACCGTTTGAGTGCTTGTTCGAGGTTGCAGACTGCGGCGGTCACCACGAGTTCGCGGAACTCGCGGTACCACGCGCGAGGGGGAGACAGGCGGGGCCGAACCGACGTTTGATGGCCGAAAAGGCAGTCTCGGCCATCCAGCGCTGGCCGTCTAATTCTCTGT